>JAVHOS010000327.1:0-28872 GCA_036170205.1 Ignavibacteriaceae bacterium | reverse complement strand
CCGCGCTTGATTGTTCTTCACTTGCCGCTGCAACTTGCATCGAGAGATCTACTACCTGTTCTACTCCTACTATTATTTCTCTAAGGTTAATTCCGCCGTAAATGATATTGAACTTGAAAATATGCTGTAACCGCCTATGCAATGGAAAGTGATAAAAAAGAATTCCTTTTAGGAGGCTGTTCTCACTATCTTGCTAAACCTTTTGAAAAAAAACAACTTCTCAATCTGCTCGCAAGTATAGAGGTGGAAAGCAAACAATAAAAGCGAGAGAAATTAAAAATAAATTTATTTGTTTATAGACGAATTTTTAATAATTTGCTCCGGCTGGTCTTGCTTGTTTTGTTGTTTCGGTTTAATAATACAAGGTGTTGAGATGTCGTCTCAAAAAAGTGAAAACCAATCAACTGTTCTGCTTCAATCAACTGGTCTTTTATTCAAAAGAGTTGCCTCATGAATACTTCAAGATCAATAATTAATTTATTTTTCTTTTCGGCTTTAAGTCCAACGCACGGTTATTTTAGAGTATTCTCCCCAAACCTAATAGTAAGCAAAGTTAATTATCAACTTGCGGTCTATATAAAAAGTGAATTAATTCCTACTCCTTTTACTAAGGATAGCGTGTTCTGCAAAAATTTTCCGATACTCTTAGTGTTGCTAACGAGTTCGGCTTCATCATTGAAGATAGGAAAAAATTATGGAAACGACAGGGAAAAACAAACACGGGGTTTTAGCTCAAACAGAATTTTTTAGAGATCATAAAAAAGGTTTAGCTTTTGCAGCCGCCTTGATATGTTCGCAAGAAAAATTCATAACGCTTTGTTCTTATTTGTGGCTTCTCCTGTCTCTCTTTTTTCTCGCTCCTTCGGAACTTATAGCTCAACAGAATAAAACCAACTACAAAGTTGCAATTGATAAGGAATACGAACCTTATGAATTCCTGAATGATGAAAACAAAGCTGATGGATTTACCCCTTCTCTCTTAACTGAAATAGGAAAAAAAACCGGAGTTACGTTCGAGTTTATTCCAATGACCTGGCCTGCGGCAATAAAGGCTCTCGAAAGCGGCGAAGTGGATATTATTAATATGATCATTTCGCAGGAAAGGGCTCTGCAATTTGATTTTTCTCAACCGCACAGCCTGGTAACGCAGGCTCTTTTCCGCAATGTTCAAAACGAGGAAATTGAAAATATAAATTCATTGTCAATGCACAAAGTCGGTTTTCAGATTCACGATATTTCTTTAACAACTCTGCAGAACAGAACGGATTTTGAAAAACATATTGATGATTCAAAACTTGACGGACTATTGAATTTAAATGTCGGCGGTATTGACGCATTGTTCTGTGCAGAACAGGCGGGAATACGGTTGGTCTCAAAATATGGTTTTTCTAATATAAAATTGGTTGAAGGGAATTTATTTCCACAAAATTTTGCATTTGCAACGCGCAAAGGAAATCTTAACCTGTTGGCATTACTAAACCAGTCTCTTGCCGAATTACAAAAATCAGGTAAGTTGAAAGAAATGAAAGAAAAGTGGCTAACCGGACAATTGGCAACTCCCGGTTGGTTGGAAAGGAATCAAACCTATTTATTGAGCTTTGGCTGTATCCTTGGTTTATCGCTGATACTTCTGCTTATTTGGAACCGTACGTTACAACATCGGGTACTGCGGAAAACAAAAACGTTACAAGCCAGTGAAGAAAGATTTAGACAACTTGCCGAAAGCATTGACGAGGTTTTCTGGATGACCGACCCGTCAAAAAAGAAGATACTCTATATAAGCCCAAGTTATGAAGATATTTGGGGGCGATCATGCAAAAGTCTTTATGACTCCCCCGAAAGCTGGATAGATGCTATTCACCCTGAAGACCGGAACCGGGTATTAGAAGCGGCGCTTACAAGGCAGGTTAACGCTTCTTACAAAGAAGTTTTTAGAATAATCCGGCCGGATGGAAAGATACGCTGGATACGTGATAGCGCTTTTCCAATTCAAGATGCTTCGGGTGAAGTTTATCGAATCACCGGTATTGCACTAAACATTACCGAACAGAAAATCTTTGAGGAAGAATTAAATGACCGTGATAGTAAGATTCATTCTCTGCTCAGAATTTCCAGGGGTTTGGAAAAAACGGGTAATTACTCCGATGTGATTGACGTTATTTACGATGAGATTTATAAAACTATCGGAATCGCTTCGGTCTGGATTTATCTCTTCGATGAGAAACTGGAATATGCGACCTTAACCGAATCAAGAGGAACTGTCGCGGCAATCTTAAAAAATTCGGCTCCGGTTTTGCATATTAAAGGTGACCCTTTCCTTGAAGAAATCGCACTCGCCACACATACGGTTATTATTGAAGATGCCGCGACTGATCCGCGAACCGACAAAAAAATTGTTGCAATGCTTGGTAACCGAACGATCATAAATGTACCGACAATTTTAGTAGAACACCATATCGGATCTTTAGGACTTGGCACTTTTGGAAATGAAGGATTAAAAAAACTTACGCCTTCGGAAATAGATTATCTTAGCTCAATCGGCAGCCATGTTGCATCGGCGATAGACCGAATTCAATTTATAGGTGCGTTAAAAAAAATTCAAGAAGAATTGCTTGAAAAGGAAGAAAGATACAGAGGTTTAAGTGAAGCTTCTTTCGAGGCAATCTTTATTTCTGCAAATGGTATTTGTATTGAACAAAACCTCATGGCGGAAAAAATGTTCGGATTTACAATTGAAGAAGCAGTGGGTAAACCGGGGCTCGAATGGCTTATCCCGGAAGATAGAGAACGGGTAAGGAAATACATTGCCGAAGATAATGAAGAACCTTACGAGTCTATAGGATTAAGAAAAGATGGTTCTACTTTTCCCTGTCTGGTGCACGGAAGAACGATGTTTTACCGGGAAAAGAATGTCCGGGTTACTTCGGTAACCGATATTAGCGAACGCAAACGAGCAGAAGAATTATTAAAAGAAAGCGAACAACGATATCACACTGTCCTAAAACAATCGCTTGAAGCTATCTATATGTATGACGTTGAAACTCAGCATGTGGTTGAGGCAAATTTAACTTTTCTTAATCTCCTTGGTTATACACAAGAAGAAATAAACTCATTGACGCTCTTTGATATTGTTGCACACGACCGGGTTGAAGTGGAAACTTACCAACAAAATATATTATCAAGCCGTGGCATATCAATGGGAGAAAGACGATGGCGCCGAAAAGATGGAACGACGGTTCAAGTTGAAGTGACTGCCAATAAAATTGAATTGGGCGGCAGGAATATTATCTTTTTAGTTGGACGTGATATAACCGAACGCAAGCGTACGGAAGAAAAAATCCTTCAGCAGCTTGAGGAGCTTCAGCGCTGGCATAACGTAACCTTAGAAAGAGAAGACCGGATGATCGAACTTAAACAAGAAGTAAATCAACTATTACAAAAATTGGGTAACCCGAAGAAATATTTATCAACATAACGCTCTCTTTAAAATTTGGAGAGACTCCTTTTTTCGTTGAAGCGATAGAACGCGAAGGAAATAACTATGGAACTTAACAACATTCTGGCAGAATCTGAACGCTCAAGAAGAGCGCTGCTTAGCCTCCTTGAAGATCAAAAACTGATTCAAGAAAATTTGGCTGCGAGTGAAAAAAAACATAAAAATCTCTACGACCATATTCCGGTTATGTATTTCACCGTAAATTCTTCCGGTAAAATTGTTTCCGTTAATCAATTTGTAACTGAAGAATTGGGATACTCGCTCCGGGAGTTAATCGATTCGCCTCTTTCAAATTTATTTTTCGAAGAAGATAAATCTCTGGTGGAAAATCAGTTACAAAATTGCTTCCTAAATCCGGAAGTAATTTGTCAGTGGGAATTAAGAAAAATCCATAAAAACGGAACCGTGCTTTGGGTGCAAGAAACCGCACGAATGACTGACGATCAAGGTGGAAAAGTTCTCCTCATCGCTTCTCAGAATATTACCGACAGAAAAAAAATGCAAACTCTCGTTCAAAAGCAATTGCATTTTGCCAACGCGCTAAACGAAATTGCCGGCGCGATAATTTCTACCGAAGACAGCACTGTTCTGTTACAAAAAACTACGAACCTTGTGGGGGAAACACTCAATGTTGATCGGTGTCTCATCTATGATGTCTCTTTTAAATCTAATACTCTTAATGCTTTCAGCGAATGGTTAAATCCTGATTTTTCAGACATCAGTTCCACCAGAGGAACTTATCCGATTGAAGTGTTCCTTAACGGAATCTTACTTATGAAGAAAACCGGGGAATATCAAATAAGCCAATATGATGATATTAATCCTGTGCTTCTCACAGACGGCTCGGCTAAGATACTGCACGAAACGATGAACATTAAAACCGGATTGTGGTATCCTTTTTCTTTTCATCCGGATGGATTTTATTTGCTGGTTCTAAATGAAACACACCATAAAAGGGAATGGACAAACGAGGAATTAGATTTTCTGAACTCAGTTAGTAAGCAGATGAGTATTGCGCTTGAAAAAATCCATCTTCTCGGAGAGAGAAGCAAAGCTTTAATCGCCCTGAAGGAAAGTGAAGCTAAATATCGATTATTAGCCGACAATACCGCCGATACGCTCGCCCTGTTGGATCTTAATTTTAATTATCATTATGTAAGTCCTTCCGTGTTTAGACAACGCGGTTACACCGTTGAGGAAGCAATGACTCAAACGTTGGATGATAACACCACGCCTGAGAGTTTGAAGCGGGCATATGCGCTGCTGAATGAAGAACTTGCAAATGAAGAGACCGGAACCGCCGCTCCGAACAGAACACGGTCACTCGAAATAGAACAGTATTGTAAAAACGGCAGCACTGTTTGGGTTGATGTATCTTTATCTTTTGTGAGAGATTGCAATGGGAAACCTATAGAAATTTTCGCGGTATCGAGAGATATAACGATGCGTAAAAAGTTGGAATTCGAAAAAGAAAGAAACAACCAGATTCAGGAATCGTTAAATAAAATATTAAATATTTCTATCGAAAATATTCCACTTGAAGAGAGCCTTCAGAAAATATTAGTTGTGCTAAGTTCACTCCCATTTTTAAGTACAGAAAAAAAAGGAGCAATTTTTCTGACCGATGAAGAACAATCGTTGCTAATGCTAAAGGCTCATCATAATATTGCAACAGAATTACAATCTGTTTGTTTGCAAGTTCCCGTCGGGCAATGTTTATGCGGTAAAGCTGCAGAGTCTCACCAAATTCAATTCAGCGCTTGTATAGACGAACGGCACGAGATATGTTATTCGGGGATGAAACCGCACGGGCATTATAACATTCCAATACTTTCCGGTGAAAAAGTTCTTGGGCTTGTCGTTCTTTATTTAGAGGAACATCACAAAGAAGAAACGTATGAAAAAGATTTCCTCCTTTCGGTCGTGGATATTCTATCAGGATTAATCCTGCGCAAAAAATCAGAGACGCTAACTCATCAAAGCGAAACCCGGTACCGCCAGCTTTTTGAAAATTCGCCGATAGGAATTTACCGAACAACCCCCGGCGGACAAATACTCGCCGCAAATGCCGCTCTCTTGAAGATGTTGAACTATAAATCTTTCGAGCACATAAAAACTGTGAATTTAGAAGAGAAGGCTTATACTTCCTACGAAAGAAAACTTTTCAAGGAAAGGCTGGAAAATGAAGGAAAAATTGTTGGACTTGAAGCCAATTGGAAAAAGTCCGATGGCTCGGAAATTACTGTTAGAGAAAATGTAACCGTTGTTCGCAATGATGAAGGGAAAATACTCTACTACGATGGAACGGTGGAAGACATCACTGAACGGAAACTTGCGGAGGAAGCGCTGCGAAAGAGCGAGCAGAAATTCCGCACCCTTGCAGAAAATATTCCCGACCATATTATTCGTTATGATCTCGAGGGACGCGCTGTGTACCTAAATCACGAAGAGGAGCAAAAACAATTTTTCAGCGCACCGCTTATAGGCAAATTTCCAATAGAAAATCTCTCTGCACAGCCAAAAATTCTTGATCAATATCAAAAAAAACTTTTTAAAGTGATTGAGTCTGGCGGCGAAGAAGTAATAGAAATTTTCCTTTCTGACCTCGATAGTCGAATCCATGTTTATGAAGTTCATTTTGTAGCGGAGCGCGACCGTGAGAATAAAATTATCGGAGCCATGGCGATAGGACACGAAATTACTGAAAGAAAACAATATGAAAAAAAATTAATTTCCGCCAAAATATTGATTGAAGAAAGCGAAAGAAAATTTAAAGCTATTGCCAGCCAGGCTACCGAAGGAATTGCATTAGCTGATACCGATGGAAAATATGTTTTCGTTAATCATGCCTTCTGTTCGATGGTTGGATATTCTGAAAAAGAACTTTTAACTATGACCGTCTTTGATTTGAGATCAGAAACCCAAGCGCAAGGCGTCTTCGACGAAAGTAGAAGCAGCAAATTGGGACTTCCGATTCGCGTTAATTTACAGCGCAAAAACGGAACCGAATTTATTGCTGAAATCATCGGCAGCATCGTAAAAATTGAAGGGAAAAACCTGGTTCTCGGTACGGTTAGAGATATTACCGAACGTACAAGAATGGAAGAAGCGCTGCTCGAAAGCGAAGAGAAATATCGGCTAATTGCAGAAAATACTGCCGATACAATCGCTGTCTTTGATATGAATTTAAGATACATCTATGTAAGCCCTTCAGTCATTAATCTGCTCGGTTACACTCCTGACGAAATGATGGCTTTATCGTTAGAGAATATCATGAGCCCAACTTCATGGAAGAACGTTCAACAGACGTACAAAGAAGAAATGGCGAATGAACTCTCCGGAACTGCCGATCCAAACAGAAGCAAAGTTTTTATTACAGAACAATATCGGAAAGACGGTGCAAAAATCTGGGTGGAAGGAACAACTTCGTTTGTAAGAGATGTTACCGGAAAACCAATTAATATTTTAGCGATTTCAAAAGATATCACCGATCGCAAAGCTGCGATTGATGCTTTAAAGGAATCGGAAATCAGATTCCGCGCACTCGTTGAACAATCTCCCTTTAGCACACAAATTTTTACCCCTGAAGGACAAACCATTACCGTTAACGACGCTTTTTGCAAATTGTGGAATGTCTCCGATGCCGACCGGGAGACGATTTTAAGTTATTATAATATTTTAAAAGACGAACAACTAATTGCCGGAGGATTGATAACATATATTAGGAAGGGATTTGCGGGAGAATTTACACAGATCCCGGCAATACGATACGACCCGAAAAAGACCTCGCTTGTTAGTAAAACCGGTTTGGTCTCTAAATGGGTTAAAGGATATATTTGGCCTGTATTAGATGAAGAGGGAAAAGTCCGCCGGGTTGTGCTTATGCATGAAGACATTACCGAGCGGAAACACTCCGAAGAAGAAGTTCACAAATTATCTTACGCAATTGAACAAAGCCCGGTGGCAGTTGTTATAACAAATCTTGAAGGTGACATAGAGTATGCAAACCCAAAAGCTTCCGAATTATCGGGTTATTCTTCAGAAGAATTAATCGGCAAAAATCCGCGCATTTTAAACTCCGGAACAAAACCCATAGAAGAATACAAGGAACTGTGGGATACAATCACCACCGGAAAAGAGTGGCGCGGCGAATTTCGAAACAAGAAAAAGAATGGAGAACTCTATTGGGTTTCTGCATTAATCTCACCGATTTTTTCGAAAAGCGGAGAAGTTATCCGATACCTCTCGGTGCAAGAAGATATTTCTGAAAAGAAAAAAATGATCAATGAGTTAATTTCAGCAAAAGAAAAGGCGGAAGAAATGAGCCGGTTAAAATCGAATTTCCTTGCAAACATGAGTCACGAATTAAGAACGCCGTTAAACGGAATCCTTGGATACGCTACAATTCTTTCTTCATCACTTGAAGACCCTGAATTTGCCGATATGTCTCAAACCATTTATACATCGGGAAAACGTCTTAGCGAAACGCTCAATTTAATATTAGATTTATCAAAAGCTGAAACGGAAAAAATTGAGGTCGTAGGAAAAAACATCAACGTGGTTTCCGCGGTTAACTCAATCGTTAATTCGTTCACTGTTGATGCGGCTAAAAAGGATTTGCAATTAGAATCGATCGTTTGCTGTGAAGAAAGTTTTGCGCTGCTCGATGAAAATCTTTTTAAAAGAGCGATCAGCAATCTTATAACAAACGCTATAAAATTTACTGAAACCGGAAAGATAACCGTTGAAGTAGGAAAAGAATTTTCTCAACAAAATGATTTGATTTTCATCAGAGTTAAAGATACAGGCATCGGGATTCCTGCCGACAAAATTAATTTGATTTGGGAAGAATTCCGGCAGGTTAGCGAAGGGATGGCGCGGAATTTTGAAGGAACCGGTTTAGGCTTAACCATATCTAAAAAAATAATTGCGATGATGAACGGTTCGATTACCGTAGAAAGTATCGTGGGCGCCGGCTCAATTTTCACGGTTAAATTCCCTTCTTCAGATTATACTTTAAAGTTGGACGAAGTTGTTCCTCATGTAAAACCTAAACCTAAAAGTAGTATTGGAAGTAAAAAAGATAAAGCGCTTCCGAAAGTAGCATTGTACGTTGAAGATGATTTTATCAATCAGAATGTTGTACAATTATATCTAAAAGAAGTCTGCAAAGTAGAAACCGCGAGAGACGGAATAACTGCGCTTAAATTAGCAGCCGAAAAACAGTTTGATTTCTTTCTGATGGACATTAATCTCGGCGTAGGTATGGATGGAATGGCGGTAACAAAAGAAATCAGAAAGATGCCTCAATATGCAGATACACCAATTATAGCGGTAACCGCTTATGCAATGGACAGTGACAAAAAAGAGTTTCTTTCGGGTGGATGTACACATTATCTTGCTAAACCGTTTGATAAAAATGAACTGATTGAGTTGGTATCAACCATCGCAACTTCGGGGAAATATTAATTGAATCATTTGTTTTTTTTCGATATTCGTTTTATTCTACTTACAAACTTTTGTTGAATTTGATAAACAAGTTATATGGAAAATAATAAAAGCAGAATCCCCGCTAAGTTCATTAATCCGATACTTATTACAGTATCCGTTTTAATTTATCTGCTTCTGTTAAGATTCTTCTTCCCGATTTTTAATGTAACGGTATTTGTTTTGTGTTTTGTTCCCGTCGCTTTCTCCGGTTGGATCTCCGGTAAACACACAGGAATTTTTACCGCACTGGTTATTTTAATTCTTAATTACCTTTTAGCTCCCGTTTCATCTTCGCCAAATCCAAATTTGTTCATCCAATCACTCCCAATTGATCTTGCCGCCCTTGGAATCGGAGGATTAACCGGATGGTTCGGAGATCGTTTTCGAAATTATAAATTGATTTCGGAAGAGCTAACAAAAGAAAATATTACGTTGGCTAAAAAAATCCGTGAGCAAACATTAGCCGAAGAGAAACTTAAAGTAAACCGGGAACGCTCCAACTCGATGATTGAAAATATCGGTGAAGTTATTTTTCAACTTGATGAAAATTACCGTTGGACTTTCTTAAATTTTGCATGGACAAAACTAACTGGATTTTCGGTAGAAGAAAGTTTGAAAACTGAACTGACAGACTATCTTCACCACGATGAAAAGGAGAAGAGCGTCCGGTTTTTCTCTCACATTGTTAACAAGGGAAAATCAGATTCCAAATTGATCACTCGTTTTTTAACAAAGCAGCAGAGTTACAAATGGGTTGAGGTGCATTGCAAAAAAGTTTTGGGCGAAGATCAGAAAATAACCGGCATCTTCGGAACATTGAAAGATTACACGGAAATAAAACAAACCGAAGAAGCGCTTGAATTAAACGCAAGATTCGAAAAACTAATTGCCACCATTTCCACCGCTTTTATTAATATTCCGTTAACAAAAATCGATCAGGGCATTTCAGCCGCATTAAAAGTGATCGGAATGTTTTTTAACGTTGAGAGAAGTTACCTCTTTTTGTGTTCAGAGAACGAGCATACATACATTAAATCGCACGAATGGATAGGGAATGAAGTAACCCGGTCAATTATTAAATCTCAAAAAATGGGATCAGCTTCATTAAGCTATCTGGAAGAAAAGTTAACCTCTTTCGAAACAATTTATATTCCTGACGTTGAGCAACTTCCGGAGGAGATAGTATCGCTAAAAAAAATCCTTCAGCGCTCCAGGATCAAATCAATTGTTATTCTTCCCTTGATCTACTCGAACGAACTTATCGGCTTCCTTGGCTTTGATGCAATTCTGCACAAGCGGGAGTTTTCAAAGGAAAGCTTGCAACTGCTAAAAGTTATCGCCGATATTTTTGCCAACGCTTATCAAAATAAAAAAAGAGAAGAAAAAATAGTTTCGCTAAACCATGAGTTAGAAAGCAGAGTTGTGCAGCGAACTTCTCAACTCGAAAAAGCAAACGAAGAACTGTTGAATGAGATACTCGAACGGACAAAAATTCAAACCGCTCTTGAAGAAAGTGAAACCCGGTATCGCACACTCTTCGAGAGTAATCCTTATCCGATGTGGGTTTATGAAAAAGAATCGTTACACTTTTTAACTGTAAACGATATGGCAATTAGAAATTACGGTTATTCCAAAGATGAATTTTTAACGATGAGTGTAAAAGATATTTATCCGCAAAGCGAAGTTCCTTCCGCTCTGGAATATTTATCAAAACCGCAGCCAAATGTGCACGTTGCCGGCATATGGAAACACATAAGAAGAGACGGCTCTTTAATTGACGCCGAAATTATTTCGCACGCTATAACCTTTGGTGAAAAAGATGCGCGGTTGGTTCTTGCCCTTGATGTTACCGAAAGAATAAAAGCTGAAAAACAACTTCAGGACTCTCTTGCAGAAAAAGAAATCATGATCAAAGAGATTCATCATCGCGTAAAAAACAATCTCCAGATAATTTCAAGTTTGCTCACTTTGCAAGCTGAATTTATAAAAGATGAATCATCCCGCGGATATTTTAACGACAGCCAGAACCGGGTGAAATCAATGGCGATCATCCATGAAAAATTGTATCAAACCCGCGATTTCGCCAATATCGATATTAAAGACTACGTGAGCAACTTGACGCTCTCTCTTTTTAAAGCTTACAACATCAACACAAAATTGGTTGAGGTTGATGTGGAGATCAGCAACATTTCGCTTGATGTGGATACAGCTATTCCCTGCGGACTTATCATCAACGAATTGGTTTCTAATTCTTTAAAATATGCTTTTTCCGATGGGCGCAAGGGCAAAATGATGATAAAACTCCTGCCGGTTGAAGACGACAAATTGCAATTAATTGTTAGCGATAACGGCGTAGGGCTTCCGGCGGATTTGGGATCGAGGGAAACTCAATCGCTTGGACTAACGCTTGTAAATATCTTATCCAAACAATTAAACGGCAGCCTTGAAATGATAAATAAAAACGGCGCTACTTTTATATTAACGTTTCTAAAACCCTTCACGGCAAGAAACTAATTTGGCAGTAAGACAAATTCAAATTGGATAAAAATCACTCTGCAGCTCACTCTTTAAAAGGAAAGAGTTTCCCTCATCTTCAATTTGTATGTTAATTTGAATTGATAAATTATTAAATTATCACGGTTGTTTTAGAATTCTTCTTGAAAAGAGGAGGAAATAGAAAAAATAATCAACCTGGTATATCGCTTACGTTCATACAAAAAAATTTGAATAAAAATGATTGATCTGCGGGCATTAAGATTGAAGATTGAAACACATTGTGGAATGTCATCATTAAGCAATGCATCTTTGGTTCTAACTAAACTTTATGTGGTCTCCGGGTTACTTAAGCGCTTTTTATTGCCGCTTAAAATTGAAACCTACCCGGAAAATATTGTATAACGAAATTTAATTACGGGGGTGGGAGCTATTGTTGGAAAAGAAAAATATTCTAATTGTGGAAGATGAAGGCATCATCGCAATTGATTTGCAAACACGGTTAGCATCTTCCGGATATCATGTTCTTGATATAGTCTCAACAGAGAAGGATGCATTAGCCGTGGTTAGTAAGAAATCACCGGATCTCATTCTTCTCGATATTATGTTGAAAGACGATAACGATGGAATTGACATTGCTAAAAAAATTAGAGCCGAATATAATATTCCGGTAATTTTTATTAGCGCTTACGCGGATGATAAAACTTTGGAGAGGGCAAAACTTGCCGAACCTTACGGATATATCCTAAAACCCTTCGAAGCAAAAGAACTTCACTCAACCATTGAAGTTGCTTTACACAAACATTCGATTGAAAAGAAATTAGAAGAGAATGAGCGATGGCTTTTTACAACGCTTAGAAGCATTGGCGATGCGGTTATCACTACAGACGTAAAGGGTAAGATCACGTTCGCAAACAAAATTGCCGAAGAACTTTCCGGGTGGTCGGAAAAGGAGCTGATCGGGAAAAACATTTCGTCGGCGCTAAAATTAATAAATGAAGAAACACACAGAGAAGTTCAAAACCCGGTTCTTCATGTGCTCAAAACAAAATCTTCTTATAATTTACAATTAAAAATTTCTCTTATTACACGATCCGGAAACGAAATTCCCATTGACGACAGCGCCGCCCCGATAATTGATGAAAAGGGAAAGATCGCCGGCGTGGTGCTTGTTTTCCGTAATGTATCCAAACAAAGAAAAACCGAACTTGACTTGAGCGAAGTTCAAAACCAGCTTGAAGACTTGGTTGAAAAACGGACGAAAGAATTAACCGAAGTAAATCTCCAGCTCGAAAAAGAAATTTCAGAACATCTTCAAACAGAAGAAGCGCTTAAGCTTAGCGCTGAACGCTTCCGTAACATCTTTGAAGAATCTCCTATCGGAATTATTTTCTTCGGTCCGGACGGCTCGTTCGTTCATATGAACAAAGCTTCATTTAAAATTTTCGGACTTTCAACCATGTTGGAACTTGATGGATATAATCTTCTTTACAATTCATTTTTATCTGATGCGGATAGAGAAAAACTTTTAAGAAAAGAGTCTATTAGAATTGAGCTGCTTTTTGATTTCGACTTCTTTAAAAGAGATAAACTTTACCGCGTTACAAAAACAGGCGAAGTTTATGTCGATTTACTGATCTCCCCACTTCTTCCTGAAGAAACCGCTAATGTGGTTGGTTACCTGGTTCACATCCAGGATATTTCCGAAAGAAAAAATTATGAAACCGCTTTAAATCTTCACCAGGAAAAACTTGAAGAACTTATTCTTGAAAGAACCCGCGAACTTGCCGATACCAACAGACATTTGGAAATAGAAATTTCGGAAAGAAAAAGTAGTGAAAGTTTATTACGGGAAAGTGAAAGAAAACTTTCAACGCTTATTAATAATCTTTCGGGTATTGCCTACCGATGTAAAAATGATGCCGAACGAACGATGAGTTATCTTAGCGACGGCTGTTCTGCTCTTACCGGATATAAAATTGATAGTTTAATCGGAAACAAACAAATTTCTTTCAACTCATTAATTCACCCTGATGACAAAGAAGGCGTTGTATCTCGAATTAACGCTTGTGTTGTTAATAACCTGCCATACCAAAGTGAGTATAGACTTTTGACCAAGAGCGGCGAAGAGAAATGGGTTTTGGACAAAGGTTTTGGACTTACTTCCAGCAATCAAGATGAAAAATACCTCGAAGGATTTATTATCGATATTACCCAAAGGATTTGGGCTGAAGAAGCGATAAAAAAATATTCGGAAGAATTGCAGGAACTTAACAATAGCAAGGATAAATTCTTCTCGATAATTGCCCATGATCTTAAGAGCCCATTCCAAGGTTTGCTTGGCTGTTCTAATTTTCTTTTAAATGAGTTTGATTCGCTTGATAACAAGGACAAATTAAAACTTGCCCAGGATATTAACGGCGCCTCAAACAATCTCTATAAATTAATTGAAAATTTACTTCACTGGTCTCGAATGCAAAGAAGTAATATCGAGTTCCAGGCGGAACGGATTAATCTTTTCGACGAAGTTAATTATGTTTTCAAAATATTGGAGAGATCGGCGAGCAATAAAAACATTCAGCTTATAAATAAGGCTGCCAAATCGCTCCATATTAATGCCGATTTAAATATGCTTAACTCCGTATTTCAGAATCTTATTTCAAATGCCATTAAATTTACGCCCAAAGGTGGAAGCATAACCATTACGTCTGTAAAGCGCGGAGATTTTATTGAAGTTTCAGTTACAGATTCCGGCGTTGGAATAAAAACCGAAGACCTCTCCAAACTTTTCCGCATCGATTCTCATTTTTCAACCAAAGGAACGAATAACGAAGAAGGCACCGGACTCGGTTTAATTTTGTGCAAAGAAATGATCGAAAAACATCAGTGCAAGATTTGGGCTGAAAGCGAATACGGAAAAGGAACCAGCTTCAAATTTACAATTCCTAAGTTTCCGGAGCTTCAGCAACATAGCGTAAACCTCTAATTCAATCTGAGAAACCGTTCATAAAATGAAATCTATTCTTTCCGAAAGACCTAAAATTCTTATTGTTGAAGATGAAAGCATTGTTGCTTTACATATCCGAAACAGTTTACAACATTTGGGATACGACATCTTTGCTGTTGTTTCCAGCGGTGAGGAAGCCTTAAAAATTACCGAACATGCAAAGCCTGATTTAACGCTGATGGATATTCAATTAAACGGAAGTTTGGATGGTGTGGAGACTGCTGAAATTCTTTTTAAAAAACATCAAATTCCCGTTATCTATCTTACCGCATTTGCCGATGGACCAACGATTGACCGTGCAAAAACAAGCGAACCGTTCGGCTATCTTGTAAAACCTTTTGAAGAAAAAGATTTGCGCGGCGCGCTTGAGATGGCGCTCTACAAAAATAAAATTGAAAATAAATTGCGTGAAAGCGAACAACGGTATCACTCACTTTTTTACCAATCGCTCTCCCTTGTTTTTATTCACGATCTAAAGGGGAATTTTACCGATGTCAATCAAACGTTTGTTGACTTATTCGGTTACCGGCAGAACGAACTTGAGAAAATGAATCTTTCTGATCTTTTTCCTGCAGAACAACTTGTTGACTATTTTAATTCTATCGAGCCGCTTAAAAGTAATTCTCTTCCGGGGCAAATTTATGAACTGCGCGGAAAGGGAAAAAACGGAGATTCAATTTATATTGAAACCGTTTCGTCTATAATAACTAAAGGCGGAACAACGATTGCCGTTCAAGGAATTGCAAGAGACGTTACCGAAAGAAAAGCGTTCGAACAAAAATTGATTAAGGCAAAAGAGGATGCTGAAAAATCAGACAAATTAAAAACCGAATTTCTTGCACAAATTTCTCACGAGATACGAACCCCGGTGAACAACATTGTTACCTTCGCTTCTTTGTTAAAGGAAGAGATCGAAGAAAATCTTCCCGCCGGGCTTGAATCGGCGTTCAAGATAATTGATTCCAGCGCGCAAAGATTAATCCGTACGATAGACTTAATTCTGAACATCTCTCAAATTGCATCGGGAAATTTTGAAACTAAGTTTGAAGAGATCGATTTGAACAAAAACCTTCTTGATGATTTGATACTTGAATTCTACGCTAAAGCGAAGAACAAAAAACTTGAGCTTACGTTCATGAATTCTACAGACGAAACTTTCATCCATGGAGATTATTATTCCATTAAACAAATTTTTGCTAATCTAATTGATAATGCGATCAAATATACCTCCGCCGGAAATATCCATATTAGCCTCTACAAAAATGATTTAAATAAAATATGTGTAGATGTGATTGATTCGGGAATTGGAATTTCCGAAGAATATCTTCCTTACGTCTTCGAACCTTTCTCGCAAGAAGACACCGGTTACTCGCGGCAATTTGAAGGAAACGGACTCGGTCTGGCGCTCGTAAAAAAATACGTTGAACTAAACAAAGCTTCAATTTCCGTTATCAGCGAAAAAGGAAAAGGAAGCAAATTCACCGTCCGGTTCGACTCTCTAAAAAATTAAATTTACCGCAGCAAAACCATTTTCTTTGTATCGGAAAAATCTACCGTCTTCAAACGATAAAAATATACACCGCTGGCTAAGCGGCTCTTTGCACCGCTTAACTGAACCGTATGGTTTCCTGCTGCTTCAACTTCATTTACCAACGTTTCAACTTCATTTCCAAGAACATCAAATATTTTCAAAGAGACAAACCCTGTTGTTGCTGTTTGGTAATGAATAATTGTACTTGGATTGAAGGGATTCGGATAATTCTGCGATAGTGAAAAGTTGAAAGGTGCATTTAATCCTTTTCCATCAACAGCAGTTAAATTATCGTAGGTAACTATACTGATATCATCTAAATACCAGCCGTCTTTCTGCACATATTCATCGGAAAGAACGCTGAACCGAATTTTAATTTGTTTTCCGGCAAATGCATTTAAATCGATTTCCTCTTTCACCCACTCTTTTTGAGCGCCGTCGTATAAAAGAGAATTGACCGGGAATTGTCTTCCCTGCCCCGCAGCAGTGTTAGCGTACTTTCCTCCAACCGCAACCCATGATTTTCCAAGGTCTGAAGAAATTTCAACTTTTCCACAATCCCAATCATTCTCCAAATCAAATTTTGTCCAAAAAACCAGCTTGGGATTAGCAACACCTAAAAGATTAATCGAATCCTTCAACGTCATCACAACGGCAGCATTATTTTCATAATTTCCTTTAGGGCTGTCGGTAAATGAATTCGGGATCGAGTTATAGGAAGTTGATGTAACATCCCATTTTTGTGTTACGTTTGAAGTGATATTCCATTTAATTGATGGAGATGAAGAAGTATCTTTGAAAACGATATTTGCTTTACCCACGGTAAGAAAAATTGTATCAACCGACATCGGAACATATAATGAAGGATCAACAAGAGTAGTGGATGCAAAGAATCGCACTATCTCTCCATTTTTTAAATTTGAATTTAACGCAAACCATGCAGAATTGTTACCGCTCTCTCTTGAATTTAGATTCCTTATCGAAGACTCGGTAAATAATGCAATTTTTGAAGTATCAGCTTTCAGTGAAACGAAAACATTTTTTGCATCACCTAATCCTTTGTTTTTCACTACGAAAGATAATCTCGCCATCTCCCCGGGCATAACAATTTCTCTATCGAACGAATAACCGGCGAGCGAAACATATCCGCCTGCAACCCATGCGTAATATAAATTCGGAAAAAGATTTTCTTCAGCAATAGGAAAAATTCTGTTTTCGGGGGGCCAGAATCCATCTGTTCCGTTCCCCGCCTCCGGTGTCATCGCTAATATTTTACCAATCGATGAAGTATCGCCATCGTACATAAAATCGTCACTGTTTCCGCGGGTAGAATATCCGACTGTGCTCATATCGGTTCCCGTAGTATAACGATTAAGCTTTGTCATGTCTGCAGCAAACTCTCGAAAGATAACCGAATCGGGGGTTTCCATCTCTAAGGCGCCGTATGGATAAATTAAATCATTGCCGTAAGTGTGATAATTTAATGCGTTCTTAAATTTATGACCAATTATAAAATTAGCGATGTTTTCTGTTTCTGGTTCTGAAAATGGTGATACTCCTCTGTACGTTTCATCTAATGGAGTTAAACTTGAGCCACTGTTTGGAGCATTCCAATAATATGATGGACCAAAGTTTCGATTAAGATCAACACCAAAAGAACCGCCGCCATTGTTTCTTCTGTTTTTGCGCCACATTCCGCCACCGTTGGGGCTTTGGGTTTGGTTATAAACATAACCGTCGGGATTAATAATCGGAATAAAATAAAGTTCGCGGTTATCAACAAGATATGTTGCTTCCGGATCAGCGCCGTAATTTTCCAAAAGATAAAACATAAAGTAAATCATCTGCATCATGCTTTCCGGTTCGCGGGCATGGATTAACGCAGTATAAAGCACTTCGGGTTCATCTTCATCAACATCAGGGTTGTCGGAAATTTTTACCGAAAAGACAGAACGTCCTTCAACCGATTTTCCAATTTCCTTTTTTGCCGTTATCAAATTAGGATAAAGTGATTTCATCTCATCCAATTTCTGAAGCGCTTCATCATAAGTATAGTATCCGCCCATTGAACCGAAATTAAAATTTGTTACACCAAATTGGTTTTTACTTTCCCGGATCGCAGAGTTTTTCTGGAATGCATTCATCCTCTCTCTTTTTTCATAATAAGATTTCCAATCATCAATCAAAACTTCATACTGAAAATTTAACATCGCCAAGCGGTTAAACTCCGCCTCATTTAAAAAGGTAAGAATTGCATTATCTCTTGTTTGATACGAATGATCTACCGTGATGTTAAATGATTGAAGAGTACGAATGTCTTCCTTATTGGTTAAATAAATTTTAACTTGCTTGTATGATTGCCCGATCGAACCTGCGGTAAGAATGATGATGAAGATTAAAACTTTGTACATTTGTCTGCTTTCTTAAAAAGGTAAAGGGTTACTGTTAAGTTAGATATTGAATCAGTAAAATGAAACATCATATCGCACAAGCTTTTTATGTTCATAAAAGAACTTTGCGCTGAAAAATTTGTTCTCGGCAAGCCATTCCATAAAAATCTGATCGCCGTCCCACAAATTTAACTCCGTCAATTTTTCATTCGGAATCCACGCTAAGTTTCCTTCGTCTGAATCAATAAGTTCACCGGAAAAATTTTCTGCCACAAAGATAAAAACATACCAATCGTACACCCCGTCGAATAAAGGAAAAGTGATAAATCCTTTCAGCTTTGGATCAACTATGGTTAAACCTGATTCTTCTTTTATCTCTCTGATAACGCATTCTTCCGGTGTTTCGCTTCGTTCAAATTTGCCGCCAAGTCCGTTCCATTTTCCTTCGTGCACATCATTTTCTTTCTTTATCCGGTGAAGCATTAAAGTGGTGTTTTCTTGCCGATTTTTAACATAACACAAAGTTGCCAATTTCATATCTATTTTCTCTTCTCTAAATAAGTAAAAATTATTGTTCTTTCTAAAGTAACAAAAAAATAATTTTTGTAAGTTTCAGATGGAAAAAATAATCAAACAGAATTTGAGGATCGAATGGAAAAAGTAAGTTTTCATTTAAGTAACGAATTATCAAACAAAGTAGAAGCGCGGCTTTCACTTTGGCAGGATCAGCATATTCCATCGCGTTTATGGAATTACGATCCGGCTATTTGGAAAGAAAATCCCGCTGAACAAAAAGAATTAGCAGACCGGCTTGGCTGGCTGAATAAACCTTATAAAATGCTCGACAAATATGATGAACTGAAACAATTTGCCGATGATATAAAAAATAATTACACCAACATTTTGTTGCTGGGAATGGGCGGAAGCAGTTTAGCACCCGAAGTTTTTTCAAAAACTTTTGGTTCAAAACCTGGTTATCCAAAACTTGAAATTGTGGACAATACTCATCCGCTAAATGTAAAACGCATTGCTGATACTTACGATTTATCCAAAACGCTTTTCATCGTTGCAAGCAAATCGGGCGGAACAATTGAAACGATGTCTTTCTTTTATTTCTTTTATAACGAGGTAAGTAAGTTTAATAAAAATCCCGGCGAACAATTTGTTGCGCTAACTGATCCAAACACCTGGCTGGAAAACTTTGCAAATGAAAAGAAGTTCAGAAAAATCTTTTCAACTCCAAATGATGTTGGAGGAAGATATTCTGCATTAACTTACTTTGGCATGCTTCCGGCTGCTTTAATGGGAATTGATGTTGAGAGGTTTTTAATAAATGCAAAAGAAATTGCTGATGAATGCCAATCGTATGTTGAAGCTGCAAAAAATCCGGGTTTTATTCTTGGCGCTGCACTTGGCGAATTGTACGAGAATGGGCAAGATAAAATAACTTTCTTCGTCTCTTCAAGTTTTTCTTCTTTTCCGCAATGGGTTGAACAATTAGTTGCTGAAAGTACCGGCAAAGACGGTAAAGGAATTCTACCTATTTGCGATGAAAAAATTTCACCGGTTGATTTTTATAAAGATGACCGGGTTTATATTTTTATCAAACTTAGTGATGATGACAACTTAAACCTTGACAGGTTTGCCTCAGACTTAATCGCAGCTCAAAAACCGGCGCTCGTTTTTGAACTCGACGATGTCTATCAATTAGCAAAAGAATTTTATCGATGGGAAATTGCCACTGCTCTTTCGAGCGTGGTATTAAAGATTCATCCTTTCAATCAGCCTGATGTGCAGTTTGCAAAAACGTTGGCGGGCGAAAGTTTGAAAACCTACAAAGCTAACGGAAAACTCCCAGATACTCCGGCTGCAATTACCCAGGGAGCGGTCTCGTTAATCGATAATAACAATCAGTTCGAGAAAACTGATTCGATCAAATCCGCTTTAAATAAATTTCTCTCTCAAGCTGATGAACATGATTACGTCTCACTAATGTCTTTTACGGAATACGGAAGTGAAGTGAACAACGCATTGCAAACGCTAAGAAATAAAATCGCCGTTAAATATTCACTTGCAACTACTATTGGATTTGGACCGCGGTTTCTCCACTCAACCGGACAGTTGCACAAAGGTGGAAAAAACAACGGATTGTTCATCCAAATTAAAAATGAAATTAATAATGATGTTGATGTTCCGCAGCAAGGATATTCGTTTGGCGTACTAATAACTGCTCAGGCGCAAGGTGATTTTAATGCGCTGGCAAATAAAAACAGGCGGGTAATTTCCTTGCACATTGCCGGCGATTTGGTTAAAGCAATTAATTCAATTTCGTTATAACTTTTGGTAAAATGAAAAATCCAAAACTGTTCGAAATAAATATACGACTGCTTGTAAAGCGATATGATGCCGATGGAAAGAGAGCAACTCTTGCCGACATTCCCTCTTCTTATTGGGAAAATCTTGCTGAAAATGGAATTGAAATTGTCTGGTTAATGGGTATCTGGCAAACCACGGACATACTGATAGACCGATGCTGCTTTGAAGAATATTTAATTCAATCATACAACAGAAGCTTAAAAGATTGGCAGAGAAAAGATGTTATCGGATCGCCATACGCAATCGATAAATATGAAGTCAATCGGGAACTCGGAATAAAGAAAGATTTACTTCAACTAAAAAAAACTCTGAATGATTTAAACATCAAACTCTTGCTTGATTTTGTTCCAAACCACTTTAGCGCCGAAACCGTTTTATTAAAAACTCATCCCGATATTTTTTTAGAAACAACAGAAGAAATTCTTTCCTCGGATCGACACACTTTTTATAGACCAATTCAGCAGCCACACAGAATATTCGCTCACGGACGCGATCCTTTTTTTCCAGCTTGGACGGATACCATTCAATTAAATTATTTTAATTTAAAAGCACGGGAGTTTTTAACCGGCACTCTGCTCAATATAGCTGAATTGTGCGACGGCGTTCGCTGTGATATGGCAATGCTTACCTTAAATAATGTTTTCGGAAATACCTGGCGCGGAGTTATCGATGAAAATCTTTTTCCAAAACCGCAGGATGAGTTTTGGCGGTCAGCAATAACTGAAGTAAAAAAATCTCATCCTGATTTTCTCTTTCTTGCTGAAGCCTACTGGAATTTAGAATGGGATTTGCAGCAATTAGGATTTGATTTTACCTACGATAAAAAATTGTTGGATCGCTTGAAAGACGGAACGCCAAAAAATATTCGTGACCACTTGCGGGCTGATATGTCGTTTCAATTGAAATCATCAAGATTCTTAGAAAACCATGATGAAGAGAGAGTGATCCATTCGCTGGGGATGGAAAAATCTTTTGCGGCTGCTGTAATTATTTCCACAATTCCCGGAATGCGATTCTTTTTTGATGGTCAGACTGACGGAAAGAAAATAAAATTACCGATTCAACTTGGGCGTGAACCGAAAGAAGTTAAAAATCAAGCGGTTTCATCTTTTTATGATAAATTGTTCCGGATTACTAAAAATGAAATCTTTTCTGCGGGAAGTTGGGAATTAAAGGAAGCGCTGCCCGGTTGGGAACGAGATCACACTTATGAAAATTTATTGACCTGGCATTGGACTAACAATTCCAATCATTGTCTTGTAGTTGTAAATTACTCCCATGTTTCATCTCAGGGGAGAATCAAAATACACCCTTCCGGTTCAGAAGAACTTCTGGTGCTCACCGATCTTTGGAACGGTGAAGAGTACATCAGATCAGCAAATGAAGCCCTCTACTCCGGGTTATTTGTAGAATTAAGCCCTTATCAAGTCCATCTTTTAGAGTATTGATAAACTATCAAATCGAAGTTTGAAGAAAACACATCTAGACCTGCACGGTTTATTAATTAATGTGCATCCATTTAGTTGTTGTGGTGCGCCGCTTTAATATTCTCCAACAACTTAATCAACCAGAGCAAAATAAAACCGAGTAACGAGAGTATTACATCGCTAATATCTACAACAAATTCATTCGAATTTTTTACCAGGAAGCCAATATATTTAGAAATAACTATCGTAGTAAAAAAAAGCGAAAATCCGAACATACCTGCCCGGAATGGGTAAAATATGTACTTTAGAAAAATCGGTCTTTTAAGGTTAACCGAAATTCCTGCTTGAACTTTTTCCTGCACTGAACTAATTTGATCCATAAGAGACCCCGTGGGTTTTGTTAATAGCTCATTACCTTACCTGTAAAAATATCAACGGACGAAATATAACTTCTTGAGAGGCATCACACAAGGAATTTTTATCACAATTGTGTTTTTATAGTAAATGGGAAAATGAATAAACTGATTTTATTTGGCAAGAATCATAATAAGACTTGTATCGTCTTCAAACTTTTGATTTGTAAACGTACTGATTTGACTTTTTAATACACCAAGTGGATCTTCGGGATTTGATAACTCCCGCACTAATTTCACTAAACCCTCGGCTTCCAACGGCTCGCCGTTTTGATTTCGGGATTCAATTATACCATCTGTGAAAAGAACAAGCATATCGTTTTCATTCATCGCTATTTCTTTATCCTCAAAAAATCCGTTCGATGAGAATCCCAGCAGCATTCCTTTTGATTGAACCAGACTGGCTGTTCCTTCTTTCGAGTTTTTAAAGACTACAGGTAAATCACCTGCGCCGGAATATTTGGCAATTTTAGTTCGATTATTTATAATGATAATTGAAAGTGTTGTAAAGACCTCGGAAATCTTTGCATCTTGATAAACTAATTGATTTACCTTGCTTAAAATAATACTGGGAGTATATTCGCTGGCGTTTTGTAATGCAACTCTGATCGAACTTCGTACGTAACCGGCGTAGGCAATTGCAAAGTACCAAGCGCCCCATTTTTTCCCCATTACATCTCCAAGCACAACCGCAAAGTTTTCGTTATCCAGCGGGAAATAATCTATAAAATCTCCTCCCGGAATACCGGAAAAAGCTTGATGCCAATGGCGTATGTCGAAACCGGGGAAGGAAGGGAATCCATCAGGAACAACTTTCACTTTCATCGAATCGGCGGCATTTTGCAATTCCGAAACTACTTTTTGTCTCGCTTTGCCTAAACTTTTAATAGTAGCATTAACCTTTGCAACAACAACTCGGGGACCTGCAGTTTTTAAAACGTAGTCTGCAATTCCAAGATCGTATCCGCGAAGAATATCGTCTTCGGCTCCTTTTGAGGTTAAAAATATGAACGGTATGGATTTTAATTCCTGGTCTCCCATAACCATAGAACGAAATTTAAAACCGTCAATCTTAGGCATCATAATGTCTGAGATGATCACATCGGGAATTATTGATTTAGCAAGTTTGAATCCTTCTTCTGCTCCGGTTGCAATCTCGCATAAAAATCCCGACTTATTTAAATTATACTGAAAAAGTTTTGCAAGAGAAATGTCGTCATCAACTAAAACGATTTTGGGAACAGTTTCAGCAATGGTTTCCTGGATATTTTTTTTAGCGCCGTAAGCTTTATAAATTTCAGCCCGCCTAAGAAGCGCTTGAACTTTAAGTAATAATTCAGGAACAACAAATGGTTTTGTTATTATGTCGTCTCCACCAACAGCAAGGGCTTTTTCTTTGTCTTCAAAACTTGTTTTTGCGGTGACAAAAATAAACGGAAGGACTCTATACTTTTCATTTTCTCGAACTTTCCCGCAAAACGTGTATCCATCCATCCCTTCCATACTTACATCGCATAAGACCAGATCAATTTTGTTTTCTTCGAGCGCTTTAAACCCGAGCGAAGTATCCGAAGCTTCGACTACTCGATAATCTTTTTGTTTAAGATGGAAGCCAAGCAGTTTTCTTATCGTAACATCATCATCAACGATAAGAATTGTTTTTGAATCTTCGGATGGCATTGGCGTTAAATTTTCTTTCCGTAACTTTGAATGGCTTCGAGTTTGGATGGATAAGCTTCAAACACACGATACATTCTTGTTAACTCGAACATGGAATGAACCGCCGGTTGAAATCCAACCAATTTAAGATCTCCGCCCAACGAAGTTATTTTTTTCAATGAAACGACAAGCGCGCCGAGAAAAGTTGAATCAATGAATTCACATTCGGAAAGATCAACAACCATTTTCCGTGAACCGCCTTCAATTTCCTGGGTGAGAATTTTTTTAAATTCTTCCGCTTCTTTTAAAGTTGCGCGTGAAAGATTTACAACTTCGACAACAATTTCTTCGAAACTTTCTTTAATAAAGTCCATATTTCTCCTTTTTTCTTATTGCAATTTAGTTTTTATTCAAATTCTTTGCTATCAATTTTATAGCGATCAATCAACCGGTAGATGGTAGCTCTGCCGAGTTGCAATTTTTTAGCGGCTTCAAGAATATTTCCTTTTGTAATTTTCAGAGCATGCCGCACAGCTTCTTCTTTAATTTTTTCAAAAGGAACGATGACATCTTCGGTAAAATATCCGGTCGAAGTTCCATACGTTCGGCTTTGATCAAACACTTTTATGTGTGCCGGAAAATCTTCAACATCAATGGTATTAGTGTCTGAGACGATGATGCAGCGTTCAATGGTGTTCTCCATTTCGCGAACGTTGCCGGGCCAGTCATAATCATAAATTAATTTTAACGCTCGTTTAGAAAAACCTTTTGTGTCCTTCCCTAATTTTGCTTTACAAAGATTAAAAAAATAATCAGCGAGAACGAGCAAGTCTCCTTTGCGCTGCCGCAGCGGTGGAATGTTTATCGGAAATGAATTTAAACGATAATAGAGGTCTTCTCTAAATTCCTTATTCTCAACTGCTTTTCGCAAATCTCTATTTGTGGCGGAGATAATTCGCACATCGGTTTTTAATAAGTCATTTCCCCCAACACGCTCAAACTCTCTTTGTTGAATAACGCGCAGCAACTTTGCTTGAAGCATCATTTCAAGCTCGCCTACTTCATCTAAAAAAATTGTTCCTTCATTTGCAATTTCGAACTTGCCGAGCTTCCGTTGGTGGGCGCCGGTAAACGAACCCTTTTCGTGTCCGAATAATTCACTCTCTAAAAGTTCACGCGGAATTGAAGCGCAGTTAACTACGATGAATGGTTTTGTTTTGCGGATTCCATTATAGTGGATCGCTTTAGCAATTAATTCTTTACCGGTTCCGCTCTCTCCGTGAATTAAAACAGTTATATCATTATTAAGCACTTTGCTTACAAGTTTGAAAACGTCTTGCATTTTACCGTCAGCGGAAATGATGTTTTCAAATTTAAATTCACGGTGAACATTTTCGCGTAAGTTTTGAACCTCGCGCGTTAAGTCGTAACTTTTAATTGCATTTTTAATTGCCGGTTCAAGGCGCTGCGTATCGATTGGCTTCGGGAAATAATCGTAAGCGCCATTTCGGAGCGCTTCGAGTGCGGTTTCAATTCTTCCCTGGGCAGAAAGAATAATTACTGGAAGGTTTTCATCGTATTGTTTTATTTTTTTTAATGTTTCTATGCCGTTCAATCCGGGAAGCATAATATCGAGCAAAATTAAATCAGGTTTAGCCGAAAGTTTTTTAAGCGCCTGTTCTCCATCGGTAAAAATCTCGACGGCATAATCCCACTTGTCATGCACCCAATACGAGAGCAACTTTGCAATTGCCGGTTCGTCGTCAACAATGTAGATTAATTTTTTCAATGCGTTATCCTTGATAATTTAGTAAGGGTAATTTGATGATTAACGTAGTTCCTTTGTTTTCTTCACTCTGCAAAGTAATCAACCCTTTATGATGATCAACAATTTGTTTTGCCAAAGCAAGTCCTAAACCGGTTCCGGGAATTTCTGTACCCGGTCTGCTTACCCTATAAAATTTCTGAAAAATAAACGGCAGGTCTTGCGCGGGAATTCCTACGCCGGTATCACTGATTATCACTTCGTATTCTTTAAAAAGATTTTGAGCCAACACTGTTAAGCGTCCCTCTTCAACATTAAACTTAACGGCGTTTGCCAAAAGATTTTCAAAAAGTTGAGTAATTCTCTCTTCATCGGCTAACACTAAAACCGCTTCCGGCGGTATATCAACAGAGAGAGTAATCCGTTTTGTTTTAGCGTTCGGGCGAATTTTTTCAACACAGTTTCTTAAAATTTCATTAATGTCAAATTCTGTTTTATTGAGTACAATCTTTCCTCCCTCAATTCTGGAAATATCGAGCACATCATTTATTAAATTTGCGAGACGTTTCGCTTCTTCCAATATAATTTTGTTAAATTCTTTTCTCATTTCTTCCGGCATCGAAGTATCGGAATCAATGGTTTCGGAGAATCCGATGATAGATGCTAACGGCGTACGCAGCTCGTGAGAAATGTTTGAAACGAATTCATTTTTTAGTCTGTTCAATTCTTCCAGCACCGAAATTCTCTGCTTAGCGCGATCGCGTTCAACGGAGATAATTCGTCTGGCTTCAACTAATTTATGAGATAAATCTTTTACCGTATCTTCCAATGAGTTCCGCGAAGTGATGTTTCTGCCAATTGCTATTACGCCGATAATTTTTTTGTAATCATCAAAAATTGTTCTTGTGTTCAACTCAAAAATGATACTCTTCCCATATTTGCTTAAGAATCTGGTTTCAAAAGTCTGAACGGAAGAAGATGCCAGCAATTGATGAAAAGCTTTTATGAATGAACCTTTGGTCGATTCATCAATGAAAGAAAGAATATGTTTGCCTTTCATTTCATCTGTTAAGTATTCAAGCGCCAACGCTCCGTTTGCATTTACAAGAACAAAATTTCCGCTGCCGTCTAAAATAAATATTAAGTCTTCCGCCGTCTCAAACAGAATTTTTAGTTGTTTTTCAGATTCTTCGAGCAACGCTTTTTGATTAATTTCATCATAAATCTCAAACATTATTCCATCAAAATATTTAACGCTCCCTTCCTCGTAATAAGGTATCGCTCTAAAACGAAGAAAGTACTTTTCGTTTTCATTTTTTATCACATTAAAATCAACAACGGCAGGCAGACCTTTTTTAAGGCTGCGGAAAAACTCCTTTACCTCGCTAAAATAGGCTGCGTCTATTTTCTTGAAGAGTAATTTAGGGCTGCTGATAATTTCTTCGGAAGAGTAACCGAAGTATTTTTTTATGGATGGAGAAAGGAAAATAATATTTTGATATTCTTTGTCTGAGCGGATGAAGATCGCCGAGAAATTCTCCGGTATATTTTGAATTTCGTTTTGCATCAATAATTGGGTTCTACATTAATCTGAAATTTCTAAGACTCTTTAATTCTAAAATACAAATTTTATCGGAAGTTTTTGATTGACTTTGAACCGTTTTTGAGACAATTTTATTTGTCAACGAAATTTCACCCTCAACTTTTAAAAATAAAATAAGTAAAATATAGGGCACGAGATTCTTGTTTTTAATAAAAAATATAACAAAATTTACACGCGGTTTTCATAGAACCTGTGTTAAGGAGCTATGAAGACCATGAAAAATAATTATTATCCATAATTTACAGGAGTTTTTAATGAAAAAGTTCACTGCTGTTTTTGCTTTTGTTCTTTTGGTTAGTTCATTCTCATTCGGTCAATTTTCCGGAAAATCCAGTTTAGGGTTGTTAGCCGGATATGGCGGCGGCGGTTTAACCGGTACCGGCGCTATCCCTATTGCTGTAGAATATAACTTTTACAACTACAATGAACATGTTCAAGTAGGTTTGTTAGCCGCTTATGCAAGCACAAGCGAAGATTTAACTTTCTTTACTACCGGCGGTAAATGGACTTACACAAATATTATCGGCGCTGTTCAAGGGAATTACCATTTCTCTCCAGGCGCAAAATTTGATCCTTTTGTTGGCGCTGCGTTAGGATATAATGTTGGTTCGGCAACCTGGAAATGGAATGGAACAAAACCTTCCGGTTTTAGCGACCCTACAGTTACTGTCGGAGGATTTTTCTATAGTGGTCAAGCGGGTTTCAATTATTGGTTAAGTCAGAACTTTGCTGTTCAAGCGCGAGTTGGTTACTTCCCATACTTTGGGGCTGGAATTACTTACACTATGTAAGAAAGTTTTCTTTATGCTCTAAAAGCCGTCTAGCGAAGACGGCTTTTTTATTTTAAATTTCTGTCATAAAACGAAAATATTTCTTGCATAAATAATATTTCCTTTTTATGTTTACAACAGCTAAGGCTAATTATTCCCTCAAAAACGGGAATGTTCTTTGAATAGTTGAATTTTTCCAGGTTGTTTTTTTTAGTTGATAGAATTTGTAGCTTATTTTTCTGTAGTACCTTTTAGCAAAGTTTTAAGGTTCGGAAAAAGCTAGGGTCGTATTTCTTGTAAAACATTGGAGGCGCTAAGCTTTTATTAATTTAGATATTTTATTTTGCTTAAAAGGGAAAATTCGTTCTATACCAAAGTTATCTCTTCTTCAGACGAGGTTTTTATGGCGGATAAACACGTTCATACCGAAAACATATCTCATTTCTTTTATT
>JAVHOS010000326.1:0-7887 GCA_036170205.1 Ignavibacteriaceae bacterium | reverse complement strand
AAAATGAAGAGTAAACTTCCCAACTTTGGCACAAGTATTTTTGCGGTTATGTCCGGTTTGGCAAAAGAACACAACGCGATAAATCTTTCTCAAGGTTTTCCCGATTTTAATTGCCCCGATAAACTTATTGAATACGTCCATCACTTTATGAAAGATGGATTTAATCAGTATGCACCAATGCCGGGAGTACCGGTTTTGCGTGAAGCAATTTCACAAAAGATGGAGAAACTTTACGGAAAATTTTATGATCCTTCGGCTGAAATAACTATTACTGCCGGTGGAACTCAAGCACTATTTACGGCCATTTCAGCCTTTGTCCATAAGGGCGATGAGGTTATTCTTTTTGAACCGGCTTACGATTCTTACCTCCCTTCCATTTTATTGAATGGCGGTATTCCAGTTCCAATTAATTTAGATGAGAAAGATTTTTCAATCGATTGGGTTAAAGTTCGTTCTCTTCTATCATCTAAAACAAAGATTATAATTTTGAACACGCCGCATAATCCCAGCGGAACAGTTCTCAGACAAAATGATATTGAAGAGTTAATAAAAATAGTTAATGAATATGATCTGCTTCTTTTAAGCGATGAAGTTTACGAACATATAATTTTTGACGGAGAGGAACATCTTTCTTTTGCAAAGTACGAGGAATTGGCTGCATGTTCACTCATAGTTTTTTCATTCGGAAAAACGTATCACACAACCGGCTGGAAGATGGGTTATGTTTTAGCACCTGCACAATTAACCGCTGAATTTCGAAAAGTTCATCAGTTTAATGTTTTTTGTGTAAACACTCCGATCCAACTTGCGTTTGCAGAAATGATGAAAGACGAAGAACATTATTTTGCACTCCCAAAATTCTATCAGCAAAAAAGAGATTATTTTAACGGATTGATGTTAAATTCTAAATTCTCCTTAACTCCTTCCAAAGGGACATATTTTCAGTTGTTGGAATATTCTAATATTTCAGAATTATCTGATATGGAATTTGCGAAATGGTTAACAACCAAAATAGGAGTTGCAGTTATTCCCCTCTCGCCTTTTTATTCAAACGGAACGGAAAGTAAGTACATCAGAATCTGTTTTGCCAAATCTGAAGAAGTGCTTCGAACTTCTGCGGAAAAATTAATGGGAATTTAAGCAAGTAACTGAAGTTACATAAAAGGTTGAATTGATCTCTTAATCTTAGTTTTAATCTTTTTCTTACATGTCACCCTTTGGCAGAATCTGTGTTAGTTGGCTAAAAAACGTATACGATTAAGATGGAGCGAATTTTTATTGGCAACTGTGTGACATGAGTTAAGTAATCATTTTTAACGCTTCATAAAATTCATTTGGATTATTCTGAAGAAGAAGTTTTTCGACTTCTTGTTTGTCCCTAAACTTCGCTGCTATTTCAGCAAGCAGTTGTAACTGAATTTCATTAATATTTTCCGGCGTTAAAAGCAGAACGATGATCTTGCTTGGTAATTCATCCGCTGCGCCGAAGTCGATCCCCTCTTTATTTACTGCTATACCAATAAACGGTTCTTTGATTTTTAATTTTGCGTGCGGAATCGCCAGGTAATTTGCAATTCCCGTTGGAAATGTTTTCTCGCGCTTGAGCACTTCATTTAAGATTACATCTTTATTGATGTTAAGTTCTTTAGAAGCTGTTTCAACAAGCTTTGATATGATTTCTTTCTTCTCCGTTACATTCAAAAAGAGAATAAAACGTTCTTTAATAAGGTTCATGAATTTCGTATGATCTTTCTCCCTTAAAAAGTAACTCATAAACGGCGCGCTTGAAATTGAAGTGAACAACGCCATAATCACTAAACCGACAAAAACTTCTTCGTGAATTAATCCCGCTTGCAAAGCAAGTATTCCAAGAATTATTTCCATCGCACCTCTTGAGTTCATCCCAAAACCAACAACCATTGATTCATTTTTATTTAAACCGCTCCAATAGGCACCAAATCCGCATCCAACAACTTTACCGGTGAACGCTAAAAACAAAATTGTTAACACAATTACAATATCAAAATTTGCAATAAAGTTTACACGTAAACCGATTGAGACAAAGAAGAGCGGCGCGAATATATTTGATACAAATTGATGAATGATTTGTCTCGTATTATCTTTTAAATGAACCGAATCCCCGATTGCAATTCCAATAATGAACGCTCCGAAGATCGCATGAATGCCGATGAATTCTGTAAAAGCCGCTCCTAAAAATCCGAGGATGAGAATGAAATTTAAGATGCCTCCGGGGAAAGATATTTTTGTCTGAATGAGCGGAATGATTCTGTTGATTATCTTTTTACCGATTGAAAGAACCAGGAGAACAAATGTGATGGTGAAAAACAACGTCTGCCCAAACGTAAATCCATGAGTATTTGTTCCCATCAATCCAAGTATTATCGAAAAGATCAGCCAGCCGAAAAGATCATTCAACATTGCAGCGGCAATAATGATAACGCCGAGCCGGGTTTTGAATATGTTCAAGTCCATCAACGTTCTCGCAATAACAGGCAGCGCGGATATGGATAATGCCGTTCCCATAAATAAAGCAAAAACAAATTTTGAACCATCTTCTCCAATTCCCATCAGATGAGGATAGAAATATGATACCACAAATCCTAAAACGAACGGAACAACTAACCCCATACAACTTGTGGAGATCGCTTTCTTTCCTTGACTAAGAACAATCGAGAGGTCAACATCAAGCCCTGAGATGAGTAATAACAAAACGACAGCGATTGTTGTAAAACTATCAAGCGCAATTTTAATTACTCCTTGTTGCGGGAACAACCATTGAAATGTTTCGGGTAAGATCACTCCAAAGACCGTTGGACCAAGTAAAATACCTGCTACTATTTCTCCAACAATTGCAGGTTGCTTCAACTTGCTGAAGATTTCTCCCAACACTTTGGCGAATAAAAGCATAATACTTATGCTTAGAATGAAAGTTGTAATATGTTCTGCAGTCAATTGCATAGAAGAGCTATTTAATTATCAGAAGATTTGCCGGCAAAGATTCAAAAGAGAATTCAACTTCGTGTTGGAATAACCGGTCTAAAAAACGCATTTTCTTTTCCGGTCCCGTAACTGCAAAAATATCTGCATCATTTGTGCGGGCGTAATTACTGTCTTCCCACCCTTCTTTTCCGTAAACACAAACGATTTTAATCTCCAATCCTTTCAAGTTTAATTCATTAATGTAAAGCTCCATCTTTTCTTCTTCTTCATATTTCATTTGATCAATCAACGAAGATAATTCATCATAAGTTTTATCCTCTCCAATTGCGGCAGTTAAACCGGGCATGTAAAAATCTCTGATGATGGTGAACTCTTCTGCATTTTCTTTTAAGGCGAATTGAAAAGCAGCACGAATTGTTTTTTCGCAACGGGAAGAATAATCTGCCGTAATGAAAAACTTTTTAAAAGGAACGGGTTCAAGTGATGGTGATTTTAGTATTAATGATGAAGCGGGAAATTCTCGCATTATTTTTCTTGCGACTGAGCCGAAATAAAATTTCAGCATTTTTTCTTTTTCCAAAGCGCCTGCTATAAGCAGATCAATGCCAGATTCTTTTCCTGCTTTAATAATTGCGGTTGCCGGGTCTCCCTCTCCCCAAATTATTTCAAGATTATTTCTGTTAGCGCCCGCTTCATCAATTGTTTGAAATAATAGTTCTTCGCTTTCTGAATTTCTTTCTCCGATGTGTATTAACGCTAATTGTGAATTGAATATCTGTTGGAGCCTAAGAGACTCTTTTACTAACGCTTTTCCCGTAGGTGAAAAAGAAATAGCCAAACCGATTTTTGAAAACATCTTCTTGCCGTTTTTATTTCAAATTATGATAGAGAAAGTAATATTTCTCTCCATAGATTCAAAATAAAATGTCCATCTTTTCCCCGCAACGTAAGTCGAAACTCCGTTTCGACAACATAGATTTGTACCACAGAATAAAATTCTCTGGTACAAATCTTTACACCAGCAATGCATCGGTAAAACGGTTAGAATAAATTTTGAATATTATCATTAACACCTCGATTAATCGAGGTGTTAATAAAACGACACCAAATTGATATTTTAGTTGAGATACTACTTTAGCAATATTGATTTTAATGTTTTGATATAATCTCCAGCTTTAATACTATAGAAATAAATACCCGACGAAAGTTTGTTAGCGTTAAATGTAACCTGATATTTTCCAGCCGGTTTTTCTTCATTTACCAATACTTCAACTTCTCTGCCGAGTATATCAAATATTTTTATCGTTACTAAACCTTGCTTTGGAATATCGTATTTAATGGTCGTAGTTGGGTTAAAGGGATTCGGGAAGTTTTGATGAAGGAAATATTCTTTGGGAGAAAGATTACTCTCTTCAGTTATCCCGACTAAATTATCAGTGCTAAACGTATATCTATCTGTTCCAATTGCGAAGGGATTATCATAATATACGCTTACAACGTCACCCACATAATAATTTGTGCCATAAAAAACCAGAACCCAGGTAGCTGCATCTCTTAGCACGCCGGTTATAGGAGCGGTCTCATTATAATCTGAATTTACGATTATCCCGTACATTCTGTTTTTCGGATTCCATGCATAGAATGGACTTGCAGTCGCAGTTTGTTCGCGATCTCTAAACACCAAATTAACTTGCTTCTTCGTATCCTTGTTCCACACCTCAAATGGTATTCTTAGCAAGAATGGATTCATAGAACCTGGAGTTGGATTAAGCGGATGATTTTTAATGGAATTGGAATTTAAACCTGAAAAAATAGTAGCAAGAGATCCTGTCCCATCTTTAACTTTAATAATTGTTTGTCCATTCACAATCGTAGTATCCCAAACACCGGTAAATCTTAGTTCATAATCTTGTTGAAGTTGGGTTATTTCAGAAGTGCCGAAACCAAAACAATCTTTAGCTTGGCTTGAAGGAAAACCAAAGATCAAGTAATTTACAATAGAAATATCTGTGGCTGAAGCTGAAGGAGTTTGGATCAAGTTAGATGTGCTGCCCGGTCCTCTTGTAAGAGCTAATTTCTCTTTATTAAAGTCTATAGGTGCGTCAAATGTGCCGGTTACTCCTATCTGAAATCCATCAACTACCGGATCAGCAGAAGTAGTTGATTTTACCGGGATGTCATCACGTTTTGGGAAAAAATTAATTGTAGTCAACCCGGTTGGATCTGTTTTATCAACAAGTGTTCCTTGATTCTCAAGTTTTATTACGTTGCTCGTAGCGTCTTTTAAATTCCAATACTTAGCAGTTCTCTTTCTCGTGCCGATGGAGGTAATTGTTGATATTCCCGAAACATTAATTGGTCCGCCGCCATAACCATCATCAAAAAGAGCCCAATTAATTACAAAAGGAAGTGAGAGAGAACCAATCTGAACTATCCATTCTTCACCACCTGCAAATGGTCCATTACCGGTATAAGATTGGCTTACATCACCAAAAACTACTGTCGTTCCGTTGATTACAGGTGAAATGGTTCCATTACCTGATTTAAAATTTGGAGCTTGAAGAATTACTGTTCCTTCCGGGAAATTAACTGTAATCCCATCTACAAAATCGTAATCTGAAGAGATTAAATTAAGTTTAAAATGTACTTCTATTCCACCGGCTGAATGGCCATAAACCGCAGCAGCGTCAATAGTGGAACCGGTAAGTGTATCGGGGTGATTAACACTGAATTTTCTACTCACTTTACTTCCTGCAACCCAATCTCCGTTTTGATCTCTTATTTCCTGACGTGTGGAAAAGTAAACTTCATAATCGTGACCAAGTATAGCGCCGGGATCAACAATTGTTGCATTGGGATTCCCATCTGCCTCTCCTATATGTGTCATCTGCAAGATTTGACCGATTGTTCCGCCGGAACCGTCTCCCGTATCGGGAGTTTGAGGAATAACGGTTATAATGTTTATCGGATTTTCAAGATTATTCGGCACTGCCATAGGACTTGGATTGTAATTATAAGCCGTAACAGCGAAATAATATTTTACACCGTTTTGCAGCGGAGAACCCCCTTTAATATCATCATTTTTAATTGAAATGAATCTTTGTATTCCGCTGTCAGTTCCAAACTGTACCGGAAGCAAAACAAAGGAACCTGAAATTGGATCTAAAACCAAATCTCTGATAATACCAATCTCATCAACGAGGTCAAATGTCGCAATTCTACGCCCCTCACTAACCATTGAAAAGGATGATGGGAGTTGATAAACATTGTATCCCTGGAATTTATATCCTTTGGAATTAGAGTTTTCAGTAGCCAAATAACTCGCCTCATCATTTGCCCAGTTAAGGATTATTTCTTTATCTAATTGTGCTGTCTTAATTATCGGCGCCGGGGGAGCTTGCGGAATATCAAAAAAAGCGTCATAAGCTTTCTGCGCTTGTTGATCATAAATCTTCAATAATGTTATCGCTGAAAGTCTATCGATTCCGGGAACAGCTCCTGCAGCAATTTCCGCAACTACTACTTCCTGTGTATCTCCGGGAGCCATATTAAATGGACCGGACGCGCTTCCCTGTCGTCTATCGCTAGGTGGTAACTGAACACCATCTATCCAGCCGGTTCCCGTTAGCGGATCACCGCTAAGAGCAAAAGAGGTTTGCGCTCCGGTTGCAAGATTAATAAAAGGAGTACCGGAAATTCCATATTTACCTTGAAAGAAATTATAAAACTGACGCGCACCATCACTCGTACCAATATTCCCCTGTGGAGGATCGCCAAGATTCGGATCGCCGCTCGCAAAATAATAAGCTGCGGTCATCGGCAAGTTAATCTTACCGGGTCCAACTTTTTTAGTATTAAAAATACCATAGTCAGAAGCGTCATCAACGCCATTTTTATTTTTATCTTGCCCAGCAATACCATTGATTAGAGGACCTTGGAAAAAGTCAAATCCCACTGCCGGTGGAGGTAAAGGACTATAAATATTATCAGTTGCTGTTGCATTATAAGAATACTGTAAACTTAAAACAGTATCTACTCCAACAAAATCGTCACCTGCATCTCCAAGGTCAACATCAGACCACATCGAAACGTACATATCATTAAATGTTATTGGTGATGCTGTTCGATCGGTTATATTAATTAATTTGTACTTTCTGAAATACATATTCCCCAGAGCGCCGGTTCGGTTATATGCCCAGATCGTTACCTGGCATTCAATTCCTAAAGGATCTGAAGCATACAAATATGTTGTTTGTCCGACATTTAAATCATTAGTAACATACCAAAGCGTTTGATCAGCTCCGGGAAAACCGGGTATATCTTTATCCGGATTATAAATACCATTACCATCTTTATCCTCAAAAGGAGCGCCCATTTCCGCAGGCCATTGTGTCCAGTCAGTTTCATAAGCTGCTCTTAAACTTGCTGCATCAGTTCCTTCGCTTACACCTTCAATTGTTAAATCTTTAAAAGGTCCACCGGGATAAATATCTTTACGCACCCTGTAAATTCTATATTTATCTAATATAGGATTATCCGCAATTCCATTAGGAAGAACTTTTCCGGGGACAAGTCCGGTTCTATAAGCGGTTCCGCCAACTCTCGGGTCTGGAAAACCTGCTACTTTAGCGCCCCAAAGCAGCCCCGAAGTAAATACTGCTGTTTTTCCGGTTCCTTTCGGATAAACAAATCCGGCGTTGCCTGCAGGAGAAACATCAGAGATACCGTTGTTATAAAAGTAACTCGAAATATTATTGATGTTAAGATAAGAAATGTTTTTCTGCGCATCAGGTTTGCTCTGTTTACTGTTGCTTTCTTTCTTATTCCCTTCGGATTTAGCGCTTGAAAAAAATAAAACTATCCAAACGGATAGAAAACAAATTTTCAACAAAATATTTCTCATAACTAACTCCTTTTATTTAATAA
>JAVHOS010000325.1:0-7904 GCA_036170205.1 Ignavibacteriaceae bacterium | reverse complement strand
ACCATCCATATTCAAATCACAAACATCCGCAGAGATCATTTCGTCCAATAGCAGCAAAATAAGCCGGTTTGGGCATGGCAGAATTGACACATAAATTGTAACGAAACGTTACACGTGTAACGTTTCGTTACACACCACTTGTAACGTTTCGTTACACCTCAAAAAACCACCCTTCGTTTTTTTACGGAAAACGCATCTTTTCTGTTGGCACTAATATTGTTACATTTAAGCGCTAAGTAATTACACAACAAAATCATAAAGGAGTTCTGAATGAAAAAATTAGCAACAATCCCGCTTTTTCTTTTTTTGTTATTTTCCGGATGTCAAAAAGACAATTCTCTTCTGCCACCCGAACAAAAAGCTGCAAATTCGATGCAAAAACCGGCGTGGGTTTTGGCGGCAGAAAAACAAGGCATTACCTTGATAGCTTTACCAAAATCTGCTTCCAAGACATTAGCAAAAGCATTTTTTGCCGCATCACTTATAACACATGATGTTAACGGCAAAGTAGCTATTAATGATACCTACCTGTCAACGGCAAATAACACTGTTTCTGTTGACGCAAGTCTCTTCGTTTCAGCTAATTCATTAGCCCAGGATGCTACGTTATCAATGAGGTTTGATGACGAATTTCTTTGCTTTGAATTTGGACCTGCGGGAACTACATTTGCATCCCCGGCATTGCTGAACGTTAAAGTTACCGGGTTAGACCTTTCTGCTTTGGGATCTCAAACTACCGGACATCTTCAGTATTTCAATGAATCGCAGAACGAATGGACATTGGTTGAAGCGGATAAAGTTTCCATCGATGTAAAGAATGGAACGTTTACTTGTAAAAACGGGAAAATCCCTCACTTCTCCCGATATGGATTTACAAATTGATTATGAAACTTATTTTATTATACAACTTCCAAAACAAAGAATAATATGAAAACAAAAACGACCGATCTTGTGGAAGAGATAAAAAAAGTTTTGGAAAAATATATCAGCGTAAAAGAGATTTCAACTTTTATTAAGAAGATTAACAACACTCATAAACAACCCGGAGAACTACCCTCAGCACAATTGAGATTAGTAACCGATCAGGTAATTAGTTTTGCAGAAAAAAAATTACCGGTATTTAATTTTCTTAATTTTCTAAAGGATCTCGGTAAATTCTATATCTCACACGGAGAACTTGAATTAGCGTCTGACATATCCAATTCAATTTTATCTTTCACAAAAAAAGATAAACGATTAAGCAGCATAACTGCTTACGCATTTCTGAACTTTGGGGAAATTTTTATAAGTAAAGCTATGTGGACGGAAGGCGCCGCCCACATTAAAAAAGCTTTTTCCTTTTTTTACAAAGAAAATGACACCGTTGGATTAGCGCGATGTGAAAGCCTGATGGGAACGCTTTATGCCGAAAAAGGACAACTTTCAAGCGCAATGACCCATTTCCACAAAGGATTTTCTTACGTAAATACCTCTAAAGATGTTTCCGTTGCTGCATTGTTGGAAAACAACATCGGCATCGTTTATAATATCCGAGGCGATTATAATTCAGCCTATAGCTACTTTCATAGAGCGCTAATTCATTTTGAGGGATTGAAAGATAGTCAGCGGGTTGCAAGAATAAGACATAATCTTGGAATGCTCTTTCTGAAAAAGAAAGAATATAATTCTGCGTTAAAGGAATTCGATACAAGTATCAGTGTTTCCCTCGCAAAGGATTATTATCCGACTCTTGCAATTTCTTATATCAGCAAGGCATCAATTTACTGCACACTTAATGATGATACCCTGGCTGGCGCCCTTGCAGACCGCGGAATGGAAATAAGTAGTCAAATAAACGACAAGCTTACCATCGCCGAAGTTTACAAAGTTAAAGGAATTCTTGAACGGAAGAAGAAACATTTTGACGTTGCTCAAAATTATTTCTTAAGCAGTTTAAGATTAAACAAAGAGCTCGGCAGCGAATTAAACTATGCTGAAACCGCAGTAGAGTTAGGCATTCTTTTTTCCGAAAACAAACAAAAAGATAACGCCAAAAGCTACTTCTCGGAAGCTTTAAAATATTATAAAAAAATTAAAGCCACCGATGAGATTGAAAGAATAAAAGTCTTTCTCTAAATCATTCCATAACATAACTAAGAACATACGAGGGCCTTTTGATTCAAAAGGCTCCTCTTTTAAATAGAAGTTAATCGTTATTTATTTCAACTGTATCCTTTAATCAAAAAATCCTTAATACCAAAATGAACTTTTCAGACTTTAGAATATCCCTTGACGAAAACAGCAAAACTGGTTCTCTTTCGAAACACCATTATGAAAAAAGCAAGACCTTGGAATTGATACTTAATATCACGAAGGGTCTTAACAAATCTTTAATACTTGAAGACGTTCTTCGTATGGTTCTAAATAATGCTATTCTTCTCACAAACTCAGATCGGGGATTTATAGTTCTGAAAAATCAAGCAAACAAATTGGATTTCGCAATAGGGTTAAACTCTCTTGATCACCAATTGACGGAAACTGATTTTCAAATAAGTACAACGGTGGTTGAAGATGTGTATGATACCGGCTTGGCTCGTTTTATTGAAGATGCTCAAAGCGATACAAACCACAATATAAGCAAGAGCATTTTATATCTGGATTTACAAACAATTCTTTGCGCTCCGCTAATTATCGGCGATAAAAAAATCGGTGTGATTTACCTTGACAGCAAATCACTAAACAAAATAAAAATCACCGAAATAATGTATGCGTTTGAAATTCTTGCCGGACAAGCGGCGATCGCTATTCAAAACGCTCAATTATTTAAGGAGCAGGTTGATGCGAATAAAGAACTGCTAAGAATGAACGACGAGCTGAATGATGCGCGGATCATTGCAGAAGAATCAAACAAATTCAAATCTTCACTGATGAAAAATATGAATCATGAATTTCGCACTCCGATGAATGGGATACTTGGGCTCGGCGGAATTTTAAGAGAAGCTTTAAAAGATCAGGAAGAAGGTGTGCTTCTGGAGAATATGCTTGACGCATCCAAAAGATTATTAAAAACACTTAGCGAACTCTTAGACTTTTCGGATCTTGAATCAAGCGCTATTAACCTTAGGAAGGACATGATTCAGGCTTCAAAGATAGTACACAAAATTGCCGCTGCGGCTTCACAAACTGCAAAAACCAAAGGTCTTAAATTTACCGTGGAAATAGAGTGCGATTTCTTTATTGAATTCGATAACAATTATTTTCATCAAATGCTGGATAGCCTTGTTGATAACGCTATTAAATTTACAAACGAAGGATCAATTCAAATTGCTTGTTCAGTTGTTGATGGAGCGGGCGTTGTAAAAGTTTCCGATACCGGTATTGGAATTTCTAAAGAGCATCAGGAACTTGTTTTTGACGCATTTAGACAAGCAAGTGAAGGATTTAGCAGATCGTACGAAGGATGCGGCTTAGGATTAACGCTTGTAAAAAGAATTCTTGATCTTGCAGGCGGAAATATTTCAATCGATAGCAAGATTGGCAGTGGAACAACGATCACTTTATCATTCCACAATCTTGCAACGCCTATAATTGAAGAGTCTGTCAACCATTCGAAGAAAAAATATTCTGTTGGTTGATTATTATTTTTATGATAGGATAGTCTGGATTTTCTTTATTCCAATTTAATCAACTCACTTAAAAAGACTAATCATTTTTCTCAATCGCATAAACAAAAGAGAGCGCAACCGTCCATTCCGATTTTTGCGGAATATTGATTGCATTTAAAATAAAATTTTCCGCAATGGTAAGTCCCGCTTGAAATGAAAAAAATGAATTCTGCTTATCAACAAAGTTGTGAGAGACCGGATTGAATTCAGGATTCGTTTCTTCATTATAAAAAATGCCGATCGCAGGCTTCGAAAGAAAAGAAAATTTTGTATTCTCAAAAACTTTAAATAACTCGATCGCTTTAAATCCAACATGATTCAATTTGCCGGGATCCATTTGAATTGCTTGATCAAGATAGACGTAGAACAACGTTATATCAGCGTTACGGTAATCATCGGTGATGCTCATCAGTTGTCCCTGCCTAAGCTCACTGTTTTCTCTTAACGCCGTACTGCTTATAAACATTCCTTGACTCATCCCGATTGCCGCCGGACGAACGAAAAGATTTTTTTCTCCCCAGAAAAGTCCGCCTAATTGAAAATCGTAACTATCTTTATGCTTCCAAATAAATATTGAACTTGGTAATCCATCAGGGCGGTAAGGCGCCCATCTGCCAACAGCAAGCGTTCTAACATTTTCTTTCTGTTCAGAACTTTTGATGTATCCTGCTAACGCAAAAATATTGAAAGGTAATTCAACAATTCCTGCAGCGCCATAACGGGTATTCATTGCATCATCAATTTTTCCTCTGCCAAATAATCCAACAAGCGAAAACGAGCTTACAACAACTTTACCAACAAGATAATTTGAATTGAGAATTGTGCGGCGATACGGCGAGCGGCTTCCGAAAGTATATCCGTCGAAATATTCTGAACCGAAGCGAAACCAAAGATTCGACTGAGGTCTAAAAGTTACTCTCGAATAAAAAGCCTTTCCGGGTAATGCTGTATCTTTTATTACATCGTAAGTGCCGCCAAGATCAAGTTGAAGCCGGTCATCATCGTTTACGGGAAAGAGAATCGCGCCGCCGGTAATTTCTTTTACGCGCATCTCATTTCTGTTATTCAGATTGTTGTTTGCAACTTTGAAAAAAAGAGTTTTGTTCCGCTGATCTTTTTTATAAAAATTGAATGACGAAATATTCTGTCCGTCTTCTTTTAAATTAGATAATTGAAATTCCCAAGTTGCCGGCTGTGGCGGACCAAAAACCGAGTGGTGTGAATCGTCATTCCCGCTTGGTCTTGTGTGTTCAGTTTGAGCAAAACTTGAGGTGATAAGAAAAATAAATAAGAGTGGAAACAAACAACAACTTGATTTCATAAACAGAAAATATCCTTTCGAATTTCCGGATTTGTAGATTCTTGAATTTATTTATTTCTTTTGACCAAGATTTAATGAAGAAATATCCATAATGTATGGTCTCAGCTTTCTATCTCCATTCTTGGCGTCACGATTTGAATCGAACGTTAACAAGTTTCCATCGGGAGAAATAACAGGAAATCCGTCGAAAGCATCATTATAAGTTAAGCGCATTTGTTCACCGGTTTTTAAACTCATCAAAAAGATTTCATAATTGTGCGGCGGAAGAACTTTTACAAATACAAAATGATCTCCATCCGGCGCCGGATGAGGAGCCCAGTTTGTCCCGGTATCGTTGGTAATTCTTTTTCTGTTTGAACCGTCACCATTCATTGTAAAAATGCTCATCGGCATTCCTCGTTGAGCCTGATCTTTTATATCCCATGCGCGGCAAATAATTGTTTCGTTATCGATGAAGAATGATCCCCCTTCCTGCCATTCGGGAGTAAAAGTTATTTGCTGCTGTTCACTTCCGTCCGGTTTCATTTTCCATAAATCCAATTTGCCATCAATTTGGCGGCTAAAAAGTATCCACTTGCCATCAGGAGAAACAGAAACTTCCGCATCGTAAACTTTATTGTCGGTTAACCTTTGTACATTGCTTCCATCGGGGTCGCAGAGATATAATTCGGCGCCTTGCGGATAATCTTTCGGATCGGAATAATTTCCTTTTGGCATTTCAAGATTATCTTTTGTGGAAGTATAAATAAGATGTTTTCCATCAGGGAAATAGAATGAACATGCGTCTTCGCCTTTATCATTGATACGCAAAATGTTGGTTCCATCAATATTAAAAGTATAAACTTGATGAACCGGATCGCCGGGCATTTTCGCGTTTCCGATCAGGCTTTTTCCATCGGGAGAAAAATAAAATTCCGCTCCTTCGTTAATGTTCGGGATCGACCAAACTTTCAATTCTTTTTGTTCTTGCGTTTGTCCGTAATTCAGTACGGCAGTAAGACAAAAAAATAGAGATGCAGTAAAGAAAAGGTTTGTGATGGACACAGTTTTAGTAGTTAGAAAAAATTTTTTCATTTTAAACTCCTTAATGTTTGTTAAAATCAATGCTCGTTTTTTTACTTAGCCATTAATTCAATTTTTGTGTTAAGCTCTTTTCCATCGCGTAAATAAAGGACATCAACAACATTACCCGGTTGAAAACTCTTTAACGCGTCCGAATATTCGCGGAGGTTTGTAACTTTGAATTGTCCTAATTTTACAATTACATCTCCTTTTTGTAATCCTGCTTTTGCCGCTGGAGAATCGGGAGAGAGATCGGCAATCTTTACCCCTTCACCTGAAAATGTAAAATCGGGAACGCTTCCTGTTGACACTCTTCTTTCCCCTGCGGGAGCTGCTTGCGGTTTTTTAGATTCGCTAATCGCTTGTCCCTGAAATGTTAATGGCTCAATTCTATCAGCTAAATACAATAAACCTTCTTGCGCAATTGCAGCAACTTTAATTAATCCAGCTCCATCAATTTTATCGGGAGTGTCGGTCGGTTTATGATAGTCGGCATTTGCGCCTGAGAAAAATTGAACGCCGGGAACGCCAACTTCCAGAAAACTTCGTTGATCACTTGCATCAAGTTCTTGCGTTACCATTTCGGTTTCAACGCCGGTAACATAACTTGCGCCCATAAAGATGAACCGCCATTCACGAGCCGTTGAAGCGCCGAGCACTAATAATTTTCCGTTACCTAATTTTCCAACCGTGTCAAAGTTAAGTACCCCAATTACTTTTTTAGCTGGAAAGCGTTTCATGTTTTGCACATAATATTTTGATCCGCGCAATCCACTTTCCTCAGAAGCGAAGGCGACAAAGATTACAGTCCGTTGCGGCTTTAAATTTTTTCCAAGAAGTTCCGCAAGTTCCAGCATAACCGAAACACCGCTCGCGTTATCATCAGCGCCGGGATGAATCTTTCCTTCATTCCCTTTGTTTGCGCCGGGCCAGCCTAATCCGAGATGATCGTAATGAGCGCATACAACAACCGATTCATCTTTCAAATTTGGATTTGTTCCGGGAATTATTCCGATAATATTTTTTACCGGAGCTTTATTTCCGTTAGCGTCAATCACTTCGTCCCATGTTTGAAAATAACTTCCGTCATCTGCGCCGGGAAGAAGTCCCGCGCTTTTAAATTTTTCTGTAATAAAATCAATCGCTTTATTTATTCCTGCTGAACCGGGAGCCCTTCCGGCTAATTCTTCACTTGCCAGATAGTTAACAGTCTTCAACATTCTTTCCGAAGAAAAAACCGGAGCCAGCATTGCAAGAGCTTTTCGTTTCGGTAATTCGGGAAAAACTTCGCTGGTAATTTTTTCACCTTTGGTTACAACTTTTGCGCTTAAAGGAGAATTAACCGAGCTCCATTCCCCCTTGCCGATATTAGCCGGTTCGTTCCCTTCAAATACTAAGTAACTATATTTTCCGTAGTGAGGCAATTTTCTTGCAAGTCCTGGAACCGCTTCTTTATTTTCAGTTGAAAGATAAACGAGTACGTTATCGGGATTTTGCGGATGGCGTACTGAAATTATAAAGCTGTTATTATTGACCGGAAATGAAGTCTTGCCTAAAGCTACAGCATCATTTTTAATAGTGCTGTTGTAATCTTTCAAGCTATTTTTTATCACTTCGGTGAATTTATTTTCCGCGCCGAAAATCCAAATATTTTTGTTCACAGGAAGCTTATCGTACTTGCTGTCAAGCGAAACTTCAATTTTTTTTGTTTTATCTTCGGACCAGATTTTTGCAAGTTCCTGATACGTCTCAAGCTTTTCTTTGTTCGCTTTTGATGGAAGAAGGATCAGTAAATCTTCCGCGCCGAATATTTTTGAAAGTGACGGCGGAATTTCGTTGTAGTTCAGTTTTCTGAATAAATTGAATTGCGGATCGAT
>JAVHOS010000324.1:0-1596 GCA_036170205.1 Ignavibacteriaceae bacterium | reverse complement strand
TTGTGTATAATTTTATTGGCGAAGTTGTAAAAGAATTAGTTGGCGAAACGGTTTCTGCCGGATATCAAGAGGTTAGTTTTGATGCCGGCAAATTGTCGTCGGGAATTTACTTTTATACTTTGCATGCGGCTTCGCTTGACGGAAAACAGAATTATCAAAGCGTAAGAAAAATGTTATTGTTAAAATGAGTCTGACCTCTTCTGCAATTTATACCTCCGCGGTTTTTAAAACTGCGGAGGGTTGTAATAAATAATTGTTCGTATAGGCAGAATAAACAGACCGCTCCGATGGAGCCGAATAATTGTTCTTTTTAAAATGCTACAAACAGTTAGCTCCTACGGAGCAAAAAAGAATAAAATGTCTTTTGATTGTTGTTCACCAATTAGTTATCTTGCCCCATGAAAAGGAAAGTATTATTCTATGGTAATTACTTTTTAGACTTCTATTCTAAACAAGACCTCAAAACAAGAGAAAAAATTGATTTTGTTCTTGATCTTGTTAGAAACGTTGAGAGAGTTCCAATTAAATTCTTGAAACATTTGGAAGGAACCGACGGTTTATATGAGTTAAAGGTAATAACCCACAAAAGCAGCATTAGAATTTTTAGTTTTTTTGATGAGGGCAATCTGGTTGTTCTTATTAATTGCTTTTATAAAAAAACAGAAAAAACGCCAAAGAATGAATTGGAATTAGGGAGAAAATTAAAAGAAGAATATTTCTCGGAAAAGATTGAAAGGAAAAGAAAATGAAAAAAATAACCACGTTTGAAGAACACTTAGATAAGCAATACGGTAAAAAAGGAAATGCAAAAAGAGATAAGTTTGAAGCTGATTCAATTGCATTTCGTTTGGGAGAAATGCTTAAAGAAGAAAGAACGAAATCAAAACTTACTCAAGAACAACTCGCAGAGAAATCCGGGACTAAGAAAAGTTACATTTCAAGAATTGAAGCCGGTAAAAGCGATATACAAATATCTACTTTTTATAGAATTATTGAACTTGGGCTTCAAAAAAGATTAACGATATCCATTTCTTAAACTAAAACCTCCGGGCTTCAAGAACCTTGGAGGTTTTTAAGTTATTCTTATTTACACAACGACTTTAGCGTTTTAATATTCTCTAAATCTTCAAGTTGCTCTTTTCCTTTTGGAGTTTCGAGAATTTTGGGGATATAAAGCAGGCGTTTGTCGTTCATAATATTTGTAAAACCTTCCAACCCGATGAATCCTTTGCCGATGTGTTCATGCCTATCAACTCTACTTGCAAATGGTTTTTTGCTGTCGTTCATGTGGAAACATTTTAACAAATCCAACCCGATAATGTCGTCGAAGTCCTTAATCACTTTGTTGTAATTTTTTTTCTCTTTAATGTCATAACCGGCGGCAAAAATATGGGCGGTGTCGATGCAAACAGACATCCGCTTTTTCTCATCAACTAAATCCATAATTTTTTTAAGATGTTCAAACGTATAACCAATTGCGGTTCCTTGTCCGGCGGTAGCTTCGAGCATGCTTTCAACCTTGTAGTTTTTAGTTTTTTGATGAGCGAGGTTTAGCGATTCAGCAATCAATTTAATGCCATCTTCTTCTCCCATTCC
>JAVHOS010000323.1:0-7922 GCA_036170205.1 Ignavibacteriaceae bacterium | reverse complement strand
CAATTTTAATCTTAATGTCATTTAAGAATAACCCACACGAGATCATTCGCAGGAATTGTGAAAACGTATTAAACATTTTTTTGTTTTGAAGAATTTTAACTATTTTTATCACCGTAACAGTTTGGAAAAGGCAATCATACTTTAATTTCTGAAGAAGCATGGCTATACCGAAGAAAATTATATTTTTCTTATTAATACTTTACTCGCTCCCCTCGTTGGTCGCCCAATCGAAAGGATATAATATCTCGGGATTTATAAAAGATGCAGTTACCGGTGAGGTTCTAACCGGTGCAAATCTACTTTTATATAAAGACAGTATCGATACAAAAAATCACCCATACACCGGAACTACTTCTAATACTTATGGATTTTATGTTTTCCCAAACCTTCCGGCGGGCAATTATTTCCTCATAGCCAGATATATAGGCTACAAACCTGCAGTTAAGGAATTTCTCAATTTAAAATCAAATGTAGTTCATTTAAATATCCTTCTTTCACCCAAGGAAATTGAAAAAGAGGAAGTTGTTATCATCGGTAAAAGAATCGACAAATCTTTGATTAGCAATATCGATGTTTCACCGGAACTCTTATCAAAACTGCCTTCACTAAGCGGAGAAACCGACCTCTTCAAGTTGTTGCAAATGCTGCCGGGCGTAAAAACAGAGAGTGAACTTTCAAAAGGATTATATGTAAGAGGCGGTTCGCCGGATCAAAATTTAACGCTTGTTGATGGACTGACGCTCTATAATCCTTCACACATTGGAAATATTACCAGCGCATTTAATTCCGATGCGATACAGGAAATTCGTTTAATTAAAGGGGCGTTCCCGGCTGAATATGGTGGAAGACTTTCCAGCATTCTTGATATTAAACTAAGATCCGGAACAAAGGAAACAACTAAAGGAACTGTAGGGATTGGATTGATAAATTCATTTTTCACCTTAGAGGGACCCATGGGAAAAAATTCCACCTATATGTTTTCGGGAAGAGGAATGTATTATGACGCTTATCAGAAAAAGTTTATTCAAAACGGCACTCTGCCAAGGTACAATTTCTCCGATATGAACGCTAAAATAAATTATGTTCTTTCTGATGAAAATATTTTATCCATCAGTACTGTTTACAGTAAAGACAATTTGTATAACCCTTCTACCAAAACAGACTTGAATTATTCAACAAAGTGGGACAACCTCTCAATTGGTTTGAACTGGTTACATATCAATTCCAAATCATTTCTCTTAACTACCGGATTAAGTTTTACCGATTATGGTTTCAGAACGCTCATATTTGATTACGGTTCTGAAGATGTAACCGATAATTTTTTCGCGTCATCCCGGTTGAAGGATTATTCGTTAAAACAAAATGTTGAATTGCACATTAATGAAAGTCATACGCTAAAAACCGGAATAGAACTTACTTTTCACCAATACGATCTTATTTACACCACAGCATATGATCCTTTAATTGAAGTTGATCCTTACGCAGGAGATAACCAATATTCACTTGAAGGCGCACTTTTTTTCCAGATGGAATCTCAGTTTACTTCCCGTCTTAAAATGAATTCCGGCTTGCGTTTTTATTACTTTGGTGATAGAAAATATTTCAGCGCTGAACCGCGCATCGAAATTTCATATGCTCTTTCGGATAAAACATTTATAAAATCAGCCTACACCGCAACGCACCAGTTCCTTCATCTTATAGTACGAAATGATATTTCCCTTCCAACCGATCTCTGGTATCCATCAACAAAAAATATCCTTCCCGGAAGTTCCGATCAATATGTTTTTGGAATAGAGCAATATATCGGTGAGCAGGATTACCTTCTCTCCCTTGAAACCTATTATAGAAACATGCAAAACCTCTATGAATACAAAAGCAGCTCAGCTCTAAATTCTCTTAAAAATTCTGTTGAAAGCGAACTTACGGATGGAAAAGGTGAAGCTTATGGAGTTGAGTTTTTTTTTAATAAAAAGTCAGGCGCACTCTCGGGGTGGCTTGGTTACACTTTATCATGGACAAAAAGAAAATTTGATCAGTTGAACAACGGGAAATTATTTTACCCCAAATACGACAGAAGACATGATTTATCTGCGGTAATTGCGTACAAGATAAATGACAATTGGAGTGTCGGTTTTACCTGGACGTATCACACGGGCGAGAATTATACCTCCGCTCCCGTTCAATACCGTTTTAACGAGATTTCTCCGGGAAGCGGGGCTAATATTTATGTCTATTATCCCGAATTAAACAAAGCGCAGCTTCCCGCTTTTCATAAAATGGATTTGAATGTTACTTACAAGTTCCCATTATTTAATTTACCTTTTGAAGCTTACTTAAATATCTATAATTTGTACAACAGGCAGAACCCATTTGCGCGATATGTTTCAAAAGAATCTGAGAACGGCAAAGATGTTGTTAAAGTTAAACAGCTTGTACTGTTCCCGATTATTCCAACACTCGGATTTAATTTTAAATTTTAGATGAAAAAATATCTTTTCATAATTCCCTTAATTTTTGTCTTCGTATCGTGCGAGAAGGTGCAGATAGTTGAGAGTGAAGTACAAAATCAAATTTACGTTGTAGTAAATAGTGAATTAAATCCATATAAATTATTTACCGGTGTTACCTTCACAAAAACACTACCAGTTGGTACTCCATTTGACATCAAGGCTGCTGAACTGAAAGACGTAAAAGCGTATCTAAAGATTAATGGCGTTCAAGTGATTCCGCTCCATTATAAAAGTAACGGAGTATATAAACCGCTGTATGACGATTTAGTAATACAAAAAGGCGATAGTTACGAACTCTTTGCCGAGTGGGGTGAGACCGTAATTTACAGTTACACAAAGGTTCCCTTTCCTCCTGAAACAAACAACGTTTCCTTTAATATTGGAGGCAATTATCTTCAGGCAAATATAAAAACCAATCCTGATGAAGTATATGGCGCTATTTGGGTTATCGGAAGCGGTACTTCAAGCGCGTTAACCTTCCCTTCGTTGAGCGTACCTAAAACCGATACTTACAACATGAATGTTATCACCAACAAGATACCAGATCAATTTAGCGGGAACGAATACAAGGGAATGAGAAACATCCAAGTTTATTCATTTGATAAACAGTACACAGCCTACTTTAATTCAGCAAAAGTTAATGTTCCGGATGGAAATGCTTTCATGCAAAATGGTGGTAGTGTTGGCTGGAATGTTTTTGGAAATAATGTAATCGGAATGTTTATTGGCGTAGCCAAAGGGAATCAAAAAAATGTTAATTAACCGATGAGAAGAATTAAATTTCTGCAGCTTTTTATTCTTCCGGCAACTCTTTTGCTTTTTGCCGGTTGTGAAAAGGATAAGATAACGGCACCCTTTTCGGTAAAGACTGAAAACAACGCCAAACTTCTTTTGTATCTTGAAGAAGAAGGTGATATAATTAATAGAATTTCCTGCCCGTCAATTCCGGCGGAAGAAGTTTTTAATAATTTAAATATTTACCTTATAATTGATGTAAGAGAAAATAGTGATTACCTTGCCGGACACATCGCAGGGGCAAAGAATATTCTGAATGACTCGCTTTATAATTATATAGAGAAAAATTCTGCTCTTTTTGATAAAATTGTTCTCATCAGCGCTTCCGGGCAATCGGCTGCCTATTATTCAGCCTTACTTCGTCTGGCTGGTTTTCCAACTATCTTTTATATGAATTTCGGGATGGCGTCCTGGAATATTTTATTTTCTTCAGTATGGACGGACAGGCTCAATACTGAACCGGATACAAATATTTTTTCTTATTACAACAATCCAAAAGGGAATTATAATAATTTACCGGAGCTTCAGCTAACTTCCACCGGTCAATCAATAAAGGATTATGTTCGTGAGCGTATTAGTTCTCTTATTAAGGATGGATTCGATGAAGACTACAACTCGGGATCATTAAAGACCTCAGTAACATTCCGCTACTGGCAAAATATTCGAGAACGACTTTATACAATTTGTACCGGGCAGTTAATGCTTTATGTTTCCAATCCTTTTATTCCTAATACCTACCATCCAGTTGGAGCTGTGTTTTACCAAGCCGGACCAGGTTCCTCCGATTTTAGAAGTACAAGTTACTTGCAAACGATTCCTTCATCAGGAACGATTGCTATGTACAGCGGAACCGGGCAGGAGAGCGCCTTTTATACTGCTTATCTCCGTTTGCTGGGGTATGACGCAAAATCTATCTTATTTGGGATGAATAATATTGATTATAATATGTTGTTCCATCATCCTGATATAATGTCGTATGCTTTTACAACAAATTCGATTATGAATTATCCGTACAAAACAGGACCGGAAGGGAAGTAATGTTGTTATGGTGGAAGTAAAGCTTATAAATAAAATTGAATCACTTGGGATTCTCCCCAAACATCCCTACTTTTTGAATGCAAATGATCTCTTTTCGGAAGAAAATAAATTCATTGCTCTCCCAAATATCAGAATGATCATCATTGCTTCAACTGCTATCTTCAAAATAATTCCTAAGAAGAAAAAATGAAAAAAACTTTTATCCCGTTACCATGTATTAGCATAAGACCATTAACAGCAAATATTCTAACACTTGTTCTTTTAGCAGCTTCCTTCGCAACTACATGTAACGCTCAGACAATCACGATTGGCAAAGGAAGTTACACTACAACACTTTCTTCGGGAATGAAAGGTCCGAGAACTTCAACCGGAGCAAATGCAGTTCCAAAAATTTCTGCATCTTTTAATAAACCGATTCAAACAAACGATTTCTGGAGTAGTTTGATTTATCCTTTTTATGGTGATGCTTTCTCAAATAATTTATATGCTCACCCTCTTTATTTCAAAGCAAAAAATAACGGATTGCAAATTGGTTATACTTCTACTCCGGTTTATGCCGCCGCAGATTATCTTTTCCCTTTTTCCCAACAATTAACAATCGGTGTGGCGGGATTAAACGCTACCAAAACTCTTACCGATGATTATGGTGATTGGACGGTTACTGCACTTTGGGATGATGGTACACATAAAATGAAAGCGACGCTTGGGCATGGATTGCCGTTTGTATATCTATCTGTTGTAGGTGGCAATGCAACGATATCAAGTTATACAACACCCACTATTTGGTATAATCAGAATGGTGTTGTAGGAATGACGGTGGACGGAAGACATTATGGTATATTTGCGCCTGATGGTTCAACCTGGAGCGGAACAACAACTTTGCAGTCATCGCTTAACGGCAAAGATTATTTTTCAGTTGCATTACTTCCGAATAACCAATTAACCACTCTCGAAGTTTTTCGCAAACACGCTTACGCGTTTGTTACCGGAAGTTCTATTGCTTGGAATTATGATGAAACTTCTGCAAAACTCAATTCAACTTTTACTTACACTACAGAATTAAAAGAATCAGTTAACGGAAATGTAAACCAAACACTCACTGCTCTTTATCGCCATCAATGGTTAAATACTTCTGATCCATTAACAAGTTATGAGTATAACTCCGTCGCCGGAATTATGAAAGTATTCGACGGAAATAAATTCACGACTACTTTATCATTTGATGGAATTCTCCCTTCCCTTCCAGATCAAGGTGATTACAACCGGAACGACTTGTTAACCATGGTAAATGATATTGCTAAAGAATCACTTCCGACTGGACCAACATATGAAAACGGAAAAGCGATTGCAAGATTTGCTCACCTTGTAAATATTGCCGATCAACTTGGAGCCGTTACTGCCCGTGATCATTTTTTATCTGAGATTAAGAAACGACTCGAAGACTGGTTTACAGCCGGAGGAACGCAAGAATATTCTTACAATTCAACATGGAATGTTTTAACCGGATATCCCTCCGGTTATGGCGCAGACGATCAAATAAATGATCATAATTTTCATTCAGGTTATGCAATATTGGGAGCTGCCATCGTTGCCCAATTTGATTCTGCCTGGGCTGCGCCGGAGAATTGGGGGGGGATGGTAAATTTATTGATCAAAGATGGAAACAATTTTGATCGAAGCGATACAAGATTTCCATTCCTTCGCTCATTTGATCCTTATGCGGGACATTCATGGGAAGCGGGACACGGAGATTTTGGCGACGGTAACAACGAAGAATCAAGTTCGGAGTCGATGAATTTTGCATCCGCAGTTACACTTTGGGGTGCTGTAACTCATCAAAAAGAAATTCGTGATTTGGGAATTTACTTGTACACTACCGAACGAACCGCGATTGAACAATATTGGTTTGATATTGATAATGCAGTCTTCCCGGCTGCATATCCCTATAAAGCTTTAGGCATGGTTTGGGGCGGGAAAGGAGTCCACTCAACTTGGTTCGGCGCCAATCCGGAATTCATTCATGGAATTAATATGTTACCATTCAACGGCGGATCATTTTATCTTGGTCGACATCCCGATTATGTTAAAGCTAATTATGATGAAATTATAAAAGAATTAAATGGTCCAACAACAACATGGCACGACATTATTTGGCAGTACCTCTCATTATCTGATCCGGCTGCTGCGTTATCTTTGTATTTCGCAAACCCCACCTACACACCTTTTGATGGCGAAACAAAAGCTCACACCTATCATTGGTTGAGTAACATGAAAAAAATGGGACAACTGGATACTTCGGTAACCGCTGATCTTCCAACTTACGCCGTATTCAAAAATAAATCAGGTGAAAAAACTTACACTGCTTATAATCCTTCCTCAGAAATTGTTACGGTTCATTTTTCAGATGGATATTCTATGGAGGTACAATCAAGAATAATGCGATCGGTGAACACTTCGTCTTCAAATATTAATGCGCCGGTTGCTTTGTTGATTACAGATAAAACAAAGGGGAAAATGCCCCTAACTGTAAACTTTACCGGAAGTAAAAGTTTTGACCGGAATAATTCTCCACTATCATATTTATGGAATTTTGGTGATGGAACTGCTTCCGAGGCAACTGATACAACTCATACTTTTACCGTATCTGGCTCATATATGGTTACGTTAACTGTAACGAACGATCTTCAATTTTCTACAAAAGACAGCGTTCTTATAACCGTACTCGGAAATGGAACACCGTACACAGGAACCGCAATAATGGTACCGGCTCTTATTCAAGCGGAAAATTTTGATAATGGCGGCGAAGGTATCGCTTACCACGATAATGATGCTAAAAATGTGGGACTTGCTTACCGCCCGAATGAAGGTGTTGATCTAGAACCTTCAAATGATCAAGGATTTGATGTTTATTGGATGACAGCCGGCGAATGGCTTGAGTACACCATTCAAGTGCTGAATGATGGAAATTATGATGTGATACCTAATGTTGCCTCCGTTCCAGGGTTTGGCAATTTCCGTATTTTAATTAACAACGTTGATGTTAGCGGGAAGAAAGCTGTTATAAATACAGGCGGCTGGCAAAGTTGGAAACCGATCACCATTCCGAACGTTCCATTAAAAGCAGGTAAACAAATTTTGCGCATTGAGATTGATACCGATACCCCTTCAGAAAAAAAGAATTGGTTATTCAGTTTAAATTCAATTGAAATAAAGAAATCAACTTCCGTTGGAATTGTTGATGAAAACTCATCTCCGACTTCATTAGCGCTTGAACAAAATTATCCGAATCCGTTTAACCCAGAAACGAGAATTCAATATTCGGTCGTTAGTAATCAGTATGTGAGCTTGAAAGTATATGATATTCTTGGCAATCTAGTTGCAACGTTAGTCGATGTTGTTCAGCCAACTGGAACATATAGCATTACATTCAACCCCCAACAAACAACAAACCACCAACCACTAACAAGCGGCGTATATTTTTATGAGTTAAGAGCCGGAGAATTTATCCAGACAAGAAAGATGCTGTTATTGAGGTAAAATATTTTTGGGAATCAGGTAAAACATTTTTAAGTTGGTTTG
>JAVHOS010000322.1:0-7926 GCA_036170205.1 Ignavibacteriaceae bacterium | reverse complement strand
GGATGGTTGTTTGTAGCCAATACGATAAATCAATTTACTGTTAGAAGATTAACAGGAAATGTGCCTTCAGGTTCACTCCCCAATTTCTTCAATTTCTGCATGAATAATTTATCAACTCCTCAGCATGTTGTGGTAAACTGGTTGAACGCAAATAATGGAGTTGTTTGTTCGGACACTGTAACTCTAGACTGTGAAATTCCTTGTGTTGCATTCAGCAAGGATACTGTTATTTGTAATACTAATGATTATACTCTCCAATATTCATTTACTAATAATGCAACGTATGCAGTAAACAAAATAGAAGTTGTACAAACCGTACCGGCTGGAATAGTTGTTACACCATCAACTATGATAATCCCTTTGGTAAATCCGGGACAAAGTTCAGGGTTGTTATCGTTCACCATCACCGGTGCATTACCAAATATCAACGTGGCGATACACTTCAAATTTACAAGCGCCGACAGTTGCTGCTTCTGCACCGATGTTTTATACGTAACTACACCTTCATGTATGTGCGAAGATATTGGGGCAAGTCTTAATCAGGATTTAGGCAACTGTAGAGATACATTAAATATCTCAAATAATTTTTCAGGAAATTATTTTACACAGATCAACTTAACGGCTTTACCGGTCGGTACGGTTTTCAGCAACTGGAATACAAATACTTCAGCCAATTGGTATTCGCTGAACACATTCGCCGCTAACACCATTCATCTTGTTAATATTGGAAGCGGATTTATTCCTTCGGGAAATTCTAATGGCATTCTCGATTTCGTGTTATCCGGTTATACGACTACCACTCAGAAAATAGTAGTAGAATGGATAAGGAACGATACAGTAAAATGTGTCGATACTTTAACGACTCATTGTGTTCCACCACCGCCAACAATGTACTGTACACAATTGATAGATGATTCATTGGTTTGTCTGCCAAACGGAACATTCCAATATAAATTCAAAGTGAAAAATAATTCGACTGATTCAACCACCGGATTTCAGTTAAATGCTATTTCTCCTTCTTCAATGGTTTTCAGCCCAAGTAATTTTAATAATGTTACAATTGGACCATCAATGGTCTCATCAGAACAAACTTTAATCATTAGCGGAATTGGCGCAAATACTCCATTCTGTTTTAATATTGCTCTGTACAAACACATAGTTCAAAGTGACACCCTTTATAGCTGGTGCTGCCATAGTGATACTATTTGTACAACAACTCCGACGTGCGGTAAAGTAGATTCAACTGAGGCTTGCATAACATGGGATCTATTTAACAACCAGTTAGTAACTTCCTCCATTGGAAATATCGCCGGAACTTCTGAAACTATAAGTGCCGGATCATCGGCGCCGTTTATGGCAATCTTCCCTCCATACACAAGTAACGGTCAGAGATTATTGGTACTGGGCGGTTGGCAGGCTGGTTCGTTAGACCTTAATCGATTTATTGAATTCAAAGCTGCTCCTAATGCTGGAAATAGTTTTACCGTCAATAGCGTATCGTTCAATTTTGGCGACAATCCTCAAACGACCGATTACAATATCATTAATTCTCAAGTATTTTATTCAACGAATAATTTTTCAAGTAGTACCGCGTTGGGAGGAACTTTAGCTTACTTAAACACAACAATGTCTACATTTGCTCTAACAAATCTAAATATATTTGTTGCTAATGGGCAGACCTTTTCATTAAGGATTTACCCTTATTCACTAACGGGAAGTATTCCAGCAACGGTTTCTCTTGCCATTCATAACAATATTGTTATTTGTGGAACAACCTCTCGGGTAGTTGGTATTGAAGGGCAAAATAACATCCCAACTGCTTATGCTCTACAACAGAATTATCCTAATCCATTCAATCCTGTATGCACAATTCGATATGATATACCTCAAACGAATTTTGTAAGAATCAGTGTTTATGATATTCTTGGCGAAGAGATTAAATCGTTAGTAAGCGAAGAGAAAAATCCCGGGACGTATGAAGTTACGTTCGATGCAAAGAACTTGCCGAGTGGAATTTATTTTTACACTATCAGAGCAGGAGAATTTAGCCAAAGTAGAAAAATGATTCTTATGAAATAAAATTTCAGAAAACTTTTTTTTAGAAAGAAACCGGAGTACATCGCTCCGGTTTTTTTATGACGCAAGATACGCGCTAACTAATTTTTCCTTGCCGAGTGTATTTACTAAAAGCGCTTCATCATAACTTGCCGGTTTTTCGTTCTCGCCGAAGAAGTCGGTGTCGTTCCTCTCCTTCTGTGTAATTGATCTTGCTCTTTCGGCAGTCAGCACAGAAAGCTTTTCAACAATAATATTGTTGCCGCTTTCCGCATCAACCTTCCCTTCTATTACGTACGGTCCCATTGACATGGTGAGTTCTGCGAACTGTGCATAAGCTTTCGGAAAGATCACCGCTTCAAATGTTCCGGTAAGATCTTCCAGCGAAAGAAATTTCATGATCTCCCCTTTGCTCGTCTTGATCCGTTTCGAGGTCATGTACCAGCCGATCATTTTTATTTTCCGGTTGTGGTATCTGAACATGTCGGCTGATTTAATAATATCTTTTGCTTTTATTTCCGTATCAAAAAACTGCAACGGATGCTGCGAGATCATGTAGCCGAAAAGTTCATACTCGTAGAGACTTTTTTCTTCGAGCAAAAAATCTGTTTCCGTTACTATTTCTTTTTCCAACTTGATCGCCTCACCGGCAAAGAGATCATTGTTGTATGCGTCGAGAATTCTTTTATTTTTGAAATAGAGATCGAGCAGGCGAAGCAGCGTTGGTCGCGTTAATACGAAGCAGTCCATCGCGCCGCATTTTATTAAAGACTCCGTCCGTTCATGCCCCAAACGGGTGCGCAAAAGAAAATCGATAAGCGAAACGTATTTTCCATTTTCATTTCTTTCTTCCACGATTATTTCCGCAGAGCTTTCTTCAAAATTTTTAACGGCAATAAACCCGATCCTTATTTCTTGATTCTTCCCCAAATATCCGTACATACTTTCATTAACATCCGGCAGTAATAGTTTTAATCCGATCCGTTGCGCTTCGGTAATATAGACCGCCGTCGAATAATAACCTCCGCCGTTATTCAACACTCCCGCCATAAACTCAGCCGGATAGTGAGCTTTTAAATAAGCAACCTGGAACGAAAGCAACGCGAACGAAGCGCTGTGCGCTTTGCAGAACGCATATCCCGCGAAAGATTCTATCTGCTTCCACAATGCTTGCGATACTGTTGCCGGATAACCTTTCTCTTTGCAGCAATCAAAAAATCGGTCGCTTAGCATCTGCATCGCTTTGTGTGAACGCATCTTTCCGCTCATCGCCCGTCTCAGCAGGTCGGCTTCTTCAAGCGTTAAGCCTACCACGTGATGCGCAACTTTAATTACATCTTCCTGGTAGATCATCACACCGTACGTTTCGCCTAAAATTTCTTTCATCTTCGGAATAAGATATTTTCTCCGCTTCGGATCTTTGTGCCGTTCAATAAACTCTTTCATCATTCCGCTCTCCGCAACACCGGGACGAATGATCGACGAAACCGCCGTAAGCATTTCGAACGTATCGCAATTGGTTCTCCGCAGCAACGATCTCATCCCCGGGCTTTCGATATAAAAACAGCCGATCGTTCTTCCTTCGCGGATAAGTTTGCGGGTCTTTCCGTCGGCAAATACTTTTTTGTAATTGAAGAGATCGAATCCGCTCCTTTTTATTTTTTTCTGAACCGCATCGTAAATTTGAGAGACTTGTTTACCCGGCGGGCGGTAATCTATCATGCTAATGAGTTTTGTCTTGCTTGATTCCATTTTATTTGCCATATTATAGGTGAACATTTGCGCACTAATATATAAAGGAACTTGAAGAGAATCAAGTGCGAAAATGAGCGAAAAACTGATTGATTGTGAAGACTATGGTTGGGAGTAACTATTTGAAAAGTTCTGAATGAGACCCGGTTCTTTCCAAGTACAAAGCGTCATCTGTGAGCCGGTAGATCAAAAGCCAGTTTGGTTCAATATGGCAATCTCGGTGGTTTTGCCATTTCCCAGCAAGTTTGTGGTCTCGATATTTTAGTTCCAATGGCTGGTTTTTAAGAAGGATCTCAATTACTGTTTCAAGTAGATGAATGTCTTTCCCCTGGCTCTGGATTTTTTTGAAGTCTTTTTTGAATTGAGAAGAGTATACGAGTCTCAACTCTTCAGTTCCTCAAGAAGTTGGTTAACGTCGGAAACTTCATGCAGGTCTTCACCATTTTCAGATTTGCGGAGTGTTTCTTCAGTTAAATTATTGGGAATTTTTATATCAAAAGGAATTCCATTGGTTAGAGAAACTTGTGTCAGAAATAAAGAAACAGCTTCAGACATCGAAATGTTCAGTTTATTAAGAATTCGTTGAGCTTTATTCTTTACGTTTGGGTCGATTCTTGCTTGTATTGTTGCGGTCTTATTCATTTTCTTCTTTCATGTACTGTGTAATTACAATCGCGCTACAAGTATAAGGTTTATTTCATTTTTTGTCAAGAACAAAATTTAAGTAGCGAAGCCAATAAAAAGGCGAAAACGATTAAGAACAAGATTATGATTAAGACTTTTCTTCCGGCAATTGCGCAAGATAAGTAGAAAATCAAGAAACAATTGAACTATGTTTACACTTCACGCACATTCAAATTATTCTTTGCTTAACGGAACGATTCGCATTGCCGAGTTAGTTTCTTTCGCAAAAAAACATGGGAGTCCGTATGCGGCTTTAACCGATACGAACGCCATGTACGGCTTAATCAAATTTGCAAAAGAATGCGCCGAGCAAAATATTAAACCGGTTCTCGGTAGTTTTATTGATGATCCGAAGGAGAAAAGTTTGTCCGCCGTTTTTCTGGCAAAGAATAATGAAGGTTACGCTCACCTTTGCAGAATTATTACTTCGCGTAAATTAAAAGAAGATTTTTCTCTCATTGAGCTTCTCAACGAACCACTGAATGATCTTTACGTCCTTACTTCTTCGCTCAATCTCTTAAAACAAATACGGATTGATCTTACGCTCAGGCAAAATCTTTTTGTTGAGTTGATCGTTACGAAAAAAGCTAAAAGCAAAACGCGCGAACTTTACGAATTTGCAAAGGCAAACAATCTTCAAATTGTTGCTTCTCATCCCGCTTATTTTTTAAGCCGTGAAGATTTTCTTCTTCATAAAGTGGTAACTGCAATTAGATTGAATTCCGGAATAGCTAATCTTACTGAAGATGTTACTGCCGATGAAGAAGCTTACTTAATTACACCGGATGAATTTGCGCGAACGTGGAAAGCCTTACCGGAAGCGGTCTGGAACGCCGACCGTATTGCACAATCGTGCAACGTCGATTTGAAGTTCGGAGAATATAAATTCCCAACGTATGCTTTGCCAAAAAATGAAAGCGCTTTTTCTTATTTATGGAAAATCGCTTTCGAAGGATTATCGAACCGCTATCAACCAATCACCGAGCAGGCAATTAAACGGCTTCAATATGAGCTTGAAGTTATTGATGAACTTGGTTTTAGCGATTACTTTTTAATTGTGTGGGACATTATCCGCGAAGCGAAGAACAGAGGCATTATGCATATCGGAAGAGGCTCGGCGGCAAATAGTCTCGTCTCTTTTTGTCTCGGATTTACCGAAGTTGATCCGATAGAGCAGAATTTATACTTTGAGCGATTCTTGAACAGAGGGAGAACTTCGCCGCCGGATGTTGATCTTGATTTTTCATGGAAGGAGCGGGATTCCATTATCAAATATGTTTTTGAAAAATATGGCTATGATAGAGTCGCAATGATCTCAACAACAGTAACGTTCAGGGCACGGTCGGCATTCCGTGAAGTTGCGAAAGCTTTCGGCATTTCAAATTCGGAAATTTCCAAGTACAGTAAATTTATTCCCTGGTCAACAGCGCATAGTTTGCCGAATATTGCCGAAAAATTCCCTGAAACACACTCACTCGATTTTACACACGAACCATGGAAAACTATTGTTGCCGTTGCCGCAAAGCTGGCTGAATTTCCGCAGCACATCAGCATTCATCCAAGCGGAATTATCATCACTAAAAACAAAATGACCGATTATGTTGCGCTGGAATACGCAAAGAACAAAGGACTTGGCTTGATTGTTACGCAGCCCGATATGTATTCTATTGAAGATATTGGATTGATAAAAATAGATTTGTTAAGTCAGCGCTCGCTTGGCGTGCTGAAGGAAACGATGAAAATGTTGAACGGCTCCGCATCCGACGGCAGTCCTTCTGCAAATGTTTTCCGTTTGAATGTTGAAGAATTGCAAGATTGAAAGATTACAAAATTGAAAGATTGAGTCATAAATTATTTGCTAAAATGAACATTTTGTTTGCATCATCCACGCATCAAAAATTCAGAGATAATTTTGTCTCTCCCTCTTTATTTTTTAGAGAGAATACTTATATTCCGTTTGCTTTTGAACAACAATTTAATTTCTTATTCCGAGAATAAGTTTACTTTGAATTTACGTTGTATTTCTTAAAAAAGAATATGTTATCCAATACAAAATTAGGAGCGAAGAAATGAAGTTCGATAAACTTTTTTTAACAATACTTTTTCTGTCGTTTGCTGTAACAATGCATGCACAAAATCTCCCTCAAATTATGGTTAGTCCTCACGCAAAAATTATTCAGGAGATTGGACTAACTGAAATTGCAATTGAGTATCATCGCCCTGCCGTTAAAGGAAGAGAAATTTGGGGGAAATTAGTTCCTTATGGAATGACCAATCTTGGATTCGGAACAACAAAAGAATCTCCATGGCGCGCCGGAGCTAACGAGAACACTACTATTTCTTTCACAGACGATGTTAAAATCAACGGACACGCATTACAGGCAAATACTTACGGATTGCACATGATAGTAACAGATAAAGAGTGGACTATCATCTTTAGCAAAACGTACACGGCTTGGGGCAGTTTCTTTTATGATCCGAAAGATGATGCTCTGCGTATTAATGTAACGCCGGAAAAATCTAATTTTACAGAGTGGTTAACATATGGATTCGATAATTTAACATCGAGTTCCGCAGATGTTTTTCTTGCATGGGAAAATCTTAAAGTAAAATTCACTACTTCGTTCGACATGGATAACATCGTACTTGATAGATATAGAAAAACGTTGGTTGGTGCAGCGGGTTTTAATCCGGTTAATTATCAACAGGCGGCAGCGTATTGTATAAATAAAAATATTAATCTCGATGAAGCAGCCAAATGGATAGACCACTCTATTGCTATGCAGGAAAGCGGGGCGAATTTACTGACTAAAGCTCAACTCCTTGCTAAACAAGGAAACAAGACTGAAGCGGATGTGTTAGAAAAAAAAGCATTCAAGATTGGAACTGAAGTTGAATTAAATGCTTACGGTTATTCATTGATGCAGCAACAAAATGATATTGATAAAGCGCTCGCAATATTTAAAATGATTGTTGAAAAATATCCTAACTCATGGAATGCAAACGACAGCCTTGCTGAAGCTTTTGCAAATAAAGGAGATAAAGAAAACGCCGTTAAATATTACAAGATTGCATTGGAAAAATCTCCCGAAAATCAGAAGGAACGTATCCGACTTACAATTTCAGCTTTAAAGTAAAGGGGATAATTCTATAATTAAAAGTGTTCAGTAAAGGGTTTTTGGAAATGCACGGAGGGCACCGGTTGTTGAGAGGATTAAAAGTTTATTTGATTTTTGATCATCCCCGTTGTCCATATATTAAATAGCTTTGAAATTTCACCAAATGTAGCTGTTAGAAACTTCCCCATTTATAAAAAGGATAATAATTATCGGAAGATCCTAACCCGGACACGCCAGAACCAAAAACGGAGTAATGAATATCGAACAAGGAATGTCGAATTTAGAAGGGCAATAATTTCATCATTCATTATTTCTT
>JAVHOS010000321.1:0-7941 GCA_036170205.1 Ignavibacteriaceae bacterium | reverse complement strand
CCGGATTTCCTGCGCGGGCTCTCAAACGGTCTTCTATCTCTTGAATAAAACTTCCGCCCTGATTTGTAAATGATGACGAAGTCTTGCCACTGTTAATCGGATTCGTTTCAAACGCAAGATATTTTACATTCATCAGATGTTTAGCTGAAACGTTTTCCGAAATGATCGATCCGCCCCAGGTTCCCGGTCCAAGTGTTAAGGATGGAAGAAGGGAAGTAGTAAATCCAACCGCGCCAAGCGAAGCGACTGTGTTCGCCAGAATTCTAAATGCCGGTTTTTCTAGAGCGAACTTCATAATGATCTCGTTATCGTTGCTGTGGATAGACATTGTGTGTCCAACTCCGCCGAACTGAAGTAACTCAATACATTTATGGCAGCCTTCAAGCCAGCCATCGACTGTGTAAAATGCTAAAATTGGTGAAAGCTTTTCATAAGAAAGTGGTTCTTGTTTCCCTACGTTTGTGCATTCTGCAACTAAAACTTTTGTTGAATCGGGAACAGAAAATCCGGCATGACTTGCAATCCACGGCGCAGGTTTTCCAACTATATCGGGATTAATTCTTCCATCTTTTAAAATTGCTTTACCGAGTTTTATTTTTTCTTCTTCGTTTACAAAATAACAACCTTGCCGTCTCGCTTCTTCAACAACTTTATCCTTTAAAGGTCTGTCGACGATCATCGCCTGCTCGGAAGAACAAAGTGTTCCGTTATCAAACGTAGTTCCGTAAACAATATCGGCAACAGCTTTTTTATAATTAGCAGTTCTTTCAATAAACGAAGGAACATTTCCCGAACCAACTCCGTAAGCGGGTGTGCCGGAACTGTATGCGGCTTTTACCATCGGGTTGCTTCCGGTTGCAAGAATAACGGCAATGTTTTTATCGTGCATCAATGCATCCGTTCCTTCAAGCGTTGGAGCTGATAAACATTGGATCAATCCTTTCGGTGCTCCGGCTTTAACTGCGGCATCGGACAGAATGCGTAATGCTTCGGCGGTGCAATTCACAGTTCGCGGATGAGGACTTGCAACAATTCCGTTTCTGCACTTCAAAGAAATTATTGCTTTGAACATTGCAGTTGATGTCGGATTTGTTGAAGGAATAAGCGCGGCGACCACTCCCATCGGTTCGGCTATTTTTAAAACTTTTCCTTTGTGAAGACTTTCAATTACTCCAACGGTTTTTAGATCTTTTATCGAATCATAAACATTCTTTGTGCCGAATTGATTTTTTATAATTTTGTCTTGAACTTTACCAAAGCCGCTTTCTTCACAAGCCATTTTAGCAAGCCGTTCGGCGTTCTGATATCCGGCGTCAGCCATTGCTTTAACAATTTTATCAACTTGCTCTTGACTATAATTTTTAAATTCAAGCTGCGCTTCTTTGGCTTTGCGTGCTAATTCACGCGCTTCCTGTATTGACTGAAGATCTTTTTCCAACTGCATTGTTTCCTCAAAAAGTTGCTGCAAATATAGAAAGAAGTAGAAAGAGTTTCAATCTGAAATTAGTTGAACAGCTCTTTTAATTTCTGATAACCGGTTTTGCTAACGGGAAGCTTATTGCCGTTGTAAAGAGTTACCCGGTAGGATTCTTTTTCTAAAAGTTCAATTTGCTTGATTGTTTTGGAGGCAATAATGAACGAGCGGTGTATCCTCACAAAATTTGTTTGATCCAAATGCTCTTCAAAATATTTCATCGTTTTTTGTTTTAGATATTTTGAGGTTTTCGTGTGAACGAAAACATAATCATCCTGAGCTTCAATTATTTCAACTTCTTCCAGAGAGATTACGTGAATTTTTGATCCGTCTTTTATTAGAATCTTGTCGAGTTTTTCTTCTCTGTTTTTAGTCGAAAGCAAAACATTGTAAGAAATCTCCCGATGTTTATCGTTGGCTAATTTCTCTAAAATTTTTGTTACGGCAGTTTTGAATCGTTCAAAAGAAAACGGTTTTAAAAGATAATCAACCGCGTTCAGTTCAAACGCTTTAATCGCATACTGGTCGTAAGCGGTGGTAAAAATAATTTCCGGCGGATTTTCGAGAAGTTCGAGCATTTCAAATCCGTTGAGTTTCGGCATTTGAATATCGAGGAAAATAAAGTCCGGCTTTTTCTCTTGAATTACTTTTATTCCTTCGAAACCGTTTTCGCATTCGGCGATCACTTCAATCTCAGAAAATTCTTCAAGATATTTTCGTACGAGTTGACGAGCCAAAATTTCGTCGTCAATAAGTATTACTCGATATTTAGGCTTCATTTATAACAATTTCTTTTAGTGGGAAAAAGAGAAGAACTCTAAAAATATTTTTTTCTTTTTCAATTTTGATCAGATTTTCTTGTTTATAGAGAATCTGCATCCGCTTGCTGATATTGGTCAAACCGATTCCTTCACCTTTATGTTTTTCGCCGCCGGAATCAAAATCATTTTCTACTGCTATTTTAAGGTAACCGGTAATCCGTTCTGCGATGAAATGGATTTGAACTTTTTCCATCGCTTCGTAAACTCCATACTTAATGGCGTTCTCAAAAAGCGGCTGCAAGATCATCGAAGGGATTTCTTCTTTTAAGAGCGACTCATCAACATTTTCTTCAAACGTAAACTTATCGCCAAATCTTATTTTTTCAATATCAACGTACATCCGGCAATTTTTCAACTCATCTTCTAAAAGAGAAAATGGTTTCGTGTTCGTCAATGTCGATCGCATAAAATCGGCAAGTTTTATCGTCATACTTGCTGCTTTATCAGATGAGATATGTGTTAACGAAGCAATGGAATTTAATGCGTTAAAAATAAAATGTGGATTGATCTGAAATTTCAGGTTTTTTAACTCGGTTTCTGTTAACAGATTTTTTAGAGAAACTTCATTTTCTACTTTCTCTTTGTAATTATCATAATAAAGAAAAAGATAATTGAAAGCGGTGATAAGAAAATATATCGTCATCCCAATACTAATACGAACGGCAATCGACTCATTAAAAAAAATCTGGTAAGAGGGTTGGTCGATCATCCAAAATAAAAATATTTTGATTATGCTTACCCAAAGCGCGGAAACAAGCAGTCCTGCCAGGAAATGCGTTAAAAGAAACCGGGGAAGTTTCTGTCTCTGGAACTCAACAAATTGCGCTTGAAATTTGAAACTTAACGTAAAAGCGGTATAAACAGTTACCGAAATGAAACCGTCAAGCAAACTCCATCCCGGATTTACATTCAGTCCGAAATAGAGTAATGCAAAAGAAGCTGCTATTCCAATAAACCAGGCTGCAATACCGCCGATAAATTTATTATTCATTCTTTAAACTAACTTTATTTCACCGCCGCCGAAAATCACCACACCTTTTATTCTTAGAGTTCTATTTTTATCAACCACCAACATCGGATCTCTTTTCCCTTTGGTTCCAAATCCGCCGAAGAGGGGAAAAACGTCTGTTATTACATTCCACTCTTTTGGTATATAGATTGAGGTTCCTCCAAAAATAGCTATAACATCAATAATATTTTCACCTTCGGCTAATTTGCAGCCGGATAAATTTATTTCATTGCCGCCAAATATGGAAGTGATATTTCCCCCTCTGAAAGCGTCCGAGATAAAAAATTTAGAACTGCCTCCAAATATGGAAATCACTTCAAGTTTATCATTTCTAACTTCTTCTGATGAACCCATTTGGTGTCTCTCATGCAGTTCGTGTATTTCGTTTATGTCAATTCTCGGTGTGCGTCCGTTATGCTTTACCAGAATCATAAAGCCGACTCCGATAAGGATTAGCGGAATAATGAATTCGCCGAAATCAATATCATAGTAACGGGAAACGTGCATGGTAATACCGACCGCTATTAATGATATTCCAAACCACTTTTTATTTGAATTCAACGCGCTCAATATTCCCACAAAAATAAAGACCGAAGGGAATGAGAAGAGTACCTGAGCGACATCGAAATTAATGAAATCGAAATTTCGAAGTAAAAAAAGCGCACCGGCTAAAATTAAAATTGCCCCGATAAAAATTCTTCCCGCCGGTTGATGCTTGTCTGACATTTTGTACCTCATTTTGTTTTTTTGTGAACCAAACTTACGGCATTTGTGTTATTGAAATAAGTTAAAATCGGTGAACAGCGGAAAATAACCGGTAAATAATGAGGAATAAAATCTTTTTAAAAAGCAAGAAGAAAAAAAAATATTTTTTTCTTTGAATTTTTTCTTTGTCCGTTACAAAAATATTTTTAGTTTGGTGTCAGAGTTTCTCACAAAAAAAACCCATTGAAAACCGCTAAAAAATGAAAATTACATTTACCCAAAAATTTAAAGCTAGAAGAGGAGTCGCATGAAGATAAAACGTTACTTTACTGAATCGAACAAAAGTCAAACTTCTTCCGTTTCCTACGAAAAAAGAATTTCGGAAATAAAAAATCCAGACGGCTCAACTGTGTTTAAGATGGAAGATATTTTAATTCCATCAACATGGTCTCAAGTTGCCGCTGATGTTATTGCACAAAAATATTTTCGAAAAGCCGGCATCCCAAAATTTACAAAACGAATAGCTGAAGAAGGCGTTCCTGAATGGCTGCAAGCTTCAGAGCCGGATGAAGAAAAATTGGCTAAACTTTCTGAACAAGAACGTTATGTTTCTGAGCGAGACGCAAAACAAGTTTTCCATCGTTTAGCCGGCTGCTGGACGTATTGGGGTTGGAAGGGAAATTATTTTGAAACTGAAGAAGATGCTTTAGCTTTCTACGATGAAATTGTTTTTATGCTTGAAAACCAGATGGGGGCGCCTAACAGTCCGCAATGGTTTAACACCGGATTACACTGGGCGTATGGAATCACCGGTCCATCGCAAGGACATTTTTATGTTGATTATAAAACCGGGCAATTAACAAAATCAGATGACGCCTACACACATCCGCAACCACACGCATGTTTTATCCAATCGGTAAATGATGATTTGGTAAATGAAGGGGGAATCATGGATCTTTGGGTTCGCGAAGCAAGATTATTTAAATACGGTTCCGGAACGGGAAGCAATTTTTCAGACATTCGCGGCGAAGGTGAAAAACTTAGCGGCGGCGGAAAGTCATCAGGGTTAATGTCCTTCCTTCGCATTGGAGATAGATCAGCCGGAGCGATAAAATCGGGCGGTACAACAAGGCGCGCGGCTAAAATGGTTTGCTTGGATTTAGACCATCCGGATATTCTTGAATTTATTAATTGGAAAGTTGTTGAAGAACAAAAAGTCGCTTCTTTGGTTGCCGGTTCAAAGGCTTTAAATATTCATCTCAACGCAATCATCAAAGCTTGTTATGATGAGCATCCTGAAAATGACCGCTTCAATAAAAAATTGAATTTGAAATTGCAGAGAGCGGTAATAGATGCGAGAAAAGCTTACATCCCAAATAATTATATAGATCGAGTAATTCATCTTGCCAAACTTGGATTCAAATCAATCGAATTTCCTGTTTATGATGTTGACTGGAATTCCGATGCATACGCGACGGTTGCCGGACAAAATTCTAATAACTCCATCCGCATAAATAATGAATTTATGGAAGCAGTAATGCGCGATGGCGAATGGCATCTTTACGGAAGGAATGAGAAGAAACTTGCCAAGAAAGAAGGAAGAAAAGCTAAACCGTTCAAAACGTACAAAGCTCGTGAACTCTGGGATGATATTGCCTATGCAGCCTGGGCAAGCGCTGATCCAGGTGTGCAGTTCCATTCAACAATAAATGAATGGCATACTTGTCCGAACAGTGGAGAAATTCGCGCATCAAATCCTTGCAGCGAATATATGTTTTTGGATGATACGGCTTGCAATTTGGCTTCTCTTAATCTTGTTAAATTTTACGATACTAAAAAACACAAATTCAATATTCAAGCGTTTCGTCACGCATCAAGGTTGTGGACAATCGTTTTAGAAATTTCTGTTATGATGGCGCAATTCCCCAGCAAGAATATTGCTCAACTAAGTTATGATTTTAGAACACTCGGACTCGGTTACGCAAATCTCGGCTCTTTATTAATGTTGCAAGGAATTCCTTACGACAGCAATGAGGGATTCAATATTTGCGGTTCGATAACTGCAATAATGCACATGACCTCGTATGCAACTTCAGCGGAAATGGCAAAAGAACTCGGGACTTTTTCTCAGTTCGATGCTAACCGTGAGCCGATGCTTCGAGTGGTTAAAAATCATAGAAGAGCTGCTTACAATGCAGCTAAAAATGAATATGAAAAAATATCAATTACTCCAACCGGAATTGATCCAATCTTCAGTCCCGCTGATTTATTAAAAGCCGCTCGTGAAGATGCTGACAGAGCTTTAGAACTTGGCGAAAAATATGGATTCAGAAATGCACAAGTTACAGTAATTGCTCCAACCGGAACTATCGGATTAGTGATGGACTGCGATACTACCGGTGTTGAACCGGATTTCGCTTTAGTGAAATTTAAAAAACTTGCAGGCGGCGGATATTTCAAAATTATTAACGCCTCAATTCCTCCTGCGCTTGAACGTTTGGGCTATAATGCGTCTCAGATTGATGAAATAATTAAATACGGTGTAGGGCATGGAACTCTTATTGCAGGTCCTTATATCAATCACGAATCATTAAAAGCAAAGGGATTTACTGAAGAAGCATTGACCAAAATCGAAGAGATGCTTCCTTCGGTTTTTGAAATTAGTTTTGCTTTTAATAAATGTACTTTGGGCGCTGAGTTTATTGTAAATAAACTTGGAATAGCTGAAGACGTGGTAAATTCTTATGATTTCGACCTTCTAAAATCACTCGGTTTTTCAAAACAAGAAATCGCCTCTGCAAATGATTACGTTTGCGGAACGATGACTATTGAAGGGGCGCCTTTCTTAAAATTTGAACATTATCCCGTTTTTGATTGTGCAAACAAATGCGGTAAAAAGGGAACCCGTTTCATCAGACCTATTGCTCATATCAAAATGATGTCATCCGCACAGCCTTTTATTTCAGGCGCTATTTCAAAAACGATCAACTTCCCGAATCAGGCATCAATTGAAGATATTAAAGATGCGTACATGCAATCATGGAAAGCAGGCTGCAAAGCTAACGCGCTTTATCGCGATGGTTCAAAACTTTCTCAACCGCTCAATTCTGTTTCGGATGAAGATTTGGAAGCAATCCTTGAAGAAAAAGAAAATAACGATATCGTTAAAGTTGCCGAGAGAATTATACATCGTTACATTGCTAAAAGAAGGCGATTACCGGACAGACGTTCGGGATATACTCAAAAAGCAAAAATCAACGGGCAATCAGTTTACATCAGAACCGGTGAATATGACAATGGTCAATTAGGTGAAATATTTATTGATATGCATCGCGAAGGCGCTACCGTTAGAAGTTTGCTGAACGTTTTTGCTATAGCAATTTCACTCGGTCTCCAACATGGTGTACCGTTAGAAGAATTTGTTGATGCTTTTGTTTTCACTCGTTTTGATCCAAGCGGAATAGTTACCGGTAATTCGAAAATCAAATTTTCAACTTCAGTAATTGATTATATTTTTAGAGAATTGGCAGTAACGTATTTAAGTCGGCACGATTTAGCGCATGTTAATCCAACTGACCAAGCCAATGCAATTCCAAAAAATATTGTAAAAAAGCTTGAGCCGGAATTTGAAAGTGAAGAAGTAATAAGTGAAAGAGTGATTGAACTTGATAAGAGTGAAGTGCCGTCTTACAGTTATAACCTTACTGCTTCTAAACCAAAGAGCGCTCAAAAACAAGGAACATCTCCTTCAAATTCGCTTAAAAACAAGGTGCAAAATGCAATTGAAAAAGGATATACCGGCGATGTCTGCCTTGAATGCCAAAGCATGACGATGGTGAGAAATGGAACTTGCTTGAAGTGTATGACGTGTGGCGCAACATCAGGATGCAGCTAATCAATAATTTTTTGTTGAAAAATCTTTTAATAAAATA
>JAVHOS010000320.1:0-1633 GCA_036170205.1 Ignavibacteriaceae bacterium | reverse complement strand
TTTTAGTTAACTGCTGCTTTTATTATCATTCATTAGTTCAACATCCTTGTAATTTCTTGATGAATTTCCGGGTTTGCTGCGATAATACTTTCTCCTTTTACCGCATCATTCCCGTGATAATCCGTGATGATTCCTTTCGCTCCGCGGATAATGGGGATGACGGCTGCGGAATCCCATATGTTCATTATCGGATCGATCATAATATCTGCGTAACCGGTAGCAACTAAATAATAGCCGTAACAGTCCCCCCAATTGCGGTAAAGTTTTACACGGTGAATAAGCTCATCAAACTTTTTTGCATCCTGGTATTTTTTAATATTCAAATGGTCGGTAGTGAGAAGAGTTGCCTCGGAGAGTGAAGCGCATGTTCTTACTTCGGTTTTTACACCATTAAGTTCGCACGAAATATTATCACCTATTAAAAACTCATTTAACACCGGTTGATTGATCACTCCAAGAATTGGTTCGCCATTTTTCGTTAACGCAATCAACGTTCCGAATGTAACTGTTCCGGTGATAAAGCTTTTTGTTCCGTCAATCGGATCGAGAATCCATTTGTATTCCGCGGTTTCGTTGTGCGTCCCGAATTCTTCGCCAATAATTCCATGCTGCGGATATTCTTTCATTATCAATTCGCGCATTTTTTCTTCAGCGGTTTTATCTGCGATGGTAACAGGTGATTCATCCGCTTTAGAATCTACTGAAATGTGTGTGCGGAAATAGTTACGGATAATTTTTCCCGACTCATCTGCCAGATATTTAGAAAACTTTTTTAATTCGTTCATGGTTTTTCATTTAATGCTTGTTTATAAATTGATATTACTTTTTCGGTGAGATAATCCAGGTCGAAAAACTGAACAGCTCTCTCTCTTGATGCTTTGCCAAACGCTTCTCTTTTTTCTTTTGATGAAATGAGTTGTTCAAGTTTATCAGCTAAATCATTTCCGTTTTTTTTCTCGAACAGAAAAGAAGTTTCTCCATCAATTGCGATGTCGAGAATTCCATCAGAGTTAGAGCAGACCGACGGAATACCCATCGCCATTGCCTCAACTAAAGCAATACCAAACGCTTCAGAATGCGACGGGAAACAAAAAATATCAAGCGCCGCCAGCACTTCCGGCGTGTCGGAACGGAATCCGGCAAAAACAATATTCTTCAACTTATAATCAGCGGCAAGTTTTTTAATTTGATTTGCGTAAAGTTCTTCTCCTCTGCTCGCTTCACCAACAATAAAAAATTTCAAATTGGAAAACTTCTTGCTCAACTTTTCTGCGGCAAGTAAAACTTCTTCATGTCCTTTGCCGGGACTAAACCGCGCAAGCATTCCAATTACAATTTCATCACCGGTAAAACCGAATTCATTTTTTACTTTACGTTTATCAATATTCTGCGGATCAAATCTTTTTGTATCAACTGCATTGTGGAGCAAAAGAATTTTATCTTCTTTCAGCGGACAAGTATCCATCAGATTTCTTTTAATCACTTCGCTTATTGCTAAAGCATAGGTAACGCGGTTATAAATCCATTGATGCAGTTTATCTTTTTTAACAATGAATGAACCCACTTGTTTGGTTAAGAAAAGTGGAATGTTACTTTTAGCGAGTTTTAACGCCGGAACAATCACCCACAAATC
>JAVHOS010000319.1:6054-8143 GCA_036170205.1 Ignavibacteriaceae bacterium | reverse complement strand
AAATTTTAATGTTAGCTTAATAAGGAACGGAATAAGAAGAATCGTGAATAACCTTTGCGAAACTTAGCGCCCTCTGCGGTTAAAAAGAAAAAGAATTAACCGCAAAGAACGCAAAGAAACGCAGAGGGAAAATAATTTCTTTTAATAATAAAATCGAGAGGTAAACCATGGATGAAAAATATCTTGATGTCTTGCAGAATATTGAATTTGGAATTGTTAGCGTCTATCAAAGGCATAATGATCTTAATGACTATGAAGTGATGAATGCGTTGGATGCATTGATTGATGCTTATCGGAGAGAAATACGCGGACATACTCCCAAAGATTATCATCTCACGGAAAAAGAATTTCTTGTTTTTAGCGAAGTACGGGAAATGTGTGAATTTAGATTAGGGCGTAAAAACATAGATGAAAAGATGAGCGGTGATACTTTAGTACCAAAGACAGCAGAAGAAATTCTCTCATGTTTAAGAAAAATTAGGAAGTCAGTTGAAAGATGGAACTCACGAAACGGCAGACAAGGATACTTGAACTTTGTAAAAGAATATGTGAAGTGAAGGTTAAGAAATTAAAATGTTGGCGTAAAATAAAGCTGGGCAGCGCCTTTATTTAATGAACTACCCTTACATCGCCATAATTAATTATTTTAATTCCGTCTTCCGTTCTTAGCAGAAGTTGCCCATTTTCGTCGATGTCGTCAAATACTCCGTATTTTAATTTACCGTTCTGGTTAAGACAAATCTTTTCTCCAATCATATCGCACTTTTCACGCCAACTCTGCAAAATTGAATTTGGTTTGTATTTTATTTTCCACAAAAGTTCTTCAAAGCTGTTTAAGAATTCGGCTAAAACTTTTTCTCTTTCGATAGCCCGGCTCAATTCAAGTCTTAATGAAGTTGGAGGATAATTATATTCTCCGGCGAATAAAGTTTGATTCACATTCAACCCGATGCCGATAACAGCTTTCTTTATATTCGAACCGACTGAAACCGTCTCAACAAGTATTCCCGCAGCTTTTTTCTTTTTGATTAAAATATCATTCGGCCATTTTACTTCAACTTGCAGCTGAAAAAGGCTTTCAAGTGTAGAAGCAAGTACTTGAGCAGTTCCCAAATTCAGAAGATTAAGTTTATCTTTAAAGTGTTTATCAATATTCACGAGAATTGAAAAAGTAAGATTTTGTCCTTTCTCGCTTTCCCACTTGCTATTGAATCTCCCTTTTCCGGAGTTTTGTTTCTCGGCAAAAGCGACCGTCCCGTTTATATGTTTACTCGATTTATCAAGCAGCACCGCGTTGGTTGAGTTGATTTCATTAAAATAGAGAAAATTTCTTCCGATGGTTTCGGTTTCTAACTTAATGTCGAATTGTGTAAAATTAAAATTTGGTTGTATTTCCATTTTGGCAGCTTAGTTATGAAAAAATGACAGATAGTCTGACAGAATTTCCACTAAATTGTTAATTGTGTCAGAAGTTATGACAAATAATCAGATTCTCTAAATTCAGTATAATTCGCCATAACTGATTATTATATAATGAAATACGGCGAAATAAACCAGTTGGCACAATGATTGTTATTATCAGTTCAAAAAGTTAAACAATAAAAGGAGAAATAAAATGACACTAATAAAATTTGAACCGTTCAGAGATTTAGATTTATTGAACACAAATATAAGAAGATTTTTCGATGATTTTCCGGCAACAGCGCAAGAATTTAGTTCTACCTATCATCCCCAAATTGATATTTATGAAGATGATAAGAAAATATACTTCGAAGCGGAAGTGCCCGGAATCAGCAAAAAAGATTTGAACATCTCTGTACATGATAACGTTTTAATGGTTACTGGAGAGAAGAAAAAGGAATTAGAACAAAAAGGGAAAAACTTCTTTAGATCAGAAAGGTCGTATGGTTCCTTTACCAGAAGTTTTACTTTACCTGATGAAGTTAACACAGAAAAGATCGAAGCGAAATTCAACGACGGTATCTTGAAAATAGAAATTGAAAAAGCGGCTCCGAAAAAACCGGAAGAACGAATTATTTCAATCAATTAATTACAAGGGAAAGAAAATCTTTCCCTTACTTTATTTAAA
>JAVHOS010000319.1:0-5954 GCA_036170205.1 Ignavibacteriaceae bacterium | reverse complement strand
CTTTATTCACCGCCTGAAATCTCTGCAATGGTTTTGCAGAAAATGAAAAAGACCGCTGAAGAATACCTCGGACAAGAAGTAACAGAAGCTGTTATTACCGTTCCGGCTTATTTTAACGATTCGCAACGCCAGGCAACAAAAGACGCCGGTGAAATTGCCGGATTGAAAGTTAGAAGAATAATTAATGAACCAACTGCCGCAGCATTAGCCTACGGATTGGACAAAAAACATAAAGAACAACTCGTTGCTGTTTATGATCTTGGCGGCGGTACATTTGATATTTCAATTTTGCAAATTGGTGAAGGTGTATTTGAAGTTAAATCCTCCAACGGCGACGGACACCTTGGCGGTGATGATTTTGATCAACGCTTAATTGATTTTCTTGCAGATGAATTCAAAAAACAAGAAGGTCTCGATCTTCGTAACGATGCAATGGCTTTGCAACGTTTGAAAGAAGCTGCTGAAAAAGCGAAAATTGAACTTTCATCTTCAGCGCAAACGGATGTAAATTTACCGTTCATTACAGCTACGCAAGACGGTCCGAAACATATGAACATCACTATTACCCGCGCAAAATTTGAGCAGTTGGTAGATGATTTGGTTGAGCGCACTAAAACTCCATGCGAAAAGGCTATTAAAGATGCCGGTGTTTCCGCTTCGCAAATTGATGAAGTTATTCTGGTCGGCGGTTCATCAAGAATTCCGAAAGTTCAGGAATTAGTTAAAAATCTTTTTGGAAAAGAACCACACAAAGGAGTTAATCCTGATGAAGTTGTTGCGGTTGGTGCTGCAATTCAAGGCGCGGTTTTATCAGGTGAAGTAAAAGATGTTCTATTGTTAGACGTAACACCGCTTTCGTTAGGAATTGAAACGCTTGGTGGAGTTATGACAACTCTCATCCAAGCTAATACAACAATTCCGACGAAGAAGAGCGAAGTCTTTTCTACTGCAAGTGATAATCAACCTTCTGTTGAGATTCACATCCTTCAAGGGGAAAGACCGATGGCTTCGGATAACAGAACGCTCGGAAGATTTCATTTAGATGGAATTCCGCCGGCGCCAAGAGGTATTCCTCAAGTTGAAGTTTCTTTTGATATTGACGCCAACGGAATTCTCCATGTTGCCGCAAAGGATAAAGCTACAAACAAAGAGCAAAGCATTAAGATCACTTCTTCAAGCGGATTGAGCAAAGACGAAGTTGAAAAAATGAGACGAGATGCCCAGGAACATGCGGCTGAAGATAAAAAGAAGAAAGAAAGTATCGAAATTAAAAACCAGGCTGATAGTTTGGTCTTCCAGACCAAAAAACAAATCGAGGAATTGAAAGAAAAAATCACTCCCGATGCAAAAGCAAAACTTGAATCTGAAATCAAGAAAGTCGAAGATGCAATCGCAACTAACAATTCGGACACGATAAAAGCGGCAACTGAAGCCTTAAACAAAGTATGGAACGAAATAGCTTCTACTCTCTACTCACAAGCTAATGCTGGTCAACAACCGGGTGCGGGATTTAATCCGCAAGACTTTGCAAATATGGGCGGTCAACCGGGCGCAGAACCGCAAGAGCCGAAAAAGGATGAAAAGGAAGTTCAAGACGCTTCTTATGAAGAAGTTGACGATAAGGACAAGAAGTAGAGAGATAAAAGTGGAAAGTAACAAGTAGAAAGTTGAAAGTTGAAAGGCGGTCAGTGGTCATTAATCAATTAAAAGATTTGATTACTGATCACTGACGTCTGAAAACTGTCAACTTAAAAAAATGAAAGGAAAGAACAGATATGTCTGATAACAAAGACCTCGTAAAAGTGGAAGTTCAAAATGAGGAGAATTGGGAACAAGCTTTTGAGCAAGAAGGACTGTGCGCTCCTTTAGTTGATGTTTACGAAATAGCCGATGAATTTGTTATGTCGGTTAATTTACCGGGCATTCCGAAAGAGAAAATCAGGATCAAAATTGAGGACAGCCATCTCGTAATTATGGCAAAGGCTGATCTCAAAGCAATCGAACAAAGGAACTATATTCTTTCGGAAACTTCTACCGGGAATTACTTTCGCAAATTCAAACTCGCAGATTCAATAAATATAGAGAAGATCGTAGCAAAATATTCCAACGGTCAATTGGTTATCAATTTGCCGAAACAAGAATTTGCCAAGCCCCGAACGATAGAAATAAGATAAAACCTAAAAACCCTCCTTTTCCGGAGGGTTTTTTATTCTTCCCGCCATATTACCACTAAAAATTTTTCAGTAAAATGTTAAAAATCATTATATTTGCAAGTCAAAATTTAAAAGGGTTTATGGTAAGTTTAAAATCACTGAATTCGGAACAGAAAAAAGCTGTTGAATATGACGGCGGATCATCATTAATTGTTGCCGGGGCAGGCTCCGGCAAGACGCGTGTCCTCACTTATAAAATTGCTTATCTTATTGATAAAGGCTACGAGCCGGAATCTATTCTTGCGCTTACTTTTACGAATAAAGCGGCAAGTGAAATGAAGGAGCGTATAAAAGAACTCATCGGCACAAAAGCGCAATATTTATGGATGGGAACGTTCCATTCTATTTTTGCAAGGATTCTGCGTATCGAATCCGAATCGCTTGAATTTTCTGTAAATTTTTCAATTTACGATACTGAAGATTCATCGTCGTTAGTCCAAAATACGATGAGTGAAATGAATATTTCTACCGATACGGTAAATCCAAGCGCTGTCCGTCATCGTATTAGTTATTTAAAAAACCACATGATAACTCCTGCAGTTTTCAGAAAAAAGATGATGACTTCTTTTATCGATGAAAAAATTGCAGATATCTATGAACAATATCAAAAGAGGATTCAAGAGCATAATGCTATGGATTTTGATGATCTTCTTTTAAAACCGATAGAGCTTTTTACCAATAATCCGAAAATCCACCAAAAGTATAAAAAGAAATTTCAGTACATTCTTGTTGATGAATTTCAGGATACGAACAAAGCTCAGTACGAATTACTTCGAATGCTCGTAAACAAAGAGGAAAAAATCTGTGTTGTTGGAGACGATGCACAAAGCATTTACAGTTGGCGCGGAGCTGACCTTACAAACATGCTTAACTTCGAAAAAGATTATCATAAAGCTAAAACTTTTCGGCTTGAACAAAATTACCGCTCTACTAAAACTATTCTTGCCGCTGCTGATAGCGTTATTAAAAACAACAAAGATCAAATCAGCAAAACACTTTGGACAGATAACGACGAAGGTGATTTGGTCGGTTTGATAAAATGTTCTGATGAAAAAGATGAAGGTTATCATATTACAAGAATTATAAAAGATGAGATTCATAACTTCAAAAGAAGCATGAACGACTTTGCGGTTTTGTATCGAACTAATGCACAATCACGGGTGTTGGAAGATGTTTTCCGCCGGGAGAAAATTCCCTACTTAATAATTGGCGGCGTAGAGTTTTATAAAAGAAAAGAAGTTAAAGACATTGTTGCTTATCTCCGCGTTATTGCAAATCAAAATGATGAAGAAAGCCTTCTCCGTATAATGAATTTCCCTCAACGCGGAATAGGAATGACAACAATAAAGAGAATGACAGCGTTTGCGAGAAGACATGAAATTTCTCTTTTTGACACGATGCAAAGAGTTTTTGAAGTCATCGATATTAAAGAACGTATCCAGAAAAATGTTAAAGGTTTTAGAATTCTTTTGGATAAATATATCTCGTTGAGTGATCGTCTTTCTGTCGGTGAACTCACACGTTCACTCATCGATGAACTCGGCGTTATTAAATTATTTAAAGAAGAAAGTTCGTATGAATCTTTGGCAAGGTTAGATAACGTGCAGGAGCTTCTTTCGGCAATAACAGATTATTCAGTTGAACATCCGAACGTAAAACTTAATGATTATTTACAGGATGTTTCGCTCGCTTCAGATTTGGATTTGTTGGATGAAACTAAACAGCACGTAAATTTAATGACGGTTCACAGCGCGAAAGGATTGGAATTCCCGATCGTTTTTATTTCCGGTTGTGAAGAAGATATTTTCCCGCTTTCAAATAGATTTAGCACAGACGCTTCAATGGATGAAGAAAGAAGATTATTTTACGTTGCGATGACACGCGCTGAACAAAAAGTTTTTGTTTCGCATGCAAGGTCACGCTACCGATTTGGCGAAGTAGCTTATCAAAATAGATCACGCTTTATTGATGAGATCAGTTCGGACACAATTACTGAAGTAACCAGCGGTTCAGGTAGAAAAGCGAATCGTAAATCTAAAAAAGAAATTTACTACGAATACTTTGAGAATGTTGATTACGTTGATTTCAGCCAGGATAAATCCAACCACATAAAAGTTGGAAGCAGGGTAATGCACGACAAATTCGGTCTTGGCAAAGTGTTGCAGGTTATCGGAGCAGGCGATACTCAAAAAGTTAGCGTTGCCTTCGAGGGGAATAATCTTAAACAATTAATGTTAAAGTTTGCAAAATTAAAAATATTAAATTGATTGAGAGTCATTAGTCATTTGCCAATGACGAATGACTAATTACTAATGACCAAAAAAAAACGGAGTTAATAAAATGATTGCACCTAAAAAATTAGCTATTTTAGTTGCCGGCGGACCGGCACCAGGGATTAACAGCGTTATCGGTGCGGCAACGATACGAGCTGCTGTTGAAGGTATAGAAGTACTTGGAATGCGTGACGGTTTCAAGTGGATAATGGAAGGCGATATTGATCATGTTAAACAATTGAATATTCACAATGTTAGCCGTATTCATTTTACCGGTGGTTCATTCATCGGTATCTCACGAAGCAATCCAACAAAAGACAAAAAACTTTTAGAGAATACGGTAACTTCTTTATTAAGATTAAACGTAGATAAACTTATTACCATTGGCGGCGACGATACTGCATTCAGCGCAATGAAAGTTGAAGAAATGGCAGCCGGAAGAATTCGTGTAGTCCACGTTCCTAAGACCATTGATAACGATCTCGATCTTCCGCACGGTATTCCTACTTTTGGATTTCAAACTGCGCGCCACCTTGGTGTTGAAATTGTTAAAAGTCTAATGGTCGATGCTCAAACAACTTCCCGCTGGTACTTTGTTGTAACCATGGGAAGAAAAGCGGGACACCTTGCTCTTGGTATCGGGAAAGCTACCGGAGCTACAATGACCTTAATCCCTGAAGAATTTCCGAGCAAGGTAATTAAGCTTAAACACGTAGTTGATATTCTTGCCGGCGCAATTATTAAAAGATTAAGCTACGGAAAGAGCGATGGCGTTGCTATTCTTGCCGAAGGTTTAGTTGAACATTTAGACCCAAGCGATTTAAATGCTTTAGTTGAAGTTGAGCGCGATGCGCATAATAATATTAGAATTGCCGAAATTAATTTTGGAGAAATTCTTAAATCCAAAGTTCAGGAGAGATTACGCGATTTTAATATCAAAGAAACAATTGTAGCAAAAAATATTGGTTACGAATTACGCTGCGCCGATCCGATTCCTTTCGATATGGAATATACACGCGACCTTGGATTTTCTGCCACCCAATTTATTCTTGATGGCGGAAATGCGGCGATGGTTTCTATTCAAAACGGACATTTTGTTCCTCTTTATTTCAAAGATATTCTCGATCCAGTAACTAATAAAACCAGAGTGCGAATGGTTGACTCGGCTTCGGAATCTTTTTTAATTGCGCGGAGATATATGCTTCGGCTGAATAAGGCTGATTTTGACGACCCGCATGAAATTGCTAAGTTCGCCGCAACTTGCGGTATACCGATGGAAGAATTCCGCAGACAATTTTATTATATAATTGAGAATGATCAACTTTATATTAGCGTTAAAGAAGGGAAAACAAAATTAGCTCCAACGGAAAGTAATTTGGTTCATAATACGAAGAACAAAAAATCCGAAATCCCCGGAAGTGATATTGCGATAACTAAATAGTTTTCCGTTTACCAGCGATAAATTGGA
>JAVHOS010000318.1:0-1639 GCA_036170205.1 Ignavibacteriaceae bacterium | reverse complement strand
AAAATTGCCATTGATGAAAAGAAGTGCAAAGCGTGTGGAATTTGCGAGAGAGTCTGCAAATCAAACTGCATCGATAAAAAAACTAAAACCGTTGATTTCGATCGATGCGTTTCATGCTTCAACTGTTTTGATGTTTGCCCCACCGATGGAATGAAATTCGAATACGGATTTCTTTCTTCATCAAAAAAGAATATGCAAGACAGAAAAGAAACGCGAACAAGTGAACATGTGGAACAAGTCAGTCATTCAAAAAGAAATTTTTTATTTAACACGTTTGTTTACGCTGTTGGATTAACGGGGATAACGTTAAGCCAAATTAAAATTACTCCGAAAAAGGAAAGTAAAGTTGCGGTGTTTAGAAAGAATCCCGTAACTCCACCGGGTTCACAGAGCAGAAATAATTTTACACAGAATTGTACTTCTTGCCATCTGTGTGTAAGCGTTTGTCCAACACAGGTTTTGCAGCCGGCATTTTTAGAGTATGGATTACTTGGAATGTTTCAGCCGCGAATGAATTTCCAAACCGGATTTTGCAATTTTGAATGCAAACTTTGCGGAGAGGTTTGTCCAACCGGTGCAATTTCTTCAATCTCGCTGGAAGAAAAAAAATTAACGCAGCTTGGCAAAGCAAAATTTGTAAAGGACAATTGCATTGTTAATACTGAAAATACTGACTGCGGCGCATGCTCTGAACATTGCCCGACAAAAGCGGTGAACATGGTTCCGTATAAAAACAAATTGGTAATTCCGGAAGTGAAAGATGAATTTTGCATCGGCTGCGGCGCGTGCGAATTTGCGTGTCCTACAAAACCGTACAAAGCAATTTATGTTGAAGGAAACCCGAATCACTTAACTGCAAAAATCAACAAAGAAAAAAAGCTTGAGCAGAAAGTAGATTACAAGGAAGAATTTCCGTTTTAGCTGCAATAGCCCGCGGATGACGCGGATAAGACGGATCGTCGCGGATTTAATCCGTGTTCATCTGTTTAATCAGCGAAATCCGCGTGCTATTTTTTATTTTCCTAATCCATCATTTCCGGTGTCTAAAACAAACTTCCATTTCCCATTTTTATCTTTTTTCCAAAAGGTTGTATAGGTTCCGTAGCTTGGTTTGTCATCTCCGCTTTTTGTTATTAATTCCCAGGTGCCGTAAGTATAGCCCATATCGCCGGAAGAAGAAACATCTGCGAACAACGGTTTCCATGTCAATGTAAAAGTGGAGTCGCTACTCTTTGCGTAAAGTTCTTCAATCGCTTTCTTTCCTGTAACCGGATAACTGTTCGGACGAAGTAAAACGCCATCATCGGCAACGCAAGATAGAAACGCCTTATGAAATCCTTCTTTTACAGACAGATTAGAAAATTCAATCTCGGCTTGTTTAATCGCTTCTTATTCTTTTTCAACATTTACTTGTGCGAGTGAAACGGAAAGGGAAAGACAAAAGAGAAACAATCCTTTTTTCTTCATCTTATTTTTTCTCCTTTAATAAATTAATTTTAATGATGGAAGGATATTTCTCCGAGTGATAAACTCGGTGTGTAGCTTTTTGAAAATCATTTTCATTGGCATTATAAATGTCACAAAACGTTTGCGGATTGCGGTCGAAGAACGGAAACCAACTGCTTTGTATCTGCACCAT
>JAVHOS010000317.1:3922-8150 GCA_036170205.1 Ignavibacteriaceae bacterium | reverse complement strand
CCTTGGAACCTGGCAAGGCATTTATCTTTGTGAGCATCGTAATCATGGTGGTGAGCGAAGTATTGTGGTTACTGTAAACGGAGAGTAAATGATGAATATTAGAATAGTGGATGTAACACCCGATTCGTGGAAATATATTGAAGAGCTGTTCGGCAGCAACGGAGCTTGCGGCGGTTGCTGGTGCATGAATTGGCGCATTGAAAAAAATGAAAAATGGGAAGATGTAAAAGGAGTTGAAGCGAAGAAACGTTTTAAAAAATTAATTACTTCCGGTCTCGCACACGGCGCGCTTGCTTTTTCCGACGAGGAAGTTATCGGTTGGTGTTCGTTTGATAAGAGAATTGATTATCTAAAACTTGATAGAGCGCCAAGTTTTAAATGCGATGACGCGGAAAATGTCTGGTCAATTCCGTGTTTCTTTATCAAAAAAGGATTTAGAAAAAAAGGAGTTGCACTTGCCTTATTAAAGCATTCGGTTAAATCATTAAAACAACATGGAGCAAAAATTGTTGAAGGCTATCCGGTAAAATTAGAAAAGGAATTACCAGCGGCTTTTGTTTGGACAGGGACTCTATCATTGTTTGAGAGAGTCGGGTTTAAGGTAGTTAGCAACAAAAAAGGAAAGCAGCGAGTGAGGAGAAAACTCTTATAAATTTTGTATACACAGAAATAGTTCTTTGACTTTTCTTTAAAAATTTTTACTTTTACTACAAATACTTAAAACAATAAAGGCATTTTTTTAAAAATAAAGGATACCTCGTTATGAAAACAGAACAAGCTGACCTACTAAGTGCGGGAAATATTGCCAAAACATTATCTGTCTCAGATGCCAAAGTAAAAAAAGCAATTCTTGAACTTGGAATAAAACCGACTGCAAAAAAAGGAATCTGTAATCTGTATGGCAAAGAAACTGTTGCAAAAATAAAAGCCGTTTTAAAATAATCTTTTTTGAAGTAAAAGATTTATTACGGTTTTTATAACTAAATGTTGGAAATAGATATGGAGCAACCATCTCCTTTTCTCATCACAAAAGTTGGGAACATTTTTTATTGGAGAAAATTATTTATAAGTGAAGAATTAAAAACAACCACCCTGCATAAATAACACAATGGCTGGGTGGGGGTATCCAAAAACAAAACCAAGGAGGAATCCATGGCACAACATATTTATTCTGTTCGTTTATTTAACGGAACCGTCGTTGGCGTACGGCTTCAGTGTGCGGTTTGCACCGACACTTCATTTTTAACATTAATTAAACAAAAAATAAAATTTAAAGGAACAGAATTATGAAAATTTTAAGATTGAATCCGTACAGTAGCAGCACCAGCAAAACCAGCGCCTTCTTTGATGTTATCACCTCAGAAGGTATAACCATCAAAGGATTTACTTTGGTTGATGGAAGTAATGGTTTATTTGTTAATTGCCCGAGTGAAAAAGGAAAAGACGGCAAATATTATGAAAAAGTTATATTGCCGAAAGAACTAAAAGAAGAGCTAAACACTCTTGCAATAAATGAATTTAACAATAACAAAGGAAAACCTTCTCAGGTTAAAGAACCCGAAGAAGCGCCGTTCTAACTAAATCTTCAATAACAAACCTTCGAGATTTTCTCGCTGTTAGATCTAAAATTATTTGCAAAATCTCGAAGGTCGTTTTATAGTTTTTTGTACGCGGTCAATTTGATTATTAATATTTAAAAATAAATTTCATGCCTAAGACACACATCGGAACGGCGGGATGGTCTTACAAAGACTGGGTTCCAAATTTTTATCCAAAACAACAAACAAAAGATTTTGACTGGCTTCAGTTTTATGCCGCACATTTTAATTGTGTAGAAGTGAACTCAACTTATTATACTTATCTTTCACCGAAAATAGTCGAAGGCTGGATAAGAAAAATTGAAGAGATGAACGATTTTCTTTTTACTGTAAAACTTCATCAAGATTTTACACATCTGCGGAAGTATGATAAACAAAAGGTAAAAGCGATTACGGAGAATTTAGATAAACTACTCAGCGCCGGGCGTCTTGGCGGAATTTTGATGCAGTTTCCATATTCATTCCCTTTTAATGAAACAACTGCGGAATACATTCGGCAATTAAACGAGCTATTTTCAAGCTATAATCAATTTGTTGAAGTTCGACATTCATCGTGGAGCGACAAAGCTGCTTATGATTTTTTCAATGCATTGGATATTACCTTTTGTACCATCGATCAACCGGAAATTGGAAAGGCAATTCATTTTGAGCCTGTGATAACAAATGATAAAGCTTATCTACGTTTTCATGGAAGAAATGTTGAGGCATGGAAAAAATCACTTGCAAATTATGGCAAAGAGCAATCGTATGAACAACAAAATGAGCGATACCTATATTGCTATTCTGCCGGCGAATTAACCGAAGTAATACAAAAGATTAAAACCATTTATGATAAAGTGAAAGATATATATATCATTATGAACAACCATCCGCAGGGGAACGCCTTAGTGAATGCAAAAGAAATTATGCAAATGCTGGAAGTATCGGTTCAAAAAATGCGACCGGGCTTATTTTAAAAATATAATTAAGGATTACCGGGATGAAATCAGACGAACTTAGCAATGCGTTACTTAATGCTACCGGGGAAGCTTACAACAAATTAATAATTATTTCGGAAGAAGAAAGCGGTAAAAAAAATAAGCCGGAGAAATGGTCGTATAAGGAAATTATTGGTCACCTCATCGACTCCGCCTCCAACAATCATCAACGGTTTGTGAGAGCGCAATTTAAAAACGATCTAATTTTTGTCGGTTACCAACAAGATGATTGGATTAAAGTTCAACATTATCAGAAGGCGCCCTGGCATTCACTAATTCAGCTTTGGTACGAATTTAATTTGCATCTCAGCAGAATAATTGCCGTTATCCCCGAAGATACTCTTTTACTTAAAAGAACATTGCACAACCTTGACGAAATTGCCTGGCAGCCAGTTACAAAATCAAAACCAACCACTCTCGCGTATTTTATTGACGATTACATTGGTCACATGCAGCATCACTTATTTAAAATTGTTTCATCCGATTAATGTGAAGAATTCCGCAGATTGCTAATACTAAGTATGTTCGTTAAATTGCAAAGTGAAATTGAGGTTGATCTAAAAACAGATGACCCTCAATATCAAAACAAAACCTATTTATTCGATGAATAATTTCAGAGGAACAAATGGAACCCGATCTTAAACTTGCTGTGTTGATTGATGGAGATAATATCCCATCTGCTTATATAAAGGAGATGATGGAAGAGATAGCAAAATATGGAAATCCAACCATCAAAAGAATTTACGGCGACTGGACTAAACCAAGTCTTTCCAAATGGAAAAATATTCTTTTAGAAAGCGCGATAACGCCGATACAACAATATGGTTACACTACCGGGAAAAATGCCACAGACTCAGCCATGATTATAGATGCTATGGATATTTTATATTCTGAAAAAGTTAATGGTTTTTGTTTAGCTTCAAGTGATAGTGATTTTACAAGGCTTGCAACCAGGTTAAGAGAAGCGGGGATGAAGGTTTTTGGTATCGGCGAAAAGAAAACTCCCGAACCTTTTATTGTTGCTTGCGATAAATTCATCTACTTAGAAATTCTTAAAAATCAAACTAAAGAACCAACCGACAGCAGTGAAGTTACTAAAACGAAAGGAGAAACAACAAAGAAAAATGAAGTGGACAAAATTACTCCGAAAGTAGTTAAACTGATTGCTTCAACTGTATCCGATCTTGCCGATGAAGATGGTTGGGCTTTTCTTGGTGATGTCGGAAATCTTTTACAAAAAAAACAGCCGAATTTCGATTCACGTAATTATGGATTTCAAAAACTTACACCGCTGATCAAGTCGATTGATAAATTTGAAATTGAACAGCGCGAAAATCAAAAGGGAAAATTTAAATTGATTTACGTGAGGAACAAAGAATAACAGAGAATTTATGTTAAACTGCGATACCGTAAACGGTATCGCCGGGCAAATAAATCATCACGATAAATCGGGATGATGGGAATTTTATCACGATGTATCGGGATTTATTCGTGCAGCGTTCCGGTTTACCGGAATGCGGAATTAGGGAAAAACGAACAAATTTTCATAACCCCTTATAATAAACCGCGTTGCCGTTCATCGTTATACTATCCGGAAAAATCATCGTAAACGATGATAGGGAAATTAAAAATTGATTTATCTTCATAGAATTC
>JAVHOS010000317.1:0-3822 GCA_036170205.1 Ignavibacteriaceae bacterium | reverse complement strand
GATATATGCCCACAATTTTTCATCTTGATTTAGATACGTTTTTCGTTTCCGTCGAACGGATTCTCGAACCTTCTTTGGAAGGGAAACCTGTTATTGTTGGTGGGGATCCGCACGGAAGAGGTGTGGTAGCAGCTTGTTCTTATGAAGCGCGCGCCTATGGACTTCATTCAGCAATGCCGATACGGGATGCGTTTAGACTTTGTCCAAAAGGAATTTATTTACATGGACACGGAAAAGAATATTCGCGCTATTCTAAAGCGGTAAAAAATATTTTAGATCGTTACGCACCGGTAATGGAACAAGCTTCAATCGATGAGTTTTATATGGATTTTTCCGGCTGCGAAAAAATTTACGGACATCCTTATCTTTTTGCATCGCTCCTTCAAACTGAAATAAAAAAAGAACTTTCATTGCCTTGTTCAATCGGTATTGCCTCAAATAAATATGTTGCCAAAATAGGTTCGGATTATGCAAAACCGCAAGGCATTACATACGTTATCGCCGGGCAGGAACAAGAATTCCTTGCGCCACTACCCATTGAAACGATGCCGGGAATCGGTAAAGTTACTACCAAGCAATTGAACGCGCGCGGCTTCCGAATAATAAAAGATATCACCAACGCTTCAAGCGATTATTTCACTACTCTCTTCGGTAAATATGGTTTGGCAATTTATGAACACGCGCATGGAAAAGGAGCAGAGTTTCTTACAATCGAACGGGAGAGAAAAAGTATCGGCAGAGAAGAAACATTTCATCAAGATATTTCTGATCATCGTGAAATCGAAAACATTCTTTTTCATTTAGTTGAAGATGTTGCAAATTCGCTTCGCAAAAAAGGATGGATGACAAAAACCATAACCTTAAAATTGCGTTACTCCGATTTTATTACTTTAACCCGTGCACAGACTTTGAAAGAACCTGCCAACAGCGATAAAGTTATTTACAATACAGTTGCCGATCTTTTTAGAAATGCATACAAGAGGCGCGTTTCCGTAAGACTCATCGGCGTTCAACTCACCAATTTTTACAGCTCATTTGAGCAAGAAAATTTGTTTGACGGGAAGGAAGAAAAAGAAAAAAGGATGCTTGCTTCGATTGACGCGCTCCGTTCAAAATACGGGATTAAAATAATTCACTACGGAGTTGATAAATAACGATGGGGTTAAAGAAAAAATATTTGTTTGAAACTAATTTTTTTCTCGATAATTTTTGGATGTAAAATTGTTTATTTTAATCTAAATTTTCTGAAGAAGAAATTCTGTCCAGCATTTGCCTTCTCAACCATTCCCCACGTACAACTCAGTTCTGCCTGGCTGCGGTTTAAGCTTGCCAAATCGATCTTAAAAATTTATTAGATACGTCAGTTCAAATCACATTAAAAAAGGAATATTCAGATGAATGCTAAAAAACTGTTTTTTTTCTTTTTGTGCTTTTGTTTCGTTCTGGTTGCACAGCAAATCCCCAAATGGAGCCTCGAACTTGATTCCCCAATTGAAAGTTATTACTTCCTCGACAACGGGAACCAGCTTTTTTTGCAGTGTGCTGAAAATATTTATCTCTATGATGCGGTTAAGGGGGAAAAGAAATACGCACTCGAAATTGATGATTACGAGAAAGAGGGAATTCATCAAATAGCAGGCAATTTTTATTTAGTAAGCGCAGATGACAAAGTTCAAGCTTATAATGCCCTTACCGGTAAATTAGCCTGGGAGAAAGAATACTCGAATGTAGAACAAAAAGATTTTGTAAATCTTTTTTTGATCGGCGATATCACGGTATTACGGTTCGGTGGAATTCATATCGGAATCGACCTTCAAAACGGAAATGAATTATGGCGGCAGGAGTTCGATTATAATCAGAAGTTATATCAGTTCGACACCTGGAATTGGAAGGTATTAAAAAATCAAAACCGGTTCGTAGTTCTCTTTAATTCGGAAGGTGTTGGACTGTTCGATATAAAATCGGGGAACAGAGTTTTTCTAGCTGATGATTACGAGGTCGAATATGATCTGCCTGAAAAAGGTCGGCGTTGGAGTTACATTTCTAAAGATGAACGTTATCTGATTTTTTGCTTAGATGGAGCTTTGGCGGTGATTGATGTCGTTTCCAACCAAGAGATTTTCAAAAGCAAAGCAAGTTTTGATGCAGACAAAGAAGTCATCTATACTATAGACAAGGGTTGTGTAATTCTTGGTGAAGAAAACACTTTTTTCTTTGACGAAGAAACTGGCAAATTAACTGAAGTAAAAGTAGGTGCTGACGATTTCAGAACTTTTGAAATAATGAAAGTTGCCGGTAAAGATTATTTATTCGCCGGATTAAAAAACGGTATGTTAGCTATCGAACTCGCTGAAGGAAAAGTTCTCTGGCAATCACAAAAAGATGATAAAGATTTTGCCGGTTGCGCACATCGATATTTACGTGTTGAGGGAAATGATCTACTGCTGACTTATACAAGTACATCGGTTGCAGAAGGAGGCGCTAATGTTTATTTGATGCGCATAAATGCCTTAACAGGAAAAGTTATTTATAGAACAACTTCTTTGGGAACAACTCCTTACGGAACCGCTGATTGGGCGCGGTCTTTATTCGGTGGAGTGATGAAAACTTTAAAAGTTGAAAATACTCTTGGCTGGGAAAATATCGGATTTAATTATGTTACTTTAGAGTATGACGGAAACATTGTCTTCGGTACCTTGTCAATTAATTCGTTATGTAATCCTGATACTAAAGAAAAGGGAGGAGATGGAATTTCAATTATCAATACTAAAACGGGTGAAATTCTCTTTAAAGATTATTTACGCCTGAGTGATTATTCGATAACTGCCGGAGGAGCGGTTCGTTATGCTGATATGATGCCATTCATCGAGGGAAATATTGTATACCTCGTTGGCAATGAAAATATCGCCGCCTACGATTTAAAAGCCGAGAAAAGATTATGGGTGAACAATGGCACTATTAAAGCTATACCACGCGAAGGGATGGTTGTTGACAATGTACTTTATGTTAAAATGGGAGAAAAAAAATTCAGTATCGACATGGTTCCGCCTGCAATATTTTTTGATGGAGCTGGGATGAAAATACAAAACAAATGGGATGAAAGTCCCTATGGTTTTGCCGCATATGATTGTACATCCGGTAAACTTCTCTGGCGAATAGAAACCGAGACTGATCCAAGTTTCTTAACTCCGAATTTTTCTTTGAGAAATAACTATGATGCAGTTACAAAACAACTTTATTTTGGTGACGAAGAAAATATCTACGCGCTTCAAATGAAAGCTGACGGCGGGAAATATGATTTCACTATTAATCTGAGTAAAAACGATCTTGGGAAAATGCCATACAAAAAAACTTATGCGATAGATGAATGGCCTATCGGAAGTATCGGTTATGGCGCAGAATATACTTACTACACGTATGGCGGAAAAGAATACAGCAAATATATTTCCGCTTTAGAACAAGCAGATGCATCGTGTGAGTATAACGGATTGTTCACCATCTGGGGCGCCGCTGCAAAAAAATGTCTTCGTGTAGTCTATGATCAAAATTCAATTTTCGTGATGGGAACTGAAGGAATAGGATTAATCAATGCGACAGATGGAAAAATAAACTGGAGACATGAATGGGAATACGACCAGGACAATGTTCAATTCATGCCACACATCATTGGTGAAAAATTAGTTTATTGTGTTGAGAGGAAATTGACTTCTGTTGATATTAAAACGGGAGCCACTCGTTGGCAAGCGAAGGAAGCCAAGCGTCCGATTTTTTTAATTGCCCCAAATGAAAAATATATTTTTACTATCGACAAGGAATTAATTA
>JAVHOS010000316.1:0-1642 GCA_036170205.1 Ignavibacteriaceae bacterium | reverse complement strand
CCGCCGTTTACGTTTAGAATTTCATTGTTCAATCCAAGTGTTCTTGCAACTGCAAGCGATTGAGAAGCAAACGCTTCGTTGAGTTCAATCAAATCAATGTCGTCCAATTTCAAGTTTGCTTTTTTAAGCGCTTTTGGAATTGCTGCAATAGGTCCAATGCCCATTACCCGCGGATCAACACCGGCAACGGCATAAGAAACCATTCGCCCAATTGGTTTAACGTTTAATTCTTTTACCATTTCTTCTGACATTACAAGAACAAACGCCGCTCCATCGGAAGTCTGAGAAGAATTTCCCGCTGTGGATGTTCCATCGGCAGCAAAGACAGGTTTTAGTTTTGCTAACGCTTCAATTGTTGTATCTGCGCGTGGTCCTTCATCTTTATCAACTACAAACTTTTTCACTTTCCGTTTTCCATTTTCAAGATAAACTTCTTCAATTTCAACCGGTACAATTTGATCTTTGAAGTATCCTTCTTTTTGAGCGTTGATGGCTTTCATGTGTGAATGATAAGCAAACTCATCCTGATCTTGCCGTGATATTTTGTAATCACGAACAACTTCTTCTGATGTCAATCCCATTCCCATATAAAATTCAGGATGTTCTTTTGCGATTTTATAATTCGGTGCAAGTTTCCATCCGGTCATGGGAACCATTGACATTGATTCCGTTCCGCCGGCAATAATGCAGTCCATCATTCCTGATTGAATTCTTGCAACAGCCGTAGCAATAGAATCAACGCCTGAAGCGCAAAAACGATTTACGGTAGAACCGGGAACTTCAATAGGAAGAACTTGCAGCGCAATCATTCTTCCGATTTGCAATCCTTGCTCAGCTTCGGGAAATGCATTCCCAACAATTACATCATCAACACGATGCGGGTCTAATTGAGGCACTTGTTTTAATAAATGCCTAATAACATCTGCGGCTAAATCATCCGGGCGATAAAAACGGAAACCCCCTTTTTTTGCTTTCGCTATCGCTGAACGATAACCTGCTACGATAAATGCTTCTCTCATATTATTATTCTCTCAAATTATTTCTAAAACTCTCAGTTATTTAATTCATAGATTATTACGAACTTCTTGCTCTTGCTCTTGCCCGTAATCTTACTCTTACACTTTCTTTTTCCGTCTAACATTAAAAAATTTCTTTCCTTCCTGTTATTCTAATTCCGAAGCGGTTTGCCCGTTGTTAAAATACTTTGGATTCGTTCCATCGTTTTCTTTTCAGTTATCAAGCTTAAGAAAGCTTCACGCTCTAAATCTAAAAGATATTGTTCAGAGACAAGCGTTCCTTCGCTCAAATCGCCGCCGCACATGATGTACGCTAATTTCTCCACGATCTTTTTATCGTGATCGGAAATGTAGTGCCCGCGGTTGAACGAATAAGCTCCGAGTAGCAAAGTTGCTAATGCAGAACGTCCGAGAACTTTTATATCTTCCCGCTGCGTAGGACGAGTATAGCCTTTATTTGCAAGTAAAAGAACGGCGTCCTTCGCATCGGCAATTACACGATGCGGATTTATGGTTATTGAATCTCTGCCATGTTTAAAAATTTCCATATCAAACGCTTCTTTAGCTGATGTAGAAACTTTTGCCATAGCGATGTTCATAAATTTCTTCTGGAGTTCCGGCAATTC
>JAVHOS010000315.1:0-1643 GCA_036170205.1 Ignavibacteriaceae bacterium | reverse complement strand
CTTCCGTTTGTAGAAAAAGTCGAAGAAGTAAAAAGTCTTTCTTTTAATAAAGAGAAGATTAAGGAAGAACCTTCCAAAAGTTTTGAAAAAACTTCTATCGATAACACCGGACTCGCGTACGATTACGGCAGTTCTTTAGGGCAATATGCTCTTTCTCAAATTCCACAAGTACACGCAAAAGGGATAACGGGAGACAGCGTTGTAATCGGAATTTTAGATTCCGGTTTCCGTTGGAAATTAATTGAATCGCTTGTTGCAAGAAAAGTTATTGCCGAATATGATTTCGTCTTTCACGATAATAATACTGCAAACGAAGTTGGGGATGTTAGCGGGCAAGACGGTCACGGCACTGCCATCTTTTCTCTTATCGGCGGATACAAAGAAGGGAAGATCGTTGCGCCTGCATTCAATGCTTCTTTCATCCTTGCAAAGACGGAAGACATTGGAAGCGAGACACACGTTGAAGAAGATAATTACGCAGCCGCTTTGCAATGGATGGACAGCATCGGAGTTGACATCACTACAAGTTCACTCGGTTATAATGAATTTGATCCTTCAACATTTTCGTACGTTTATGCAGATATGAATGGAAAAACTACCGTGATTACAAAAGCGGTTGAACTTGCTTTTTCTCAATTTGGTATTTCTACATTTACTTCAGCCGGAAATGATGGAAATGGTTCATGGCATTATATCGGCGCTCCGGCAGATGGTTTTAATGTAATTGCGGTTGGAGCGGTTTCAAACAGCAATGTTAAAGCTTCTTTCAGTTCGTTCGGACCTTCGTACGATGGAAGAATTAAACCTGAAATAGTTACGCAAGGCGCTTATGATTATGCCGCAAGTGTTTCCGGAACAAGCACAAGTTCATACGGCACGATAAGCGGAACTTCCGCTTCCGCACCGATTGCAGCCGGGATAGGAGCGCAGCTTCTCTCGCTTTATCCTCATTTAACGAATGTGCAAATAAGAGAAATTTTGTTGGCAACTGCGGGAAATGCTTCTTCGCCGAATAACGAGATCGGTTACGGACTTCTTTCTTCGCTTAAAGCGATTTCATATCCAAACCTGAAAAAGGTTGATCAGACTTATTCGATAAATAAATGTTTTGAAAGCGAAAATATTTTATCACAAACCGTTCTTCTTCATCTTATAAATGGAGTTCAAACTATTGAACTGCCGATGAACGTCGGGCAGAAGGGAATTTACAATTCGGTTATTCCATCTTACGGCGATGGAGATGTTCTTCAGTTTTATTTTACGTATGCTGATAGCAGCCAAAATATTTTAAGAGAACCGGCAGATGGAAAATTCTTTGAAGCGACTTACGGGAAGCTGCTCGTAACTTCAATTACGGATGGCGTACCGGAAGCGTATGATCTGAAACAAAATTATCCCAATCCATTCAATCTTGCAACATCAATTACATTTTTCGCTGTCGATAGTTCTCCGGTTGAACTTTCAATTTATGATGTGCTTGGCAAAAAAGTGAAGACGCTTTACAACGACATTCCGAAAATTGGAAAGAATGTGGAAATTTGGCACGGCGATAATAACTTTGGACTTGTGCAGGCAAGCGGAATATATTTTTACGTTTTAAGGAATGGAAACAAAATTCAAGCGAAGAAAATGGTGCTTTTGAA
>JAVHOS010000314.1:0-1650 GCA_036170205.1 Ignavibacteriaceae bacterium | reverse complement strand
GAATCAGAAGCGTTGAAACATCTTCTGGTCAAAAAAGAACATGAACTTATTGAGTTGAAAAAACATTCTGATTCTGCTTCCATAAATGAAAGAGAAAATTTAAAAGAAAAAATCGATTTACTCCAAAAAGAAATAGCGCGGCTGGAAAAGCAAGACCAAAACGATGTACTTTACACTTCTACGGCGGATGACAAAGCGAGTGAGAATTATTTCGGTATTATTTATCGTTCAAAAGTTATGCGAGAGGTGGTTTCTTTTATTAAAAAAGCAGCTCCTACGAACGAAACGGTTTTAATTCTTGGCGAAAGCGGAACAGGCAAAGAATTAGTTGCAAAGGCAATTCACCAAAACAGTTTGCGAAAAGATAATCACTACATAGCAGTTAATTGCGGCGCACTTTCGGAAACGCTTTTGGAAAGCGAATTGTTCGGACATGTGAAAGGAGCTTTTACCGGAGCGGCTGGAGATAAGATCGGCAGATTTGAAGCGGCTGATAAAGGGACAATCTTCTTAGATGAAATTGGAGAAACGTCCGAGAATTTTCAAGTGAAATTACTTCGCGTTCTGCAAAGCGGGGAGTTTGAAAAAGTCGGTTCGGCAAAAACGTTTCGGGTTGATGTGCGAATCATCGCCGCCACAAATAAAAAACTTGAACAAATGGTGCGCGAGAAAAAATTCCGCGAGGATTTATTTTATCGGCTGAATGTCTTCCCAATTCAATTGCCTGCACTGCGCGAAAGAAAGGAAGATATTCCAGACATAGTTGAAGGAATTATAAAACAGAATAATCTACTTAGCGGAATCTCAAAAGCTGCAATGGAAATATTGATGCAACATGACTGGCGAGGCAATGTTCGCGAATTAGAATCAGCGCTTAAACGCGCTTTCGTTTTTGCCAATGCAGAACAGCGAACCATAATACAACTTGCTGATCTGCCGGAAGAAGTTGTTAAAGAAAAACGGCTGCACTATGAAGAACTTGTGCTTGATGCGCTTCGCCAGAAAAAATTTTCTCATTCAGCATTTAGCGAAATAGCTGCGGAACTTGAAGTTAACAGAACGTTGATTTCGGAAAATTTCAGAGGATTATCTTTTAAATTATTGGTAAAAAATAATTTTGATTTTGAGGAAACTATAACTGAAGTTGCCGCGACGGATGAAGAGAAAGTTTTAGAAAAAGTAAAAGCAAAGCTCGATACTTTTTTATCCAACATCAGCGGAGATGCTGTTAAAGTTGGCTCGCACAATTTTGAATTAGTGAAGCAGAAACTACAATCGAAGTACAAAAATCTTCCAAAAAAATTTCATCCGTATTTAGATGAAGTAATAAAACATTATTTAACGTAATTTAATTTACCCAAGACGTTGCTTGGGAAAAAAGCTAAAGGTGGCAAGAATATTCCTTTTCACTCGTTACCAGCTATATCCTGAAGGATATAGCTGAACGAAAAAATCATCGTAAACGATGATATCATTTAGCATTCCGCTTTAGCGGAATTTGTTCGTGCAGCACAAACCATTTATGGTTGTGAGGAATTAGAAATGAGTTGCCCCATTGTGGTTTTTTAGCGGCAGATTTAATGCAATGCGTTTTTTTTGACAGCAGAAAAATGTTTTGTTTTTTATTAAACATTGTTTTACTATTGCGCC
>JAVHOS010000313.1:0-29889 GCA_036170205.1 Ignavibacteriaceae bacterium | reverse complement strand
CTTAGTTCATCTTCGTTCCATTCTTTATGGAACAATAAAATCGTTATTTATAAATTCTTTACAATTTCTTCTGCAAAACGATAGCAGCCAACTTCTGTTGCTCCTTTGGTTAGACGCGCGAAATCGTAAGTTACCACTTTTGATTTGATGGTCTTTCGCATCGCTTTTTCAATCAAGGTGGAAACCTTAGCCCAGCCCATAAATTCGAACATCATCACTCCGGAAAGAATTAATGATCCGGGATTGACTTTATCCATTCCCGCATATTTGGGTGCTGTACCGTGTGTGGCTTCAAATATGGCTGTTTCGTAACTCATGTTAGCGCCGGGAGCAATTCCTAATCCGCCGACTTGAGCGGCTGCGGCATCAGATAAAAAATCTCCGTTCAAATTGGGAGTGGCTAAAACTTCATATTCGTTCGGGCGCAATAAAAGCTGTTGAAAAATGCTGTCTGCAATTCTATCTTTCAATAAAATTTTTCCTTCGGGCATTTTCCCGTTGTAATTTTTCCAGAGTTCATCTTCGGTAACAATGAAATCGCTGAATTCTTCTTTGGCAGCTTTATAGCCCCATTCTTTAAATGAACCTTCGGTAAATTTCATAATGTTCCCTTTATGAACCAGAGTAACGCTGCTTCTTTTTTTTGCTATCGCAAACTCAATTGCTTTTTTTACCAAACGTTTTGTACCAAATTCGCTTATCGGTTTTATGCCGATGCCTGAAAGTTTTCTGATATTTTTACCAAATTTTGTGTTGATATATTTGATCAAAGCTTCAGCTTCCGGTGAACCTGATTTAAATTCGATACCGGCATAAACATCTTCTGTATTTTCCCGGAAAATAACGATATCTAAATCCTGCGGGCGTTTCATCGGGCTGGGTGTTCCTTGATAATATTTTACCGGTCGAACGCATGCAAAGAGATCGAGCAATTGGCGCAACGCAACATTCAAACTTCTTATTCCGCCGCCGATTGGAGTAGTTAAAGGACCTTTTATTGCGACAGAATATTCTTTTATCGCATCAACGGTTTCTTGCGGAAGCCATTTGTCTTTTCCATAAACCTTCAAAGCTTTTTCGCCGGCATAAACTTCCATCCAGGAGATTTTCTTCTTACCGCCATAAACTTTTTTTACTGCTTCATCAAAAACCAATTTTGAAGCGCGCCAAATATCCGGTCCAATTCCGTCGCCTTCTATAAATAAAATTATGGGATTATCGGGTACGGCAATTTTACCGTTTGAGAAGGTGATTTTTTCACCGTCGGCAGGAAGAATAATTTTTTTGTATTTTTTCATTGAGAACTCCATTCAATATTTTATTGTTCGATCGTTATTTTCCCAAATCTTTTTTGATAAAGCAGCACACTAACAACACCTACAAGAACCGCAAACCATAAGGTTACAATCCTTATGATAAATGTGGAAGCAAAAGCAATATCAAGAGAATAATGCTTTTGCTGAAGTAATACCGTCAATGAACCTTCAGTAACTCCTAAACCGCCGGGCAGCATTGAGATTGCACCTATTATTGTTGCAAACGCATAACTGAACGAAGCCCAAAGCAAAGAAATTTCTACATGAAAATTAATGAGAATTAGGTAATATCCCAAACATTCAAAAAACCATGCAGCTAAACTTAACAACGACATTTGTAAGAGAGGTTTTGGCTGAAGCATTTGGTACGAACTTTCATAAGCTTTTTTTGCCTGCACAGTATATTTTTTCAGCAAATTGATTTTTGAAAAAAAATTGATAACTGCTTCGCCAATATTTTTATTAGTCAAGGCGATTGTAACAATCACAAAAAATATTCCTACGGCAACGATTATTCCTCTTCCAAAATTATAAACGTATCCGCCGATAAGTCCAATAAAAATAAGTGAAAGAAAATCGGTAATTCTTTCTGCAAAAATGATGGGAGCGGTTTTGCTTATAGGATCACCGGAAATTTGTTTTACTAAATAAACTTTTAATAGTTCGCCCATTTTCCCGGGAGTTACGCTCATGATTAAGCCCGACATAAAAACCGAAAACGAATCGATCTTTTTTACTTTGATTTTTAAAAGCCGCAGATAAAAATCCCACTTCATAAATCTTGTAACGTAATTGGAAAAAGATAAAAGTAAAAGCAATGGAAGAAGAAACCAATTGAACAGAGCGAAAGCTTTTAAGACTTTATCAAAATCAGCATAAAGAGAAAAAAGAAGATAAAGTAAACCGGCAGCGGCAAGTGATATGAAAATATTTCTTTTAACTTTCTCTAACATCTCAAATTACTTTCAGTATCGCCTGATATACTTTCGTAAGCGGTAACCCGACTACATTGTAGTAACAACCATTTATTTTTTTAATAAATATCGCACCATAATCATCTTGAATTCCGTAAGCTCCTGCTTTATCCATGGGGCTTCCGCCTGCAACGTATTCTTTTATTTCATTTTCTTTTAATTTCCTAAAAGTAACTTCAGTCTTCTCATAATCATTTATCAAAACACCATTCAAAGAATTAAAAACACAAAAACCGGTGTAAACAAAATGCTTTCTTCCGCTAAGACTTTTTAACATTGCAACTGCTTGCTTAGCCGAATCCGGTTTACCAAGAATTTTTCCATCAATTACAACTATCGTATCAGCAGTAATTATGATGCCTTTTTTATTCTCTTTTTTTGCCACTTCCATTTTTTGGAAAGCAAGTGATTTAGCAATTGTTGAAACTCTTTTTTTTGAATCAAAATCTTCATCAAAATGGCAATGGAACACTCCCGGATGCAGATTGATTTGTTCTAATAATTTTTTTCTTCGTGGAGATTTTGAAGCTAAATATATTTTGAGAGCCGACGGAATCATTCAACTTTTCCTATCGTACATCCGTGAAAATAAAAATCGAGAATTTCGTTGTAACTTTTACCTTGAGAAGAAAGATTCATTGCGCCCCACTGGCACAACCCAACACCGTGTCCGCTGCCCTTTCCGTTCAAGGTTATTTTTTTTAGATCACCTTTTACAACTTCTTTCGTAATTGTAAACAAAGAAGATCGAAGTATTCCTTTCGTATCTTTTCTTGTAAAGAACTTTCTAACTTCCGGACCTTTAAAAATAACATCGTCTCCATTATCAAAACTGATATGAATTTCTTTCGCCCGACCGGAATCGAAAACTTGCGAAACCACAACATCTTTTATAACCTTCTGTTTTTTCAAGATAAGATTTTTCTCTTTCAATAATTTCAAAAGGTCAGCTTGTGAGTAAGATTCTTTCCAAGAAAAAGTAGGAGATATTTCACAATTCGGTTTATCGTCTCCATCTTTTTTAGTTGTTAGATAATCATCAACCTTACCGGAAAATACGTTAGCCGGATCTTCTAAAACACCACCGCAAGCAGAATGATAAAAAACCTCAGCAAGTTTTTCATTGTACTTCAAAATTTCATTTGAAGTAGCAGTGACGGCTTGTTTATCAAGTTCGGTGTAACTTCCGCAGCCGTCAAAAACTTGATCGCGCACATCATCGGTAATATCATAATACGTGTTCCCCTTGATTCTTTTTGTTTCCGCAAAAGTTCTGGCACAAACTGCAAATGCTTTTAGTGCTTCCAATCTTTCCGGTTGAGTTTGTTTTACAAACATCTCCGGGTGTAAAACTCCAGGGAGGTAATCATCCATTGATAAACGGTTAATAACCAAAATTTTGCCGTTGTCGCTAAAGACTACAAGTAAATCGCCGCAATATTTTTTGCCGGAAAAAATGATGAAGCTGGTTGAGTCTATCGGTTGAAAGAAAAAAGTTATTCCATCGAGTTCGCGGGAATTAATTTTTACATTCACGCCGCCGCCGTTGAGTTTGAAATTTAGTTCATCGCCCTGTTTAAGGTGTGCTACTTCTTCGTTATCAGAGATCAAGCGGTATGAACCTTTAATGGTGATTGATGCCGGGCTTTGTTGTTCGGCAAGAAGCACTCGAATTTGATTTTTTTCTCCCGCCACTATTTTATACCCCTTCTTGATAACACCCGGCTTTGAGTCTTCATTATTTCTAATAGTTGAGGAACAGTTTAAACTACTTATAATAGCAAGAACGGTGATTAAAAAAATGGATGAAGATTTTATAAATTGCTGGAGGTATTTTAGGAGTGAAAGAGGAGTAAACACAAAAACTATCTGAACATCGCTTTTATGCTTCCCCACGTTCTTTTAACGCCGGAAATATTATGTGAAACACTAACTTCTTTTGTAAAGGAGACTGTATTATCGAAATCAACAATCTTAATTCGATAAATAAAAATTACATCGGTAACTTTATATGCGTTTTGATCGAGGAAAGAATAGTACGAATTAGATCCTAAAGGTTTAACGGTTTCTAATGCGGTAAACTCGCCCTGATAAGTTTTTCTTTCAACTAAAAATTCTTTAACATTTTTTTCGTCGGAAGTTTTCCATTCCACACGAACATTTTCACCTTCATTTTTTGCATTGATGAAATCTAAAAAGACTCCTCCAAGCATCGAAGAAATGGAAATGATTGTTAAAAATATAAATAGTTGCTTTTTCATGGGTGAAATATATTACCCTTGATGGTCTTTGTCAAGAAATAAATCTTTCAAACATTAGTTTTTTTTGAAGATGTGCCGGAAGAATTAAAATAATCTTTTTCATTTCTAAGGAAAATCTTTATATTTAGGTCAAATGGAGAATTAATTATAGCCTTATGATATTATCGAGCTTTCACCTCTTCAAGAGAATAAACGAGTTGCAAAATTCTGTGGCACAAAGCGCGGCGGAATTTCCCAACAAACTTTGCGAATTTATTGCGGGCGAGTTTCAACTTCAGTCAGCAATTCTTTTTAAAGTTAACGGTAGAAACCAACTTATTTTTCAAGGGAAATCGGAATCCGCACGGAAGTCCTTTCTACCAAATGCCCTTTATGAATGCGCATTCTGCAAGGTTCATCAAAGTAATTTGGAGAAAGTTCTCTTTGATTCTGATGCAAAATGTGAAATACAGTCAACCGATTTTGTTATCTATGAAAGCTGTATTCTTATAAATTCCGCATCTCAAAAATTTGTTCTGAAAGTTTCGCAGAAAACTCCATTTACGCAAGGCGATAAAGAATTTTTGGAACAATTCAGTGAATTCCTTATCCCTTACCTCAGTTCTGTTTCGGGGGCAGTGTTTGAACCTGAACTTAATGTTAGCAAAATTGTTGCTGAATTAGCTAATGAATTCCGTACCCCAACCAACAGCATAATTGGATTCGCTTCTTTACTTAACGATGACAGATTGACTTCCAATCAAGCCGATTACGTTTTAACAATAAGAGATAACGCACAGAAACTCCTCTCTCTTCTTAACGATCTAATTGATTTCGCCCGCGTAGATGGCGGTGGAGTAACGGAAACACAAGCAGAGGTAAATCTTAAGAATGTACTTGACGATATTGTTACTCAACAATCAGAGAAATTCAGGGTGAATGGTTTCTCATTTATTTCTTCAATCGGGAATGAATTACCTCAAAACATTAAAATTGATCATCAGAAATTAAGATTGGTATTTTCAAACTTTTTATCTTATTTGCTTTATCATTCCACAAACGGAGAAGTTGCGCTTTCGGCAACACTTTCTGATAAACATCATGTTACGATAAGTATCACAAATAAAAACGCTTCCATGCCGGATAGAAGTTTTCTCCCTAAAGCTTTAGACATCACCGCACAAAAGCAATATAGTTTTACTTCGTTAAGTTATTTGCTGGCGAAAAAATATGTTGAATTAATGAACGGCACTGTAGAAACGCCTTCTAACCGGGAAAGAGCTACAACTATTCGATTCACACTTCCTATCGATATAGTTGCTCAAGATATCGAAACAAAAATTTCTGCTCTTCCTAAATCGACTGACGGCAAGAATAAAGTGCTTGTAATTGAAGATGATTATGCCACTTCAAAACTTTTAAGCAACTACTTAAATAAATGGGGATATGAACCAATTATTGTGAACGCCGGATTAAAAGCTCTTGAGTATCTTGAACGTGAGCACGTTTTGGCGATAATTACCGATATCGTTCTCCCTGATATAAACGGTTTGGAACTCTTAAAAAAAATTCGAGAAAACAAAGCGACCAAATTTATTCCTATCATCGTTTGCTCGGTAGAAGCTGAACAGCAAAAAGCTTTCTTGATGGGAGCAGTTGAATATTTTGTTAAACCGATTAAATACAAAGATTTGGTTGAAGTTTTAACGAGCTACAAATTAAAAAAAGATTCAAACATCCTTTGTGTTGATGATGATGTTCCCACCTTAAATTTAGTGAGAGAAGCAATAGCCTCGGTTGGTTATAATCCGGTTGCTCTCTCCCATTCTTCAAAGGTAATGGAAACGATAAAAGATATTCACCTTGATCTTGCAATTATTGATCTAGATATGCCTGAGATTAATGGTTTTGATTTGATCAAGTTGATAAAATCTGATCCAAAGTTCACCAATCTTCCGATTATTATTTATACCGGTAAAGAAAATTTTGAAGAAGATTTAAAGAAAATTGACGGTTTGTTTACCGATCTTTTAGACAAAAGAAGCACTAACATCGAAGACCTTGCAAGTACCGTTAACGCTATGATCAATCGGTATGACGAGCCGACTACGCCGGAAGAAGCGGCAAAGCAAACCGATGTTCCAAAAATTCTTTTAGTAGAAGACTACAAACATTCTCAAATTATTGTTACACGTCTTTTAAAGAAAAACAATTTCACTTCGGTAGTAGTAGTAGAAAACGGAGCCGAAGCCGTTGACCAGGTAGGAAAACAAAAATTCGATCTTATCTTGATGGACATGCAAATGCCTGTAATGAATGGATTTGAAGCCACTGAAAAAATCCGGATGATGCCGGAATATAAAGACATCCCGATTATCGCTCTAACTGCTTTTGCAATGAAAGGCGATAAGGAGAAGTGTTTAGAATCCGGAGCTACCGATTATATTCCTAAACCCATTGATAGTACTGAGTTTGTTGAGAAAGTTAAGTTTTACACATCGGATCAATTCATAAAAAAATAATCATCTTTCCTAAAGTTTTAAAATGATAAATGAAAATCCCAGAGTCAGGTTTGCGCCAAGTCCAACAGGATACTTGCATGTTGGCGGTCTTCGTACTGCGCTTTATAATTATCTTTTCGCAAAAAAAAATAACGGCACATTTATTCTTCGTATAGAAGATACAGACCGAACCAGATTAGTTGAAGGTGCAGTTGAAAATTTAATTACCACATTAAAATGGGCCGGACTTGATTTTGATGAAGGTCCCGGCAAAGACGGTGGTGTTGGTCCTTACGTTCAATCCGAGCGGTTAAATATTTATAAAAGATACACCAACGAACTCGTCCAACAGAAAAAAGCTTACTACTGTTTTTGCACTCCCGATAGATTAAAACAATTGCGAGACGATCAACAAAAAACCGGACTTCAATCAAAATACGATAAGCATTGTCTTCATCTAACCGAAAATGAAATAAGTGAAAAGTTAAAGAACAACAAGCCGTATGTTATCCGCTTAAATGTTCAACCGAATGAATTGATTCGCATTGATGATATTATACGCGGAGAAGTAACGTTTAACAGCAACGTTGTTGATGATCAAATTTTATTAAAAAGCGATGGCTATCCAACTTACCATCTTGCGAACGTTGTTGATGATCATCTGATGAAAATTACCCATGTAATACGGGGCGAAGAATGGCTATCGTCCACACCGAAACATATTTTGCTCTATCATTATTTCGGCTGGGAAATTCCAAAATTTGCTCACCTCCCTCTTTTATTGAATCCCGATAAATCAAAATTAAGTAAACGGCAAGGCGATGTTGCTGTTGAAGATTACCGCGCGAAAGGTTATTTAAAAGAAGCTCTCGTTAATTTTGTTGCGCTTCTCGGTTGGAGCGCGGGAGACGATAGAGAATTTTATTATCTCGATGGCTTATGTAAATCATTTTCGTTGGAACGTGTTAATAAATCCGGCGCGGTTTTTAATATTGAAAAACTTCAGTCGATGAACTTTGCTCATCTCCAAAAGAAAACCGATCAAGAATTATCATCTTTACTTAAAGATGAACTTTCCACATCATCTTTCAAAGATTACTCGCTTAGTGACGACAAGTTGTTGCTCATAGTTCAAGCGATGAAAGAGAGAATAAATTTTGTAAAGGAGATTATCCTCAACGCCGGTTATTTCTTTACGCTTCCACATTCATACGATCAAGAGGCAGTTAAAAAAAGATGGACGTTAGAAAGTCCGCAGCTTCTACAAAAGTTTATCGAAGCAATTCAATCAGTAGAAAATCCACTAAAAGAAGATTACGAAAATGCTTTGCACAAAGTTGCCGAGGAAGCCGGAGTAAAAAATGCAGCGATAATTCATCCGCTGCGTTTAGCTGTTTCTGGTGTTAGCGGAGGTCCGGGATTGTACGACATTTTCTTCATTCTTGGGAAAGAGGAAACGATAAAAAGAATAAATATCGCAGTGGAAAAAATAAAAGTTTGATTTTCAAACCGTTTCGCCCTCTCACTATTATGAAATGACAAAGAATTCGGTTATTTTAGCACACGGAATTATTTCTACTTATTAGGATTTGTCTATTATCTACTTTTTCTCCTCCCTTTTTTCGTCTCAAGAAAACGCGAGAACTATTCTTCATAGGTTGAAATTTAATTCAAGGCATTATATCAACCAGATGAAAGTACACACCACATGACCACATCCTTTAATGAATTAGGACTCTCCGCAGAAATGCTCCAAGCGATTAAGATGAAGGGATTTGAAGAACCAACAGAAATTCAAAGCAAAATAATTCCCCTCATTCTTCAATCAGAAAGCGATTTAATTGGACAAGCGCAAACCGGCACCGGAAAAACCGCCGCATTTGCTTTACCTATCATTGACAAATTAATTACAAAATCAAGCCATCTCCAGGTTTTGGTTCTCGTTCCTACGCGCGAACTTGCAATTCAAGTTGCTGAAGAATTTAATTCACTTCGCGGACATAAAAATATTCATGTTGCCCCAATTTATGGCGGTCAATCTTACGATATTCAATTGAGAAGATTGAAAAAAGGAGTTGATGTTATTGTTGGAACTCCCGGAAGAGTGATGGATTTATTGAAACGCAAGATCTTCTCACTCGGTAAAGTTTCCTTCGTGGTTTTAGATGAAGCCGATGAAATGTTAAATATGGGATTCATAGATGACATTGAGGAAATCTTGAGCGGAGCAAATGAAGAAAGACGAACACTTCTTTTTTCGGCAACTATGCCCGAACGGATTTCGAACTTAGCTAAAAAGTATATGAAAAATCGCGAAGTTGTTAAAGCAAAAAACGCCGGACAAACAACCACCTTAACCGATCAAATTTATTTTGAAGTTCGTGAAGCCGATAAACTTGAAGCGCTATGCCGCATCATTGATACAACGAATGAATTTTACGGCATCATCTTTTGCAGAACCAAAAACGATGTTGATTACGTCACTTCCAAATTGCACGACCGTGATTATGACGCCGAAGGTTTGCACGGCGATATTTCTCAAGCCCAACGAGAAAAAATCTTAAATAAATTTAAGAAGAGAAAAGTAAACGTACTTGTTGCAACCGATGTTGCCGCGCGAGGCTTGGATATTGACGATCTATCGCATGTAATTAATTTTGCGCTGCCGCAAGATCCTGAGGCATACCTCCACCGTATTGGAAGAACCGGAAGAGCCGGTAAAGAAGGAACCGCCTTAACCTTCGTTTCGCCTGAAGAATACAGAAAATTAATCTTCATAAAAAATTTTACTAAAACTGAAATCCGTAAAGGACGCATCCCCCAAGTTCACGAAGTTATTAATTTTAAAAAAGAAAAAATTGCCGGAGATATTAAAAATCTCATCACCAAAGGCGTACCTGCAAATTATATTCAATTGGCAAATGAACTGCTTGAACAAAATTCACCTGAAGAAATTACTTCCGCATTAATTCAGTATGCGTTCCAAAATTCTCTCGAAGAAGGAAGCTATGCGATCGTTCAAGATTATTTTGAATCAAAAAGACAATCTGGAAGCTTCGAATCGAAAGGAAGAGGTTCTCGCGGAAGACAGGAAACCCGTGGCGGTAGAGGACGTGAAGAACGACCAAGAGATGGCAGAAGAAGAGACGAGAGCCGCGGAAGTGAAAGGCGCAGGGGAGATGATGGATTTAGGAATGCCGATAGAGATAGAGGCGGTAAGGGTCAAGAGAGATTATTTATCGCCGTTGGTAAAAAAGACGGATTGAATCCAAAGAAATTAGTCGATATGTTAATGCAGAAAACGAAACTTGAATCGCGCAGAATTGACGCGGTGCAAGTGATGGACAGTTATTCATTCTTTTCTGTTTCACCTCGCGATGCTGAAGTGGTTTTAGATAAATTAAATTCTAAAAAGAAGGGCGAACGAACCGTTGTTGAACGCGCCAAACCTTCAAAATAAATATTAGTTGATTTTTAGTGAGCCCGGAAGTTACGTTTCGGGCTTTTTTATTTTAAATTTCTGTAAATTTGTAAAAAAAATAGAGAAGAATTATGAACGAACTACATAACACGGAAACTTCAAACGAATCAACCAAGAAAAAGAATTTCATCTACGAAATCATTGATGAAGATTTAAAAACAAATAAATGGAACGGAAACGTTCACACCCGTTTTCCGCCGGAACCTAACGGGTATCTTCACATCGGACACGCAAAATCTATTTGCCTCAATTACGGCATCGCAAAAGATTTTAACGGGCAATTTAATCTCCGATTCGACGATACGAATCCGAGTAAAGAAGAGCAGGAATATGTTGATTCAATTATTGAAGATGTTAAATGGCTTGGAGGTGAGTTTGAAGACCGGCTCTTCTTTGCTTCCGATTATTTTGAGCAGATGTACCATTTTGCTCTTGAGCTTATAAAAAAAGGAAAAGCCTACGTTTGTGATTTGAACGCAGATGAAATTCGCGTTTCACGCGGAACGTTAACTAAACCGGGGAAAGATAGTCCTTACAGAAATAGAACTGTTGATGAAAATCTTGATCAATTTCAGCGGATGCGCAACGGTGAATTTAAGAGCGGTGAAAAAACTTTGCGTGCAAAAATTGATATGGCTTCTCCAAACATCAATCTACGCGATCCGATCATGTACCGCATTGTTCACGAAAATCATCAGAGACAAGGAAAAGAGTGGTGTATTTATCCTACTTACGATTGGGCGCACGGGCTTGAAGATTCGATCGAAAAAATTACACATTCAATCTGTACCCTTGAATTCGAAAATCACCGACCGCTTTACGATTGGTTTTTAAACGAACTCGGAATTTATCATCCGCAGCAAATTGAATTTGCAAGATTGAATTTGAATTACACCGTTATGAGTAAGCGAAAACTGCTACAACTTGTAAAAGAAAATTTTGTTGATGGTTGGGATGATCCGAGAATGCCCACCATTTCCGGTTTACGAAGAAGAGGGTATTCGCCGGAAGCGTTGAGAGATTTTGCCGAGAACGTCGGCGTTGCAAAAAGAGATGCGATGACTGATATTTCTCTACTTGAATTTTCAATTAGAAATGATTTGAACAAGCGTGCAAATCGTGCAATGGCTGTTCTTCGCCCGTTGAAAGTTGTTTTAACTAACTATCCGGAAAACCAAGTTGAAGCGTTAGAAGCTGTAAACAATCCGGAAGATGCAGAAATGGGAAAAAGAAATATTCCTTTTTCGCAAGAACTGTTTATTGAGCAATCAGACTTTATGGAAAATCCTCCCAAGGGATTTCACCGCTTGGTTCCCGGCGGCGAAGTACGTTTGCGTTACGCTTACATTATTAAATGCGATGAAGTAATTAAAAATGAAAAGGGTGAAGTTGTGGAATTACGCTGTTCATTTGATCCCGAAACAAAAAGCGGTACCGGTACAAGCAATAAAAAAGTGAAGGGAACAATTCATTGGGTTTCTGCAGCGCAAGCTGTTCCGGTCGAGGTTCGATTGTATGATCGACTTTTTACGATCGAAAATCCAGCGGCAGATGAGAACTGGTTGAACTTCTTAAATCCCCACTCACTTAAAATTTTATCCGATGCTTTAGTTGAACCATCATTAAGCGGTGCGAAAGTTGGAGAACATATTCAGTTTGAAAGGAATGGATATTTTTGTGTCGATTCAAGATTTTCTACTAAAGAAAAATTGGTTTTCAACAGAACGGTAACTTTAAAAGATAGTTGGAGTTCTAAGAAATAAATTTTAATAATGATGGAAAAGCATCGGTGCACTCCATCATTTTTTTCTTTCGCTTTTTGGATTCCCTATCAAGGGGCTGGCATTTATTGTTTCAAAAGTTACTTGAACTTCATCAAGAGTTTCCACAAGTTGTTTCAAAATACTTAGGAATTGTCCCTGCTGGGTAACAAGAAAATCGGAAAACTTTTCTAATTTAGGCAGCACGTCGTTTAAGGTGGAAATCGTTTTCTTTATCGGCTCCATAATTTGCTTTCCGTCAGGATCAATCATTTTTGTTACGAGTCCTTCAGGCTTACCATAAGCGGTTAAAACCGTATCCAGCTTTGTAAGGGAACGATTAACCAACCCGGTCATAACTCGAAGTGAGTCAGAGATACGCGCCGCATTTAAAACTAACGAAGCAAACGGACGTTTCCCGGATTTATCAGGCGCTGAGATGCTTTCAAAATCAGCATTCAAATTGTCTGTAATTTTTTTCATCCCTTCCGCGGCATCAGCCATGTTTACAAGAGCCCGGAAGAAAGCTCCTTTATCAACGTTATTGTCTTTGTTAATATTTTCGGAGAAAGTGGCAAGATTATAAATTACCGTATTCAACGGGTCGCCCGTCTTTTTCACCATATTCCTGGCGAGTAACTTTTCACCTTCTGGAATATCAATGGCGGGAATTAGACTTCCTTCCGGCAGCGGCGAGAGATTTTCCGGTCCTTGAAGAAATTCAACTGTACTCGATGAAGTAATTGGATTTATGCTTTTAAATAATGCGGAATTTTTAATAATCTTCTGCTTGAATTCTTCATACACCATAAAATCAGCAAGAATATAATTATCATCAGTTAAAACAAAGTTTGTTATTAAACCAATTTTGAATCCTTTAAAATAAACAGGAGTTGAGGCAGAAAAGCCGGTAGCATCTCCAAACTTAGCTCTAAAAGAATACTTTTTCTCGAAAGCTTTTTCGTGTAGAAATAAATATCCGGTTGACGCAATAACAATCAGCAGCGCAATTACTAAAAAAGAACCGACAATTTTTTCCGAATAATGCATTTTAATTTTCATAAATCACTCAGCAAATAATTTTAAAATTAAACCGGTTACAAAATCAGAGTTGGAATTTTTCAACTCTCCAAATGAACTTGATGAATAAAGGTCGCCTTCGTTAAAAAGAATAACCTCATCGGCTAAAGCGTACATTTGAGCATCAACAGTTTCACAAAATATCTGAATTGTTTTCTCTTCTTTCAACTTTAAAATCATTTCAAAAATTGATCTTTGAACCTGCTGGCTGCAATTCATCAACGGATCATCATAAAAAATAATTTTGGGTTCCACAAGGTACGTTCGAATAAACAAAAGTGCTTTCCTGACCGAAAGTGTTAATTTTGCGGGTCTTTCGGTCAAGATAGATTCAGCCAATCCAAAGCCATTAAGAAAAATTAATATCTTTTCCATTTTCTCTTCAAGCGAAACTTCCGGGAAATGAAAATCGTAAGGAACTAAAAGGTTCTCGAGAACATTTAAGTTTGAAAGCAATCCGCCGGACTGAAATACAAATCCAATCTGTTTGCGAACCATTCTTTCGCTTTTCTGGAATGAAGTAAATACATTTCTTCCCTCAAGGAGAACCGAACCGCTATCGGGATTAAGTAACCCTGCCAAAATTTTTAATACGTTGGAATTTTCTTCAACATGGTTAGAAATAATACCGTAAAGAGGTTTTTCAAAGGTGAAGGAAAAATCGTTCAGAACCGGATTTTCTTTTTTATAACAAACATGCTGTGCTTCCAATTTTTTCATCATACTAAATACACAATTCCGGTTATAATAATATCCAAAATAATTACCCAAATAAGTGAAAGAACAACACCTTTTATTGTTCGTTGCGGAACTTCTGTAGAAGCAAAATTAACCTGAAGTCCCTGGTAACTTGAAACGACTGCAATAACAAATCCGAAGAAAAGTGATTTAATAAAACTTGTGAGGATATCACGCAAAGATATTTCAGAAAATAATTTATAGATAAAATCTGATATTGGAATAGGAGCAAAAAGATGCGCGATGAACCAGCTTCCGGCTAATCCGGCAGCATTGAAATAAATATTTAATGCAACCATTGAGAGAACCACGCCCAAAACTCTGGGAACAACTAAATATAAAACAGGAGAAATACCAAACGAAACAAGTGATTCAACCTCGTGGTTTACAACCATGTTACCCAGTTCAGCCGCAATTGCAGTGCCCGAACGAGCCGTAATGATGAATGCCGTCAACAGTCCGCCAAGTTCTCTAATTACCACGATAACAACTATCGTGTAGAGAAGTTTGCTTCTGCCAAAGTCCGGAAGGATAACACTTCCTTCAAGAATAATTATTCCGCCAACAGCTAAAGCAACAAAGACAATCAATCCTAATGCTTCGAAGCCTGTGAAAAGAATTTGACGAATTAGTATTAGTCGGGTAATTTTTCTTTGAAGAAAAAAATTCTTTAATTCGTACAGAATTTCAAAAACAAAAGAGAGAACAGCAACTGCCTTCGCAAAGAGCAATGATAATTGTCGTCCAAATGCTAAAGAAATTTCTCGCACCTTGATCCTCTTTTTAACTACACTTTAAACAAATTATTTGAATTATTCAACCGATCGGGAACCGACCGATAATTTTTCTCCAACCTGAATTAATTAATTTTTCTTTGCCTAAATCTATTAAAATATTTTTTGATTTTTCCCCATTATAAAAATTAATTTCTGAATCGGTTTAAAGCTTTGCCAGCTGCATCGAGTAAAAATTTTTCGCTAACCGGTTTACCCGTTGCATGTTTCATCCAAACATCGGGTGAAACACTTCCGTAGGTTGCCATTCTTTCGAATTCTTTTCCGAGATTTCCCGTTTGTTTAATATGTTCATCAATTTGAAATGAGATAATATGCCCAAGTGGATAATCCGGTAAATAAAGGAAGGAATCGATCATGTGAGAATAAATACCAAGCAGCACCACATCTTTTATTTTGAAAACCGGGGCATAAAATTTATTCCAAATATTTTTTGAGATTTGAATAACCGCTTCTTTCAATTGGTCAGCATTCGCATCCTTGTGTTCATACATCCAGTGCCATGTTTCCATATCAACAAGAGACACACCGGCAATTTCATAAGCTGCCCAAAAATCTTGTAGCGCTTTTAACGCTTCTCCATCTTTGTCATCAGACTGCAAACCCAACAAGGTTAAATCTCTACTTTGAAAAAGAAAAGCAAAAGCTTCCGTGAATGCAGTGTTCGGAACACCTTGCAGCATATACTGATCAATTGAATTGAGAGAAAAAGTCTGCTCAACATTGTGCCCCATTTCGTGAATGGCAATGTTATAACCTTTGTAATTCATTCCCGATTTATCAACACGAGTACGAAGGTGCGCTTTTTCAGAACGCATACCGGCACCCCAAGCATGACCCGAACCGCGTGCAGGATCAACTTCAATATTGCTTGCTAAGAATTTTGCTTTTTCTTTTGTGAAACCGAGTTTAACTAAAAGATTGGGGATATCTTTTTGAAATGCTTGTGGAGTCGGATATTTTTGGGCTACAATTTTGTCGAGATCGGCTTCAGAATATTTACTCTTCGGTTTGAATCCGTTATACCAAATGTCGAAAGGTTCAAGCGGTCTTCCCAATCTCTTTTCGATTAATTGAGCGGTTTCTTTTACAAGCGGAGAAGACAAAACAGATTCGAGAATTTCTTTTACACGAGCTTCCGGCATCTCCCGGTTTTCGTTAAATACTCGATCGATAAATGTTTTTGAGTTTGGCGAATAAGGATCAGCCAGTTTTGAAGCTTTAAAATCATCCAACAACATTTGATAGCGCGTGTCCGGTTCGGCTTTTTCCGAAATACTTTTGGCGGCTTTATGATTTTCTGTGTAATCTTTTATCGAAGATATTTTCACTTCATTTGAGAAGGGATTCCAATCAATAGCGGGATTATCAATAACAATTTCGGGAATTGACTGTGTTACAATTCTTTCCATAACTTTTTGAATAATTCTCTGTTTCTCCAATCCAACTTTTTCTATTGGATAATTTGCTTTTAACTCATCGCGTAAATTCCAATGAGAAAGCAAACGCATTTTTTCAGGGAAAAGCCGTTCTCCTTTTTCGTTTAACACGTGATGCATCCAAATATTATATCCGGCAATGTATGCAGATGATTTTGCCGAAGCCTCCGCAATCGCCAAATTAACTTCAGCAGGAATTCTTTTTGCGAATCGATGAGCCAACCGCGTTTCCGCCCAGTCTTTACGCGTCCAGGATTCACCTTTCGATAAACGATCTTCCAAAGTTGTTAATGGAAAATTGAGAAGAACCACAAAAGCAATTTTATTCTGAAAGAAATCATCGTTAATGTGGGCGGAAGGATCGTAGCCGGCAAATATTTCATCAACCGGAAGAATCGGACCTAATTCCAAATCTGCCTGACGACGGTAATCTAAATTCAGTTTATTAAAATGCCCGTCTGTTTCTTCCAAAAGAAATTCGAATCGCTCAAAAAGTTGGTCATGCGTTTCGGCAACACCGGTATAATTATTTAAAATAAAATCTTCGAAATCTTTTTGAACTCCATCGCTTTCGCGCCAGAATTGTGAAACCTGTGCTATTCCCCTTTCAATTTTTGTTTTTTGCGATTCGTCAAATTTTTGAATTAATTGTGACTCCAACTGCTCAGATGCTTTCTCAAGCCAGATTGGTTTTAACGATTGTGCCTTCATAAAAGTCAGTCCCAAAAAAATAATAAAAAGAAAAATTTGTGAATGAAATTTTTTCATAAGTGCCCTTATTGTTTTACGTCAAGAAATTTTTGAATTTCGGTTCTACACAAATCCATCTCGCAGCCAACAGCTAAATGTCCGCAATCATTTTTTAAAAGAAGAATTTTAGCTTTTGCCGCCGCCGCAAAATCAAGCGCAGGTTGCGGATTCAAAAGCAAATCCGATTGAGATACAATGATGAACAGTTTCGCTTTAATATGTTTTGCGGTTTCTTCAAACGATGAATTGTAATTGCGGGTTATATCGTGATTAAACATAGCCTCAAGCTGAGTTAGATAACATGCAGATTTAAAAATTGGAGAAGTTCTTTCAAACTTTTTTTCAATTTCGAAAAATTTATTTGATGGATAATTCCTGTTTGTATTTGCCGGTGTTCTTGCCAAAAGCTGAATGATGATATTCAGCTTCTTTATAATTTCATTTTCCGGTTCACCGTATTTTTTGCCAGAAATAATTATCTCCTTCATCAACGAAAAAATAATTTTCTCGTTCGAAGTGATCTTTGGTGAGGCAGAGTAAGGAATTACTTTATCCATAAAATTGGGATACGCAACTGCAAACTCGAACGCCTGCATACTTCCCATCGAGCCCCCAATTACCGCAAACAAATGGTTGATGTGAAGAATATTTTTCACTAAGATGTATTCCGATTCTACCATATCCCTCATCGTAATTTTCGGAAAAGGGATTTCGTCAATAACATTATTTGAAGGAGAAGTTGAAATGCCGTTGCCAAGCGCATCAACAACAATAATAAAATAATTTGTTGAATCGATTAACTTATCCGCACCCAGGAGACCAATTACATCTTTGCTAACACCAGCAAACCAAGTTGGGATGAGAATTGCGTTAGAACTAGCATTATTTATCGAACCAAAAGTGCGGTAACCGATTTTACAGTCACGAAGAATTTTTCCGCTTTGCAATTTCAGATCGCCGATCGCACCAAACTGCTGAAGAGATTCAGCAAAGTTTTGTTGAAAAAAGAGAAAGAGAAAAACGAATAGCAATCTTCTTTTTAACACATCAACCTTTTACTGCTTCTCGTCCGATACTGTAATAAGTGTAGTTTAATTCTTTCATTCGGGCAGGTTCAAAAATATTTCTTCCGTCGAAAATTAATTTATTTTTTAACTTTGATGAAAGCACCGAGAAGTCGGGATTTCTGAATTCATTCCACTCGGTAAAAATCAAAAGTGCGTCAGCGTTCTCAAGAGCTTCATATTCACTATTAGCATAAGCGATTCGGTCTTGCAAATAAAATTTAGCCGATTCAGCCGCCACCGGATCGTGCGCAGAAACCGTTGCGCCATGTTTCAATAATTCATTAATAATAACGACTGAAGGAGCTTCGCGCATGTCGTCGGTGTTTGGTTTAAATGCCAATCCCCAAACGGCAAAATGTTTTCCTTTGATATCATTGTTAAAATGACTCAGTACTTTATCAACCAGAACATGCTTCTGAGCTTTATTTACTTTATCAACCGCTTCTAATATTTTTAGCGGCGAATCATTTTCAGAAGAAGTTTTTATCAAAGCATTTACATCTTTCGGAAAGCAGGACCCGCCGTACCCAATGCCCGGGAATAAAAATCTTTTTCCAATGCGGTTATCAGTTCCCATTCCGCGGCGAATCATATCAACGTTGGCGCCGACTTTTTCGCAGAAGTTTGCGAGTTCATTCATAAAAGTAATCCGCATTGCTAAATACGAATTTGCCGCATATTTTGTTACTTCAGCGCTTGCAGTGTCCATCCCCAAAATTGGATTGCCTTGACGAACAAAAGGTTCGTAGAGTTCTTTCATGCGCTGCATTGATTGTCCGTTATTTGTTCCAATAACAATTCTATCGGGTTTTAAAAAATCATCTACGGCAAAACCTTCACGTAAAAATTCCGGGTTTGAGACAACATCAAAATTTTTAACTCCTGCGTTCGCAATTTTGTCTGTTACTCTTTTTGCCGTTCCAACCGGAACAGTACTTTTGTTCACGATAATTTTAAAATCTTTATCGCCATTTACTTTTAATATTTTTCCTATCTCTTCCGCAACGCCTAAAATATATTTCAGATCGGCGGAACCGTCATCATCTTGCGGAGTTGGAAGACAGAGAAAAATAATTTCCGAATTTACGATTGCATCATTTAAATCATCCGTAAAGGTTAATCTCTTTTTGGCAATGTTTCTGTAGAAGATTGTTTCAAGTCCCGGTTCATAAATAGTAACTTCGGCATTTTTTAATTTCGTCAGTTTCTCTTGGTGGTTATCAACACAAATAACATTGTTTCCCATTTCAGCAAAACAAGTGCCGGATACAAGTCCAACATAACCGGTTCCCACAACAGCAAGGTTCATTCAATACTCCAAATTTTATACAATAATTATATCTAACCGCGCTAAAATTAACTAATTTTTAGCCGAATAGAAAAAGAGTTTGAAATTTCAACTTCAATTTGAAAAAGGATGGCTGTTTTTTCGTGCAAATTCAGTAATTTTGACGAAAGAAATTCGTAATCTTAGCTAACAAAGGAAATAATCATGAGCATTCTTGTTGATAAAAAAACGCGTCTGGTAGTGCAGGGAATTACCGGAGGCGAAGGTTCTTTTCACACAAAACAAATGATCGAATACAAAACTAAAGTTGTTGCCGGCGTTACTCCCGGCAAAGGCGGAACTAAGTTTGATGATACCGACATTCCGATATTTAACACCGTTGCCGAAGCAGTAAAAATTACAAAGGCAAACACGTCGGTTATTTTTGTTCCCCCTGCATTCGCCGCAGACGCTATTTTAGAGGCTGCAAACAGTGGGATAAAAGTTATCATCTGTATCACGGAAGGAATTCCGATAAAAGATATGACGATGGCTTACAACGCGATAAAAAATAAAAATGTTGTTTTGATCGGTCCAAATTGTCCCGGAGTAATTTCTCCCGGACAAGCTAAAGTTGGAATTATGCCGGGCTTTATTCATAAGCAAGGAAAGATCGGCGTTATCTCACGCAGTGGAACTCTAACTTACGAAGCGGTAAAACAATTAACCGATTTAGGCATCGGGCAATCAACTTGCGTTGGCATTGGCGGAGACCCGATCATCGGCTCACAATTTATAAACATTATTAAATTGTTTAACGATGATCTTGGAACTGAAGGAATTGTAATGATCGGAGAAATTGGCGGAAGCGCTGAAGAAGATGCCGCTGCTTTCATCAAAAAGAATGTAAAGAAACCTGTCGTTGGATTCATTGCCGGAAGAACCGCTCCTCCCGGAAGAAGAATGGGACACGCTGGCGCAATAATTTCCGGTGGAAAAGGAACTGCCGCTGAAAAAATGTTAGCGATGAAAAAAGCCGGAATTAAAGTTGTTGATAGTCCTGCTGAAATTGGCATTACGATGAAAAAAGCTTTGGCGGATTTTTATGGCGAAAAGAAGGTTGTGAAAAAACCGGTTGTAAAAATTGCAGCAAAGAAAAAAGTTGCACTAAAGAAATCAACTAAAAAATAATTTACTTTATTAATGATAAGCGTCATTCGCCTAAAACGGGTGACGCAATTTTTATATTTACTAATTGGAGAATAAATGACAAATAGAACGTTTGCAATGATAAAACCAGACGCAGTAAGAAAAAACCTTGTTGGACAAATAATTACAAAATTTACAGAAAACGGATTCAAAATTAAAGCGATGAAAATGACGAGGCTTACAAAAGAATCAGCTCAAGGATTTTACGAAGTACACAAAGAAAGACCGTTTTATAACGACCTGATTGAGTTTATGATCTCCGGTCCGGTTGTAGCTTTAGCATTGGAAAAGGAAAATGCCGTTGCTGATTATAGAAAACTTATCGGTGCAACTGATCCGGCTGAAGCTGAAGAAGGAACCGTTCGCAAATTATACGCCGACAGTAAAAGTGAAAACGCAGTGCATGGTTCAGACTCTGATGAAAACGCTGCGATCGAAATTGCTCACTTTTTTTCTCGAAACGAATTATTAAATAACTACACCGATTGACATTGCTACGCTGGCAAAAAATCTCTTCACAAACAAAATTCCAAAATGATCATTGGAGCTACAAGATTGACGAATTTCAGTTAGAGAATGGAGAACGGGGTGTCTATCATTACGTTCACTCTTTCGGTTCTTCAATGGTTATTCCCGTTACTTCCGACGGAAAAATTTTAATGGTTAAACAATACCGCTACTTAAACGAGCGCGAAAGTATCGAGTTCCCTTGCGGTGGAATGAAAGAAGGAATTTCCTATAAAAAAAATGCGTTAAAAGAACTTCGTGAAGAAACCGGATTTTCTGCTGAAACAATTTTGGAGATAGGTGAGTTTGCGCCGTTCACCGGCGCCTCGAATGAAATCTGCAAAATTTTTCTTGCAAGAATTTTATTTCACTCTCCCCTTCCGAAAGATGCTACTGAAGAATTTGAACTTCTCGAAATTTCTCCGAAGGAAATAGAAGAACTGATCAGAAAAAATATAATTTGGGATGGACTAACGTTGGCGGCTTGGTCGCTGGCAAGGAGACATTTTCAAAATGAATTATAAATTATTTTTCATCGCGTATCTTTTTCTTCAGACAATTTTCTGTCAATCGGAAAAAGTTAAGATCGCCACCGGCGCCGATCTGTTGCTTTCAGAAAATATTGATCTGATTGAAGGGCATAATCTTGGAATTATTACTAACCAAACAGCGCTGTTAGCCAACGGAACTCATCTTGTTGATGCACTTTATAATTCGGAATTTAGAATTAAAATTGTCGCTTTATTTGGACCGGAACATGGTATTCGCGGAGATGCTAAAGCGGGAGAAGTAGTTGAAAATGGAATTGACGATAAGACGCAAGCTCCGATCTATTCGCTTTACGGAAAAAATAAAAAACCTACAAAAGAAATGCTGAAAGGTGTGGATGTTTTAATTTTCGATATGCAGGATGTTGGCGCCCGTTTTTACACTTATCTTTCGACTCTTTATTATTCAATGCAGGCTGCGGCAGAAAATAAAATTCCCATCATCGTGCTCGATAGACCAAATCCGATCGGCGGCAATTATGTTGATGGACCAATCCGGCAGGATTCTCTAAGTTCGTTTGTGGGAATAGCTCCTATTCCTATTGCGCACGGTATGACCTTTGGTGAGCTGGCGAATTATTTTAACGATGAAAATCTTTTGGGAAATAATTTGCACGCAATGCTTGAAGTGTTGAAAATAAAAAATTGGAAGAGAAATTATTTCTTCAACGATCTGAATTTGCCGTGGATAAAACCATCGCCAAACATTACAGATTTAGAAACAGCTATCGTTTATCCCGGAATTTGTTTAATTGAAGGGACAAATATTTCCGAAGGAAGAGGAACCGAAAAACCATTTTTAAATATCGGCGCACCGTTCATTAAAGCTAAACAATTGTTGAATGAACTTCGCAAATTCAAAATTACAGGAATAACTTTTTCGGAAATATCTTTTACGCCGAAAGATATTCCGAATGTTGCGGCAAACTCAAAATACAAAGACAACCTCTGTCACGGCATTTCGATACACGTAACCGATAAAACGAAAGTGGAATCGGTAAAGTTTGGGATTACTTTGCTTTATGTTTTACACAAATTGTATCCTAAAGAATTTTCGTTTAAAGAGAAATCGTTTGAGTTACTTTCGGGTGATTCAAAAATCAGAAAACAATTATTAATGAATATTTCGCCCAAGCAAATTTTCAAATCATATCAAAAAGAGCTCTCTAATTTCAAAGAGATAAGAAATAAATATTTACTTTACTAAAGGATAAAAATGAAAAAACTACTTGTGTTAACGTTATTTATCATTCCGCTGTTCATCGGATGCAGCAAAAAAGATGAACCGAAGAAAGAAGAAAAAACTTTTTCAACCGCATTTGATTCTTCCGATATAAAAGCCGTACCAATTACCGATGGTTCTTTTTCATCCGTGGAACTTAACTATGCTTTTACAAAAGGATCGGAATATCACTATCGCTTAACCAGCTTTACGGAAGATAATCAATTGATAAAAGAAGTTGATACTTCCGTCTCACGAAGCATTAAACAAACTCTTTCCTATTTGTTAAAACTTGCTGTTAAAGACGTTGATCAAGAGGGTATAATGGAAATCGAGTTTACTTTTACTTCGGTTAAACTTGACGCTTCTGCAGATGGAAAAACTTTCTCGTATCAATCGGATAATAAACTATCGGATAAAGAAAATAGCGATTTCCCCGAATATAAAGCGTTAGTAAACAATCCGTTTATTGCAAGGGTAACAAAGAAAGGTGATATACTTGAATTTTTTAGAACAGATAGAATTGCAAATAAACTTATTGAATTAGGCGGGAAAAAAGATTCTGTTTCACTCGAAGAGAAAAAACTTCTCCAGCAGCAAATTTCTGAAGGAGCGCTTCGTCCGTTACTTTCGCAGGTTTTTAGAAAATTACCGGATAATCAAGTTAAAAAAGATTCGATGTGGATATTAACAAATCCGCCAGCCAAATTTCCGTTTTTTGAAATGTCGAATACTTTGAATTTTAAAATAACTGAATTTGATAAATATAAAGAAAGTAATCTTGCCGTTATTGATGCAGGATTAACATCGCAGTACAAAGTATCCGACAGAGCCAAACAAGCGAAAGTTACAGTTCAGTCACCTACCTATAAGGGAGAAGGAAAAATTTATTTTAACTTGTCAAAAGGTTTGGTGGAAAAATCAAAAACTAATTTGTATTTAACGATTGAGATGAGCATGATGGCTCCCGCAAGAACCGGCGGATTACAGAAAGTAACTCAACGGCAGTACACAAAAACGACAAACATTTTAGAGCTGTTGTAATTCCTATTCACAAGAATTACTGGTCTCTCTTCTTCATAAAAAAAGCCTAAGCATTCGCTCAGGCTTTTTTTTGTTATCAAATTAAACAATTTTTTATTTTAATCCGCGTTTGTCCAACAAAGCATCAATGTTCGCTTCTCTTCCTCTAAACTGTTTATAAAGAACCATCGGATCATCGCTCCCGGCATGCTTTAAAAGATTTCTAAACGCTTTTGCCGTTGCGGAATCAAACACATCATTTTTTTCTTTGAAAGCTGCGAAAGCGTCAGCATCCAAAACGGCAGCCCAGACATATCCGTAATATCCTGCAGCATAACCATCATCGGCAAAAATGTGCTGAAAATTTGTGCTTTGATAACGTGATTCAATCTCCGGAATTAATCCATGTTTGGATAGAGATTCCTTTTCAAATTGAACTGCATCCTTTTCATTTACATCGGTGATCGAATGCCAATCCATATCCAAGAGTGATGCGGCTAAATATTCAACAGTCTCAAATCCTTGATTGAAGTGACCGGCATTAACAATTTTATTGATCAATTCATCCGGCATTATTTTTCCCGTCTTGTAATGCTTCGCGTACATTTTTAAAACTACCGGATCAGAAGCCCAATTTTCCATTACCTGCGAAGGTAATTCAACAAAGTCAACCGGAACACGTTTACTGGAAGGATAGACCGAAGTTGCTATTAAATAATGAAGTGCATGACCAAATTCATGGAACAAAGTATTCACATCATCAAAACTTAAAAGTGCAGGTTTATCTTTTGTTGGTTTGGTAAAATTACCAACGTTGTAGAGCACAGGTGAAATAAATTTTCCATCCATGTTGGATTGACTTGTGAATTCACTCATCCATGCGCCGCTGCGTTTGCTGTCGCGCGGGAAATAATCGGTAAATAAAACACCGAGATGTTTTCCATCTGCTTCCAACACTTCAAAAACTTTTACATCAGGATGATAAACAGGAATATCTTTTCGCTGGACAAATTTTAATCCGTAAAGTTTGGTTGCAACTCCAAATGCTCCGTCAATAACATTTTCAAGCTTGAAATATGGACGCAGCATCTCTTCATCAAGAGCATATTTTGCGGTTCTAACTTTTTCGGCGTAATACCACCAATCCCAGGGTTGTAGTTTAAAGTTTCCACCTTCCGCGTCAATGATTTTCTGCATATCAGCAACTTCTTCTTTCGCTTTTTGCTGAGAAGGTGTCCAGAGATCATTTAAGAATTTATAGACGGTTTCGGGATTCTTCGACATATTAACTTGTAATTTAAAATCAGCATATGTTTTATAACCCAATAAATTAGCCTTCTCAACACGAAGCGAAGCCATCTTAGTGAGTATCCTTTTCGTATCAAGTTCGTTGTTGTTGTTTCCACGGCTTGTGTATGCTTTAAACAATTTTTCTCTTAGTTCTCTTTTAGGTGAGTATTTTAAGAACGGCATCCAGCTTGGTCGTTGAAGAGTAAAAGCCCACTTACCTTCAAGGCCTTTTCCCTTTGCGGTTTCGGCAGCGCCTTGAATAACACCTTCGGGCAATCCAACAAGATCATCTTTGTTATCAATAATCAACCCAACAGCATTTGTTTCCTTCAAAATGTTTTCACCAAACTGTACGCCGAGGAGAGAGAGCTGTTCATTGATTTTTTTGAATTTTTCTTTATCCTGTTTATTTAGATTTGCGCCGCCGCGGACAAAATCTTTGTAATAATTTTCAAGTACAACTTTTTGTTCAGTTGTAAGATTTAGTTTTTCTTTTTCTTGATAAATACTTTTTACACGAGCGAAGAATTTTTCGTTGAGATAAATCTCGTCAAAATGTTTCGAGATTATGGGGGCGGTTTTTTGAGCGATTTCTTGAATCTGAGCATTGGTGTTCGCACCATTCAATGCGTTAAAAACATTGTTCACTTTGGTGAAAAGTTTTCCGCTTTTTTCAAACGCTTCAATGGTGTTTTCGAAAGTTGGTTTTTCTTTATTGTTGACAATGGTTTCCACTTCGGCAACTTGTTGTTTCATTCCCTCTTCGTAGGCGGGCATGAAGTGTTCATTTTTAATTACGTTGAATGGAGGAGTTCCTAAGGGAGTTTTCCATTCCTTAGAAAAAGGATTGTTCATATTATTCTTATCCGACGGATTTGTAAATACACACAGTGTTGATAGAAGAAAAAGACCGATAATTATTCTCATATGAGTTCTCCTTGAATATAGATAAATATTTCACTTAATTTTTTTATGGCAAATTTTTAAAAGTGATTTACTTCTGCCTAATCTTTTTGAACCACGATCCTCATCCCTTCAACTTTAATAACTTTTACTTTCGAACCTCTTTCTATAAAGTCTCCGGCAGTAACCACATCATAACGCTTATCGTTTATTATTACGGTACCAGCCGGGCGAAGCGTAGTGAAAGCTTCGCCGGTTTCATTTAAAAGATTTTCATACGACGGATGAGAGCTAAACCCTTTTTGCGCCGCGTTCTCATCAGATAAGACAAGTTTGTTAAAAGTTGTAGTTTTAGGAAGATATTTTACAAGCAGGAACATGATAATAACAGATGCAAAAACCGCAGTACCAAGCTGAATGATTGCCGTGTAAAGAATATTTGAATCGAAATAAAATTCCGCGTTAAAAAGTGAAAAGAAGATTGAACCAATAACAAGAATTATTCCCATAATGCCGGTGATCCCAAAACCCGGAATAACAAATATTTCTAAAATGAGCAAGATAATTCCAGCTACAAAAAGTAAAATTTGAAAAATGGAAGCAATTTGCAGAATGAATGACGAGCCGAAAAATAAAGCTAAAGCAATTAGTGAAATCGTTCCGGCAAAGCCCCAACCTGGTGTTTTTATTTCAGTATAAAGTCCAACCAAACCGATCATGATCAATAAAGATGATACAACCGGATTATTTAAAAAGCTGACGAATTCTTCAGCCCAGTTTGATTTCTCTTCTATTATTGATGCGTTATGAATATCAAACGCCGCCAGCACTTTGGAAAGATTTTCGATTGTTGTATCTGAGATTTGATATTTGCGCGCTTCGGCAGAAGTTAATGTTACCAATGTTGTACTGTCATCCAGACCAGCAATAACAACCCGTTCATCAACCATCGCTTCGGCAATGTCGGTTCTTCTGCCGTTTTTTTCTGCAGTCGAACGCATTTCGGATCGCATGTACGATTGATATTTCTCCGATTGCTTTTGTCCGCTTTGATCGACTACAGTAGTAGCGCCGATTGAGCTTCCGGGAGCCATCGCAATTTTTTTACACGAAAGAGTTATTAATGCGCCGGCGGAAATCGCACGGTTTTTTACGAAGGCAATCGTTAAAACTTTACATTCAAGGATTGCATCTTTTATTTGCGTTGCGGCATCAACTCTGCCGCCAAATGTGTTGATCTCAAATACAATTGCTTGTGCATTTTGAGACTCAGCATCGGAAATCACTCTTCGAACAAACGGGGCTAAACCGAGATCAATTTCCCCCTCTATTTTTGCATGAAAAACTTTTTGAGCGCTGTTGTTTGGCGACAGCGAGAGAAACAGTAAACAAAAGGCAAACACGATTCTTTTCATTTTCAACCTGACTCATATTCAAAGTTATTTTCAGTTGAAATATACAAAGAGTTCATGAAAATATATTTCGGCACACCCCCGTTCATCTAAAATCTTATTATTGGATCAAGAGAATGACATTTTCAATTTTTTTTCACCGGAAACAGAATTTTACCATCTAAATTGTGGTAAATAATTCATGTTTCGCTTGACATTAAGCTTTCCATCGCTTACTTTTACAACCAAAATTATGAAAAACATCACCGGAACATATTACTGCTCGAATTTTGCAACCAATAGCTATTTTGGTTGGTGGTTTAGTACGCGCGGTTGTACATCCCAGTGATTTTTGAGAAATAATAAAATTTTAAGAAACCCTTCTCAGAACCAACTGGGAAGGGTTTTTTGTTTTTAATAAAAAATACTGTGCAAAAGAATAAACTGATACCTAATCTTTTCTTAGTGAACCTAAGTGTTCTTAGTGCCTTAGTGGTAATTTTTTTTCACCACTAAGGCACTGAGGGGCACAAAGAAACACTAAGGTAGTTTATCATTTTGCTCAAGACAAAAAAATAAAAATGTAAACCATGACAATAGAAAAATTTTCCAAATTAGCTGAAGAATTCAATCTGATTCCGGTTTATGAAATTATCACTGCGGATCTTTTGACTCCCGTTCTCGCCTATTTGAAGATACGCGAAAACAGTAAGCAAAGTTTTTTGCTGGAATCGGTTGAAGGCTCGTTAAATCTTGCGCGGTATTCGTTCATCGGTAAAAATCCGGAGAAGATTTTTTCCAATAACGATCTTAATCTTTCAGAAAAGAGCTTCGGTGAAGAAAAATCATTTAAAAAAAATATTTTCGCTTACATCAAAACCGAATTAAAGAAATATAAACAACCGAAAATTGATGAACTTCCTGATTTCACCGGTGGCATCGTTGGCTTTCTCGGTTACGAGACAATTTCACTTATTGAAAAAGTTGTTCCCCATTGCGAGAACGGATTTGAAAATTCTGATTCCATTTTCGGCATCTACAAAACAATTCTTGCTTTCGATCATTATAAGCATCAAATTATTTTAATTTCTAATGTCGATGTAACCCGGTTTTCATCGGTAGAAGAAGCGTTTCAATCTGGTAAAAATGAACTTGCGAAACTCCGCAGTGAATTAAAAAAGCCAATCGAGTTTTCATCAAACTTCTCTTTTGAAAAAGAATATTCCACCAATTTTTCAAATGATGAATTTTACAAAATGATCGAAGCAAGCAAACAGAACATTGTTGAAGGAGATATTTTCCAGATCGTTTTATCAAAAAGATTTTCAACAACTTACGCCGGTGATCTCTTTAACGTTTACCGTGCCCTTCGCATTATCAATCCTTCTCCGTACATGTACCATTTGGATTTTGAAAATGATTTTACCGTAATCGGAACTTCACCGGAAGATTTACTAAAAGTGAAAAACGGAAAAGCTCAACTCCTCCCTATTGCCGGTACTCGCGGAAGAGGCAAAACAACTGAGGACGATAAACATCTCGAAGAAAATTTGTTAAATGATCCGAAGGAGTTGGCTGAACATACCATGTTAGTTGATCTTGGACGAAATGATCTTGGAAGAGTTTGCAAATATGGTTCAGTAAAAGTTTCCGAGTTGATGAAGATACAACGTTACTCGCATGTAATGCACATCGTTTCAAAAGTTGAAGGAGAACTTGCGCAAGACAAAGATGCGATCGATGCTTTGCAGGCTTGTTTTCCGGCTGGAACGGTGGCGGGAGCGCCAAAGATCCGCGCAATGCAATTGATTTACAAATACGAACAGCTCCGCAGAAATGTCTATGCGGGTGCGGTCGGTTACTTTGATTTTTCAGGCAACCTCGATATGTGCATCGCCATCAGAACATTATTTGCAAAAGGGAGAACATTGTACTGGCAAGCCGGAGCCGGTGTTGTCGCGGACAGCACTGCCGAACTTGAAACAAAAGAAATTAAAAACAAAGCCGCGGTACTGCTTAACGCTTTACAATACGCAGAGGTGATTGATGAAAATATTAGTAATTGATAATTACGACTCCTTCACTTATAATCTTGTTCAGCTTGTAGGAATATTTGAAAAAAATATTCTTGTAAAACGGAATGATGAAATATCCGAACAAGAAATTGAAAAAATGAATCCCGATAAAATTATTGTTTCTCCGGGACCGGGCAGACCTGAAGATTCGAACATTTCTCTCACTGTGATTCATAAATTTGGTCAGAAGATTCCGGTGCTTGGCGTTTGTCTTGGTCATCAAGCAATTGGAATTTCTTTCGGCGCTAAAGTTATAAAGGCAAAACAGTTGATGCATGGAAAAACTTCACTCATTCAACACGACAATAAAACTA
>JAVHOS010000312.1:0-1666 GCA_036170205.1 Ignavibacteriaceae bacterium | reverse complement strand
ATCAATAATAAGTTAGCCCCTAATCCATTTTCAATGGAATGAACAACCATCGTTTTTATTGTTGAGCCAACAACTAAATACTTAATGGTAGCAACATTGTCCGCTTCGGATAATTCATCAATCAGATTATCATTATCAAAATGAATAGATAAGGTATGTTCTCCTGGTTTTTTCTTAATCGGAATTGCAATTATTATTGAGTCTAAATAATTCGGTAACATCTTTTTGAAAGAAAAACTAAAATTAGTTGAATCATTTACCTTATCATCAATCACTACTGCAAAAGAATCGCTTGTAACTTTCCCGTAGTTATAAAATTTAATTGAAACCGATAATGAATCCATTAAGTCAGATGGATTTGTAGAATTGATTTGAATATCAGATGAAGTAATAGATAAATTCGGCTTATTAGGAATTGGAAGTTTTACGATCGGATCTCCAATAAGCGTATTTGTCAGTGCAAATAATTGGTAAACTCCGGTACTTCCATAAGATTGAAGCATTTTTAATTTTGCTAATTTAAGCGCCTCGCTTATTGTATAAACCGAATCTTTCAGCACCTTCTCATAGAACAATTTTGGACCGACTAATGAAGTGGATAAAAATCCGAGCGATGAGTTCCCAATGTAAGCGATTGCTTCTCCTTCATTTGACACAACAAAAAGTTGTGAGAAGGAAGTTACATCCGGTTCACCAAACCTTGCGGTTGAACATCCAAAATCAGTTATTAAAGGACTTCCGAATCCTTTACTTTTAAGTTGTGAGGGAGTTGTAATTGAATTGTCCCAGGTTTGAGTTCCGCTATGACCTAAATAAGAAATAAAGACCGATCCTTCGTCAATCGTTTTTTGAAACTCCGCTTCCGAATAAGGTCCGAAATTTGTATTTGGGTTAATAGTCTTATAAAAATGTTTGTAGTTTCCACCTACCGGAGGAGGTAAAACAAAATTATCAACAACATAATTGTTTACTTCGCGTAATTGGTCTAACTGAGTTTGATTATCACCCGTACCTCCTGAGAAAAAGACAAATCGTTTATTCCAACTATCAGAAGTACGAGAAACATAATTGATATGCTTATTCATATAATAAGTTAATTCTTGTTCAGAAGTAACCGGTATTCTTCCGATATTCATTTGAGGTATGTAAGCTCCTGTTGTATCCCAGGTAACAAACCAATTATCGCTAACTGAAGCCCCGAAAGAAGGAACAAAATTATTTTTTGGGGGTGTACTCAAAAACTTGGTTTTATTCCCATGGTAATCATACGTGGCTCCGCCGATCAGACAAACATATTTTGGCGTTGGAGTTTGCCAGTTGTTATGCGTGGCTATCAAAAAATCTTTAATAGCCTCCGGATTAAAATATCCATAGGCGAATTCATCGTAAATATCTTCAACATCGATTACTTTTGAAGTTACGTTGTAGCTGTTAGAAATAAATGCAGCATAATCTTTTGACTTAGCGAGAAAGTTTTTATGGGTGATTGCAAGATAATCCGCCTGGTTTAAGGAATTTCTTAGATTGACGAACTTCTTTGCATAACATAACTTTGGTTTTGAAACTCTGCTCTCTTTAATTAGAACAAACTTATCCTGATTTGTCAATGTATCAAAGAAAACAATTTCGTTATTACTATTGCGGAACAACTGATATTTTTTAATCG
>JAVHOS010000311.1:0-1674 GCA_036170205.1 Ignavibacteriaceae bacterium | reverse complement strand
GCGGTAATTTATTTTCCAAGAAAATTCTAATGCAATCGGGAAAAGCTGATGCCCGATGCTAAATCCATTTTCGCAAAACGGCGATTTGAAAGCTTTATATTGGAATAACAAATTCTTCATTCCTGCTGAACTAACATCACTGATTGCGGCATTAAAGAAATAACTTACCTGCAAATTTAACGATTTCAAAAATGATATTCCGAGCCGTCGAAATATTTCATCTTGAAAGTTATGAATGAGATGAAAAGTAACTACACGGTCGCCGACAACTTCATTCAAACCCAGCGTGCGGAAAGAATATCCTTTCCCGAGCGATGTAATATTTCCCGGCAGCGAATAAAAATTTTGGAAAGGAAGTGTCCCGTTTGCATAAAATCCATTTAGGCGAAACTGCAAACCGGCAGTATTAAAAGTTGAAAACCCTCCGCTCACAGAGGCTTCGTACAATTTAAAACTGAAATCATTTTTTAAAAAACTTTTTGGGGCGATTGAGACACTTCCGTCAATAATCAAGTTTCCCTCGCCGCCGCCGGCTCTTCTGCGAAACTTTCCATCTTCAATGTAATCTCTAAAATCAATTGTAAATCCTGTTTTGATTACATTTGTTTCACCGTCAGAAATGAGTTGATTATCCCGGAACGTTTTCTTTCGAGCAAGAATCGAAAATTCGCTGTTCTTTGCTTCTGATTGATCTCTTTGATTTTGGAATCCCAATCTTAATTTCAAAATTGGAAAAACCTCTCCGCTCATCATCAATGAGAATCCGGTTGAATAGTAAAAATCGTTGAACTCATATTTGCTTAACAGCGAACTTAACGTTGAGAATAAATCACCATATGATGAAGAATTTTCGAAAAGGATCGAAGTCTTTTTATACGCTTTAAGCGATAAAGAATAAGTCCGGTAATCGCCTAAAAAGTATTGAGTAGAAAACTCGGATTTAAATCTTTTATCAGCAAAACCATAACTTGTGTTAAGCGATGTTTGGAAACGATCGTCCAACAAATCATAAAAGAAAAAGCCGAAATCAATTGCGTTTCCTTCTACACGGTTAAAGTGATAAAGTCCCAATGGACCCGTTGTAGAAAAGTGTTTTGAATAAGTTACGCGATCCGAGAGCCATGAAAATTCATCCCAGAAAGAAAACGGAATAGCTGAGACGGAATCGATCCTTTTATAAGCGGTGAGTTCTTCTTCTGTGTTGGGGATATGTTGAATTGAATCCCAGTAAGTGGAATCTTTTTTATCTGCATCGGTTAACACGGTAATCAGCGCTTTATCAAAAAAATCATCGGAAATATCTTTATTGATTTCGTAATTGTTGAGAAGCGTGTTCAATTCAAATCCGAATTTTGCGAGCCCCAAAACATTTGCTTCAACTGAAAGATGATAATCAACCGGCATATAAATATTGTCATATTGATCGAACTGTTGATCGATAGTGACCTTCTTAAAAATTCCGCTGAAGTTTGCCGCTTTATTCAAACTCAAATTCACTTTGACCAAATCAAAATTTTTCCCGGTGATGTAAATGTCGCCAACAAATCCGGGATCAAGTGAATCGGCGGGTGTCATAAATATTTTGTAAATAGTTTGATTGTCTTGCGCGAGCGTATCTTTTAAGGTAAAGGAATAATATTTAGCTGAATTGTCATCGAGAGGTCCGGTCATTTT
>JAVHOS010000310.1:2006-8320 GCA_036170205.1 Ignavibacteriaceae bacterium | reverse complement strand
GAGCTAAGCGGGATCGAACCGCTGACCTCTTGAATGCCATTCAAGCGCTCTCCCAGCTGAGCTATAGCCCCAAATCAACAGTTCAAAATTAAAGAATCGCGATGCAATATCAAATTATTCAATGGAAAATTTTTTATTCCAACTCCCTTTAGTAATTTTACTTTCAAATGATATTACCTGATAAACTATATTTTAAAAATATTCTTAGAATAGCGCTGCCAGCCATAGCCGGACTTTCCACGCAAATGGTGCTTTCCTTAGTTGATGCCGCAATGGTTGGTCGACTCGATAATCCCGAATACACCTTAGCTGCAATGGGAATTGGAGTGCTTGCTACTTGGGCGGTTGTTAGTTTTTTTTCTAGCTTAGCGACCGGGACACATGTGCTGACCGCCAATTCCTTTGGTGAAAAAAATTATCGGCATATAGGAAAAATTTTACAGAACTCAATCTATGTCGGATTTTTCATCGGGTTAATTGTTACTTGCCTTGGAGTTTTTTTCTCTGAACCATTTGCCCAGCTTTTTGCCAAAGACCCAAACGTTGGAAGATTAGCCGGTGGATTTATTTATTTTCGGCTTCTTGGTCTGCCACTGTTTCTTATTACTGTTTCCTTTCGCGGTTTTTATTTCGGCATTGGTAACACAAAAATTTTTATGATTTCGGGAATTCTGACAAACCTTTTAAATATCATTTTCAATTACATTTTAATTTATGGAGAATTCGGGCTTCCTGCTATGGGAGTTGCCGGATCGGGTTTAGGCTCAACATTAGCAACACTTTTTGATGCGTCATTCTATTTTTTCTTTTCTCTAAACGCCGGATACCGTCTAAAATATTTTCTTTACAGACGGGTAAACTTTTCGCTAAAAATCATTCGCTCACTCTACCAGATTTCACTCCCGGTTTCATTCCAAAATATTTTTATCTTGATCGGATTTTTATCTTTTATTTCAATTACCGGATTAATTGGTTTACGCGAGCAAGCCGCATCACAAGCAATTGTGAGCGTTCTGTTTATTTCTTTTCTTCCATGCCTCGGCTTTGGTATAGCAGCTCAAACGCTGGTTGGGAATAATCTTGGAGCTTCAAATAATTTTTTAGCAAGAAAATATGCTACCGAGACAGCTAAGATTGCTACTTTATATACACTTTTTCTTTCATTCATTTATGTCTTTCTCCCAAAATATTTGTTAAACTTGATTACAAACGAACAGCCAATAATTGCAACCGCTGTACCGGCTATGCGAGTTGCAGGGATAGCACAAATCTTTTACGGAATTGGTGTGGTACTCGCAAACTCATTACAGGCAAGCGGGAAATCAATGTTCGTGATGATTGCTGAGGTGGTTTCGAACATTCTTATTTTTGTTCCGGTAGCTTATATTCTTGGTGTTTATTTTCATTTTGGAATTGTCGGGGCATGGATTGGTTTGCCAATTTATATTCTTATTTACGCATCGATGGTCTTTATAAAGTTTAGATTTGGGAAATAGCGGTTAGTTCATTCTTTTACATATTTTATACTGATCAAAGTAATTAACAAAAAAATAATTCCGGCAAGCACAAAAGAATAGCGCACTCCGAACATGGCACCAATAAAACCCGAACTAACCGGTCCGATCATATTCCCCAAAATTTGAAAACTCGAACCAATCCCCATTACCCCGGCTTTCCGCTGCATAACAACTTTTTTACTTAATGCAGTAAACAAAACGGGTGTGAGAAATCCAAAACCAAAACCAAGCAAAATCCGTATGGGTATTAAATAATAAATTTGATAAACATAAAAATGAAGGATGAACATTACCCCGATAATTATTGAAGAAAGAATTAAATTTTTTCTGAACCCTTTCTCATCTATTTTCTTCCCAAAAAGCAGCGAAGATAAAGTTGCAAATAAGCCAAGAATACTATACAGAATTCCCGTTATCAACGGAAGTGAGGCAGCATTAATTTTAAATGTTTCTACATAAAGAACAAAAATTGGTGCAAGTAACGAAACAGCTACTGAACTCATCAGAATTAAAATTCCCGCAAGTAAAATTTGCCTGGTAGAAAATACATACTTCCAATTTTCCATTACAGAAAACGCCACATCTTTATCGCCTTCTTTTTTTTCTTCTTCTGTTAAATAAAAAAGAATTAAAAATGCGCAAACTAAAATGATGAAGCCTACAATTACAAAAACATGCCGAAATCCAAATAACTGCGAAAGTAAACCGCCAAAAAGAGGACCAACAATGTTGCCGGAAGTGCTTGCTGATTGTATCACGCCCAAAGCGTAACCGGTTCTTTCTTTCGGAGCGGTCGATACGGCTAAAGCTAATGCAGCCGGATAAAATCCGCTCAAAGCACCTTGCAACATCCGGAAAATAAAAAGTTGAACTACATTTTGAGAAAGCGCCATCAAGAAAAGCGCTATCGAAAGTCCAAATACAGCCCGCAGCGTCATTAACTTTTGTCCATACTTATCCCCCATACTTCCCCAAAACGGAATGACAAAAAAGGAAACAATAAACGGCGCTGAAAAAACATAACCGCTCCATTGAGAAGTTTCCGCAAGATTAGTAACACCTAATTGCCTAATAAATAATGGAAGAAAAGGAACAACAGCACTTAAACCTGTAGCGGCAAAAAAGAGCGCGATCCAGAGTATAACTAAATTTCGTTTCCAGGTGTCCATGTACATAATATATTTTTTAAAAGTTAAAACAAATTAATGATCTATTGAAGATGAGGATAAATTTTGTAAGGAGAGACGTTGTTAAAAGTATCATTTGAGATTCCAATTCACCCAAACGTTCAATTAGAAATGAAATTTGAATAGACGATAAAAACATGTCGGGGCGGGGAGATTCGAACTCCCGACCTTGGCGCCAAAGCGCCACGCGCTAACCGGGCAAGATGTTTTGGGCGGCCAGAAACCGTCTTGCTCCACGGTTTTTTATCTCCTTTTCTTTTTGAAGCGCTTCGATCCGCGAATTAAAGGAAAACGAAAAAACAAGAATCCATGGAACACCATGTTTTGTTGATTTATTTTGGCCCGAATTATGTTCAAAAAATCTTCGTTCCAGATTGTTCGTTGAACCTGAATAGAATCTATTCAGTGTCGCAGAAAAAAGTATATAAGTGTAAAAAAACATGTCGGGGCGGGGAGATTCGAACTCCCGACCTTGGCGCCAAAGCGCCACGCGCTAACCGGGCAAGATGTTTTGGGCGGCCAGAAACCGTCTTGCTCCACGGTTTTTTATCTCCTTTTCTTTTTGAAGCGCTTCGATCCGCGAATTAAAGGAAAACGAAAAAACAAGAATCCATGGAACACCATGTTTTGTTGATTTATTTTGGCCCGAATTATGTTCAAAAAATCTTCGTTCCAGATTGTTCGTTGAACCTGAATAGAATCTATTCAGTGTCGCAGAAAAAAGTATATAAGTGTAAAAAAACATGTCGGGGCGGGGAGATTCGAACTCCCGACCTCTTCGTCCCGAACGAAGCGCGCTAACCGGGCTGCGCTACGCCCCGAAATATTTACAAATCAAAAATAAGTTATTGCCGGTTGAATTACAATTTTTAATGAGCAAAATTAAAAGTTAATTGTAAGTTTGATGCTGAATCCATTGAGGTGATCGGAGTACTCTGCGTTAAGAAACTCTCTCCTTACTTTTTGCCTTCATCAATCAACAACTCTTTCTTATATTTGAATAGTATTTTACAAATTAAAAGGAATTAAAATGTTTTTAAAAAATTTATTGATCGTATTTACTGTTTCGGTGTTGCTCTTTACAGGCTGCAAAAAAGAAGAGAAAAATATTCAACCGCTGCCGGCTGGTTATCATGCAGCGAAGGTTTTGGAGCATTTCAACGCTTCCAACTACACGTATTTGAGGGTTGAAGAAAATGATAAAGAATATTGGATGGCGGTTCCTCAATTGCCTGTTGAAGTTGATGAAATGGTTTACTATTCAAAAAGTATGGAAATGAAAAACTTCCACAGTGAATCTCTTAAAAGAGATTTCCCTTCTATTTTATTCGTTCAAGATATTAGCAAGACCATCGCTCCGGCAAATCAAAATCCAATGGGAGATAATCCCCACGTTAAAGGAATTACTCTTCAAAAAGAAGAAATCTCTATTGAACCGGCAGCAGGCGGCAAAACGGTTGCGCAAATTTTAGATCAAAAAGAAACTCTTAACGGAAAAGCCGTGTCGGTTAAAGGCAAAGTGACAAAGTTCAATGGAGGAATTTTGGATAAAAACTGGATCCATATTCAAGATGGAACTAACACGAACGGAGAATTTGATTTACTTGTTACTTCCAAAGACGTTGCTCAAGTTGGCGATATTATTATTGTTAAAGGAAAAGTTGCCTTGAATAAAGATTTCGGAGCCGGTTATTCCTACAAAATTTTAATTGAAGATGCTTCTGTTTCAGTTTCAAAATAATTTGGAGTAAGTAAGTTATGGCACAAAATCATGCATTTGACATTGTCTGTTCAATCGATTTCCAGGAAGTTGATAACGCAGTTAACCAGGCGATAAAAGAAATTCAACAGAGATATGATCTAAAAGATTCGCAGACAACAATCGAGTTGAATAAAAAAGATAAATTTATTTTGATGAACACGAAGGATGATTATTCCCGTAAACAGAGCATCGACATTCTTCAAACAAAATTTATCAAGCGTGGAATTTCAATTAAAGCTTTAAAGATTGAAGAACCCGAACCGGCTTCCAACGGACGATTGAGACAGAAAATTAATCTGCAAAGCGGTATCTCGAAAGAGAATGCAAAGAAAGTTACGAACTTGATAAAAGATGCAAAACTAAAAGTAACTACTCAAATTCAGGATGAGCAAGTAAGAGTACAAGCTCCTAAAATTGATGATCTGCAAACTGTTCAAAATCTTATAAAAGAAGCTGATCTCGATTTCCCGACTCAGTTTGTTAACTACAAATAAAACTTAGAGATCGTTCAACAAAACTACTACAAATGGCGGAAGAGCAATCTTCTGCCATTTCTTTTTTTCTACAGAAACCATCACAACTTTAATATCTGCGGCAATTTCCCCGTCTTGCTTTTTAACCTGATAAAGAATTGAAAAAGAAGATTTTTTCATTTCGATTAAAGAGAGACTGATTTCGACTTCTTCTCCGGGGAATAACGGGGCAGAATAATTCGCCTCTGTGTGGATTATCGGAAAGCCGAAATCTTTTGAGGAAAAATATTCCTGATATTTGTTCTGAGAAGTGATGAACGATTCATACACACTATGGCAAACATTAAAATAATTCCCATGGAACAACACTCCGGCTGCATCCGCATCAAAAAAATGAATTCTTGTCTTTGCAACAAACATCTTTACACCTTTCCGTTTTTAGGTACGAAATATACCACTGAATTTATTTGATTAACAAAGTCATTTGCTGTAAATTTGCATCGAAAGAAAATAATAACAAAATAGAGGACATTATGTCAAATAGAGTATTATCGGTTGGTTCAGCTTTCCCAACGTTTACAAAAAAAGCAGTTGTTTCAATCGAATCCGGCAAAGAATTTGCGGAGATAACATCAGAAGATCACAAAAAAGGAAACCAATGGATGGTGATGTTTTGGTATCCGAAGGATTTTACTTTCGTTTGCCCAACGGAAATTGTTGAATTCGACGCTCACGTTGAGGAGTTTTTGAAAAAAAATACCGTCCTGATCGGCGCTTCAACAGATTCCGAATTCTCTCATCTCGGTTGGAGAATGAGCCATCCTGATCTAAAAGGATTGAAGATTCCATTGCTCGCTGATACTTCAAAATCATTGGCGGAAGAATTAGGAATCCTCACTGATCCCGAAAAAGTTGCTTACCGCGCTACTTTCATTGTTGATCCAACCGGAACAATCCGCTGGGTTTGCGTTAATGATCTTGGTGTTGGTAGAGATGTTCCAGAAGTTCTTCGCGTGTTGGACGCATTACAGACCGGTAAATTAACTCCATGTAACTGGAAACCGGGACAAAAAACAATAAACTAAATTGGAAATTACAAAAGGCAAATCCCAAAAATCATTAATTATTTGGGATTTGCTGATTGTTTTTTCAGTTAAATATCGTATAAGAAATTTGAGAGGTTTATGAAACGGTTTTTCTTGGCTCTTCTTCGCGGTTCACTTACATTGATTGTGTTTACAACTATTTCAACAACCATTGTTAAAGCACAAAATAATACTTACGAATTTTTACGCATCGGACTCTCCCCGCGCGCCGCAGCACTTGGCGGAAGTTTTGTTGCCGCAACAGATGACCCTGATGTAATTTTTTATAA
>JAVHOS010000310.1:0-1906 GCA_036170205.1 Ignavibacteriaceae bacterium | reverse complement strand
GCTCAACTATCAAAATATGTTTCAACAAAAGAAGAACTGCCGCTTGATGTTTCTGTTGGCGCTTCAAAAAAACTGCTTCATTTACCATTAAGATTCTTTGTTGATTTCCACAAACTGAATGAGAACCAGAATAAGTTCTTTAACAGATTTAAAAACTTTACTCTCGGCGGCGAATTTACATTGAGTAAAGTTTTAAAACTTCGCGCCGGTTTAGATAACGAAAAACGAACTGAGTTAAAGATCGGTAACTTTGCCGGGTTAGCTGGTTTTGCAATTGGATTGGGCGTTACGGTTAAAGATTATCAGTTTAATTATGCCTTCTCTTCTTTAGGGCAAATTGGAGCCATGCACAGAATTGGAGTTACCACTAGTTTTTAAATGGTTTTCCCAAATATTGTTTCGCCATATCTTTTGAGGTTCCATATTCCTTCATTTCAAGCACACGGTTATAATATCCCCTGGCTTTATCACGTTGATTTAACGCATCGTTCATCATCCCCAAATATAAAACAGTATTAATCTGAAAACCGGACGTTTCATCTTTATCCAACTGCAAAGAGATTTGCATACTCTTCTCAAAATACATTATTGAAGAGTCGGGATTATTAATTGATTTAAAGAAGAGCCCGACATAATAATTCGCTTCACGTTCAACCGTCTTATTATATCCTCTCTTCTTCTGCTGACACTTTTCAAGAACGGTTGAAAATATTTTGTGGTACCTCTCCCCTTCTCCTTTCCGCACAGCAATTCTTCCCATCCATCGTTCAAAATTCGGATTATCCGGGAATTGTGTTGTCAATATCTTTGCATATGTATCAGCTTCGTATGGATTATTTTCATATTGAAAATTTAATGTCATCAAGAAATATTGCGCTTCGTACCTGGCGTATTTGCCATTGAATGCAGTATTCTTCAACTGTTCAATTCCTTTTGCTTTATCACCAGACGGAAAGAAGATCATCAGCGGTTTTACAAGGGGATATTGATCCGGAATAACAGCCGCATAATAATTGTAGATACCAAATCCAAGTTGTACATCTTGATTCTTCGGATTTAATTTCGCCGCTCTCTCAACAATCGGTAACGCTTCACGACCATCATCAGCAGCTTTTAACCAGCTTTCTCTAACAGCTCTTAATCTTCCTCTAAAACCAATTGCACCTCCTTTAAAAAAAAGAGCATCCACGTTCGTTTCATCCTTTTTTAGAATGCCATCACATTGAAAAATCACATCTTCAAGTTTTTGATAAAAGAGATCATCTAACGATTCGTTATCGATATCTAAAAGAATCCGCCACCAATCAATCATTGCAAGGAAAAATCTTCCGGCTGGATGCTGCGGGTAATCTGAAATTAAAGAGCGAAAAGTTTTCTCCGCATCTTCAAATTGAACGTTGTATATCTGTTTTATTCCTGTTGCTGCTACTGAATCAAACTTTGCATCCTGTGGAAATGCATGCAGACAAAACAGAAGAATGCCTAAAATCAATTTTATTTTCATAAGAATTTTTCTTAGTGATCCTCAGTGAACTTTGTGCCTTAGTGGTGATAATTTTTTACCACTAAGACACAAAGAACACCAAGACTCACAAAGTTAATCTAGATTATATCTTTTCAACTAAATAATTTTTTAACTGAGTTGATGCAATACGGACTTGCTCCATCGTATCTCGTTCTCTTACCGTAACCGTTCCATCAGCAAGTGTTTGCGTATCAACTGTAATTGAGAACGGTGTTCCAGCTTCATCCTGTCTCCGGTAGCGTCTGCCGACTGCTCCCTTATCATCAAAAAATACTTTGAAGTTTTTTCGAAGATCGGTTTCGACGTTACGCGCATATTCCGGCATACCGTCTTTATTAACTAACGGAAGGATCGCCGCTTTTATCGGCGCAAGTTTCGGAT
>JAVHOS010000309.1:0-30043 GCA_036170205.1 Ignavibacteriaceae bacterium | reverse complement strand
GCGAACATAAATGCAATCGCCATTCCCGATCTTCCGCCAAGCAAATTTCCAACGAAGATGAAAAGCACCATCATCAGCGTCATTAAAAAAACAGTTTTAAGGGTATTCATAGTTTATCCGTTATTTTTTTAGTTAAGACGAAAGAAAAACATATAAGTTCTTCAACCTGATATTCTAGTTTTGTTTTAAGTTTTTTGCCGGGATTTTCACAATTTTACCATTTTTAGATACAATTAAAAAACCATCCTCCTTCGCACGAGAGGAAATAAGTTTTTCTATGGCAGACTTAATCCCTCTATATATTTTGTCTCTTAGTTCCGTTTTATTTTCCATTATAAATTTCCTTTATTGCCGACCAAATTTGCTCATTAAAAACTTCTAATTCAAGGTCTTTAACACCCTCACTTACCATCTCTGGACTTTCTTTAGAATTATCAACTACTAACCAATAATCGCAAATAGAGATGAAAAAATCTGAGTCCTATTTTATTAGAAAATTTCTTTCAACGCCTCGTAATTTGCTTTTATCGATTTGTCCAAATCCTCTTTGCTGTGAGCGGTGGAAACAAACAATGCTTCATACTGCGCCGGCGGCAGATAAATTCCCCGGTTCAACATACTGTGGAAATATTTTCCGTACAAAGCGGCATCGGAAGTTATCGCAGAATTGTAATCGGTAACTTTTTCTTCCGTAAAAAATAACGTCATCATCGAGCCGATGCGGTTGATCTGAAAATTTTTCCCGAGATTTTTTATATTTTCTTTCCAGCCGTTTTCTAAATAAGCTGATTTTTCTTCCAGCAGCTTATAAACTTCAGGATGCGTTTTGATCTCTGTTAATGCGGCTAAACCGGCACTCATCGCCAAAGGATTTCCGCTCAACGTTCCGGCTTGGTAAACAGGTCCGGCTGGAGAAACCATTTCCATAATTTCTTTTTTACCGCCGTAAGCGCCAACCGGCAAACCTCCGCCAATAATTTTTCCGAATGTTGAAAGATCAGGTTTAACTCCCAAAACTTCTTGCGCACCACCTTGCGCTAAACGAAAGCCGGTCATCACTTCATCAAAAATAAGGACGATCTTTTCTTCGTCGCAGATTGTTCTCAGTCCTTTTATAAATGAATCGCTTGCGGGAACGGTTCCCATATTGCCGACAACCGCTTCGATAATAACTGCGGCTATTTCGCCTTTGTTCGCTTTTACTAATTGTTTAACTGAATCGATATTATTGAAATCGGCGATCAATGTATCGGCAGCATTTCCTTTAGTAACACCGGGAGAAGTTGGAACGCCAAATGTTAGCGCGCCGGAACCGGCTTTGATCAAAAAGAAATCGCCGTGACCGTGATAGCAGCCTTCAAATTTTATAAATTTTTCTTTGCCGGTGTAACCGCGTGCTGCACGGATCGCGCTCATCGTTGCTTCGGTTCCGCTGTTTACCATACGCACCATTTCAATTGAAGGAACGAGTTCGGCAATAAGTTTTGCCATTTGCACTTCAAGTTCGGTTGGAGCGCCGAAAGATGTTCCGTTTTCTATCGCGTTGAGTAATGCTTTTTTGATGAACGGAGGATTGTGCCCAAACAGATGCGGTCCCCAGCTTCCGATGTATTCGATATATTCGTTTCCGTCAACGTCATAAATTTTTGAGCCCTGACCGCGCTGCATGAAGATGGGGTTGCCGCCAACAGATTTGAATGCGCGCACAGGAGAATTTACACCGCCGGGAATGTATTGTTTCGCTTCGTTAAAAAGTTTTTCGCTTGTTGAGATGTTCATTCTTCTTCCAATAATTTTCTTTTTTACAAAATTACACAAATACGGTGAAAAATTTTTGGAGTGTAATGGTTTCTTGTATTATTTTTCAATCATCTTAATCATAAACAATTTGTTGGAAGAAATGAAAAACTCAACTCCCCTTGCTAAATATCTTTTTAGCATTCCCGTAATTGTAGCGGCGCTTGGTTACTTTGTTGATATTTACGATTTGGTTTTGTTTGGAATTGTCCGTGTTCCAAGTCTAAAAGCACTTGGATTTTTGGACTCGCAAATACTTGATAAAGGTGTTTTGCTTCTTAACATGCAAATGATCGGCATGCTTGTAGGCGGAATTATCTGGGGAATTCTCGGCGATAAAAAAGGAAGACTGCAAATTCTTTTCGGTTCTATTCTGCTTTATTCTATCGCAAATATTTTAAATGGATTTGTTACAACCATCGATCAATATGCGGTGTGCAGACTGTTGGCGGGAATAGGTTTAGCCGGAGAACTTGGCGCCGGAATTACACTTGTTGCAGAAATTCTTCCAAAAGAAATACGCGGGTACGGGACCATGATGGTAGCAACGATAGGCGTATCAGGCGCGGTTGCGGCTTATGCTATCGCCGAAGATTTTATGTGGCGAACCTCCTATTTCATCGGCGGTGGATTAGGAGTTGTACTTCTCATTTTGCGTATCAGCGTTTATGAATCGGGAATGTTTGAAGCAATCAAGAATAAAAATATTTCACGCGGAAATTTCCTTTCACTTTTTATGAAGAAAGATCTATTTAGAAGATATTTAAAGTGTATTCTCATCGGACTTCCGACATGGTATGTAGTTGGCGTATTAATAACTTTTTCACCGGAACTTGGCAAAGCGCTTAATCTTTCCGAACCTATTGCCGCCGGAAAAGCGATTATGTTCTGTTATATCGGGTTGATCTTCGGCGATCTTTCCAGCGGAATCTTCAGCCAGTTTTTAAAAAGCAGAAAGAAGATCGTGCTTATTTATATTTTACTCTCCGTAGTGATAATTGCATTTTATTTTACTTTTCTACAAGGCGGCTCCGCATTTCTCTTTTATTCCGTCGCTACGGCTCTCGGATTTTCCATCGGTTACTGGGCTGTATTTGTAACTATTGCGGCAGAACAATTCGGCACAAATATGCGCGCGACTGTTGCTACCACTGTTCCGAATTTTGTCCGCGGCGCTACGGTACCGATAACATTGCTTTTTAATTTCGGCAAAGGTTATGTTGGAGTTATTCAATCGGCAATTTGGGTTGGAGTGTTTGTATTTGCTATCTCTCTCTATGCAGTTTATAAATTGAATGAAACGTTCGATAAGTCTTTGGACTTTGTGGAAGAATAATTAACATAAAAATCAAGGTTGAGATTTTCTCGATCTCAACCTTATAAAACGACGCTTTACTTCAGCAGCAACATCTTATTAGTCTGTATAAAACTCCCCGCCTTTAGCGTGTAGAAATAAATTCCGCTTGAAAGATGTGATGCATCAAAATTTACCGAGTGTGTTCCGGCTTCTAATTCATTATTTACAAGCGTTGCAACTTCTTTACCGAGTACATCGTAAACTTTTAATGTCACGTTACTGCCGACTGTCATCCGCCAACTTATAACTGTACTTGGGTTAAACGGATTTGGATAATTCTGCGAAAGCTCAAATGCTTCCGGCACATCATTAGAAATTTCTTTCACATCGGTAAGTCCAAAATCGGTTAACTGTCTTCTCCACAAACCGGAACTTCCACCTGCAAGTAAATAATCATCACCGACAAAAAGCCTGCTCGTGTTGGGATAATTAATCCAAATCCCTTCATTAATTGCTTTCCAGTTTATTCCATTATCAGTTGATTTGAATACTCCTGCTGATTCTGTTCCGGCAAACAGTATTGAATCTTTTATTACGATAGAAGAGACCTTGGCGTTCGGGTCAGCGCTGAATGTGCTTGTAATGTTTGTCCAGTTTACACCATCATTTGAACGGTAAAACTTATAAGCATCGTAATTGTACAGAACATTATTGCAGACCCTTAATCCGTCAAAGTAAACATTGGCTGCAAGATTGGTTTGCTGAACAGTCCAATTTGCACCGCTATCATCCGAAACATAAAACTTGGTTTGCGCGCCAAGGAATAATTTGCCATTCAGTTCAACAATATTGCTGCCGGAAACACCATTCGGAATTCCGTTTGCTGACTTTGTCCAGCTTGCACCATTATCTGTGGAAGCATAAACCATAGGCACAATCGGTCCACTTACATATTCAATACCCGTAAAAAGTTTTGTGCCGGCTTTAACCAAATAACTTATTGATGGATTACCTATCGGTAACCCGCTTGGGCTCCAGGTCTTTCCCTCATCAGTACTTTTCTGAATCCCTTTTCCAATTGTTCCGCTTGAGTTTGTCCCGTAGCAAAAGAGATCTCCATTGCTTTCAAATATTCCAGTGATCATATCAATTGCCGGTTTTGTACCTTTAGTCCAGCTTTTTCCTTTGTCTGTTGATTTTACAAAATTAGAAAGTGATGATTTGTTAGAACCGGCGGCATACAGATTTCCGTTCAAAGAAGTAATGCCGGCTACTACCGACATCGTTACATCCCGACTAATTATTTTCCAGGTATCACCAAGATCGTTTGAATAATAAACTCCGCCAAAGTGTCCGAAAACATTATCCGAAAGGGCTCCCGCATAAACTTTTTCTCCATCAAAGGCAAAGCTGATAAATTGCGGTAATGGTGCGGTAAAAGATAATTGCTTCCAATTTGCTCCTTCATCTGTTGAACGGAATACTCCATTATCAGTGGAAACAAACAACGTTTTTCCATTTGAAGCGAGGGTGATCAACAAACTTGAAGATGAGGGAGTGTTGTTCACCGGTTGCCAAACTGGACTTTGAGCGGCAAGTTTATAAATTTTTCCACCTCCATCACCGGCTAAACAAAAGGTAGTTGTTCCGATTGTGCATAACGAATTAATCGGTTTGAAGTATGCCGATTGCCATACGATCCCGCTATCTGCTTTCGTCCACGTAAGTCCGCCGTCCATTGAGGCGCCGAGTCCCTTTTCCGCATAACCCATAAAAATAGTTTTGTTATTTGTTACTATCGAACGCATTAACAGCGTCATGCTTTCAAGATAAACTTTCCAATCAATGCCTCTGTTGGTTGATTTGTATGTAGCTCCACGCCCTACAAAATAAACCGTATCGGCATCAGCATAAAATTGATAATATTCATATTGATTGATTTTACTTACGCCCGTGTTCCAGGTTAAACCGTTGTTATCGGAATAATAAATTTTCCCGGTGCTGTACATCAAAACTCTTGAGCCGATATTTCCAACTACCGTTCCGGTTTGAGCTACTGAACTATTGAGTGAACGCCACGCAATGCCGGAATCCGATGTTGTGTTTATAAAATTATCTGATGAACATGTGTAAAGATTTCCTCCGTCAAAAGCCATTGAAGTAACGCTTCCTACAGGACCGTTGGTTTGAATCCACTGAGCGTTTGTTATTGTAAGGAATAATAAACTAACTGCTGTTATAAAAATAGATTTTCTCATTTATTCTCCGTTATGATATTTATTTGCGAACTTTTTTGTTGAAGTAAATTTGTTTATTGTTTAAGAAGTGAAATAACCCCGTGTGCAAGACTTTCTACGCCGCAGACAGTTTAGTACATCAAAACAATTAATCTACTACGGTAGTAAAGATAGAGGTAACTTCTTTAAACGGAAATAGGACGGATGCCGTATTTTAATTGATGAAGGAAATTTATTTGACAAGATTTACAAACTACGTCAGCTTAAAAAAAAACCGGCTTAATTTAGGATCAAATTAAGCCGATCATTTTGAACCCATCTACAGACTTGCATGTTTTCATCTCCCACGCCCACTCTTGCAAGTGGACATTTATTTTTTGTCCGCCCAAATAAACAAAATAAATTGACCAAAAACAGTAGGGAAATCCCTACAAATGAGTAGGGAAATCCCTACAAATGAGTAGGGAAATCCCTACAAATGAGTAGGGAAATCCCTACCGGGTAGTAGGGAAATCCCTACTACTTGCCAGAAAAGGAGGAGATGAAAAATTAAAAAGTCTATTTTTATCCCAAATTCTTTACTATTTTGCGTTTACACAAATTTGGAGTTTGAAATGGCTCAAAACACAAATGAGTATGGAAAAATAGTTTACGTAGCAGAAGCGGCAAATCTTTTTGGTCAAGTTGTCACTTCTTATCAGTTAAACACGAATGATTTGCTTGGTTACTGCCAAACGGCGGGACGGGTGATAATGTTTGCTGAAGAAAATGGTGAACTTTATGTTGCCGGTACCGGCAGAAATATTCTCTCTACAAATACCCAGCCTCCATCTCCGGATCTTGTTTTCCATGTTTATACGGTTACAAAAGCTAACGAGTTACTAACTCTCGGGAAAGATCAAATTACAGTTGTTGAAATTCGTAGCGATGTTGTTGATCTAAAAAATGGAGAATTTATTCTCGAGTTTGGAATGTTTTGTCCACCGTTCTGCAATTAGATTGATAAAGACAATATGGCATATTTAAGTTTTACCTCACATGCAATACTTTTTTTAACTCTTTTCCCATTTCTAATAAGAAAAATAGAAATCGAAAAAGAGAAAAATATATTTGTGTTTTTCATTGCCTTTGCCACTATTTCTGAAATATTATCTCAAACTACAGTTTTGTTTAAAGTTAATAATATCGGCATGTCCCACATTTATTACGCAGCAGAGTTTTTCATCTTCTTTTTTATCCTTTACAGATGGGTAAACCGATTTAATAAATATTGGCTGATTTCAGGCGCTCTTATTGGAATTTATGTTCTAACAGATAATTTTTTCATTACTCCATATTCTCGAATTGCCATCTTCAGCGCAAGTTTACAAAATTGGTTTTTGTTTTTGTTTTCTGCTCATCTAATTATTGAAATTACTACAAAAAATTTTATTCCTTTTTACAGTGACGACCGTTTTTATATTGTAGCGGGAATTATAGTGTATTCCAGCATCGTAAGCCTAACTTTCTTACTTTACAACTACCTCGGCGTTATACTTCCATTTTATATTGGTCTTTCTTCAATTATTTGTATGAATTCCTTTTTTACTTGCTCAATGGTGTTGTATTACAGACAGAGAAAAATGTTAGCCGAAGCTCTTAAATAACTTTTATTAACAGGGCGCAAGTGTTATAATAGTGGCGGTAAATTTTTAGTTTTTTAGGATCAATGATATGTTATTACAAGCTCAGGCAAATCCTGTCCCCGATTTAACTTTTATCGTGCTTGCCATTATGATCATTTCCGTGTTAATAATGCTTCTGTTTTATTTCATCATCCGGGACCGCAAACGGCGCGATGAGATTCATGATTTAAAAAATCAAATAAACACCCTACTTTTGCAGCGAGAACTGGAAGATGAAGAGAAAAATTCTCATAGCTGAAGATGAACAGCTTCACCGCTTTTATCTTAAAAGAGATATTGAGAGAGAGCGGGCTGAAGTCTATCAGGTTGTTGGTGAAGCCGCCAACGGACTTGAACTGCTGAAACTATGGAAGCAGCTTTCTCCCGATATTATAATAGCCGACTTGAAGATGCCTATTCTTACCGGAGGAGAAGCAATAAAAGAAATTCGAAGACACGATTCTTCCGTGAAAATAATTGTTCTTACCAGCCAGGAAGACAAATATCTTCTTGATGCATTAAATCCTTTTGTTGATTCCTACTTATTTAAATCAAGAGAAAAACCGGAAGATATTTTAGAAAAGCTTGATGAAGTTACCGGTTTAAAACAGCACCAAACGAGAAAATATGTTACTTCACTCCTTTTAGTTGAAGACGAACAGTGTGCAGACATTTCCCATCTGGTGGTTGAAAAGTTAAGCAAAGGAGCCTCGAATAAAGAAATTGCCGTCGAATTAAAAATCTCTGATAAATATGTTGAAAAACTCTTAACAAAACTTTATAAAAAGCATAAAGTTAAGAGCAGAGCAGAGTTGATCGCTAAACTTAATGAAGTAAAGGAGTTTTGATCAAATAACGGTATTTCATGATTTTAGTAAGTCATGTTACGCAAAGTGTATTGATCTTAACCGTAATCGTGCTCTTAATCGGATTTAAAACCGGGCAAGTTTACGATCACGAGCCTGAGTAAGAATTTCATGCGTAAGGTGAGTTAGTGATTAAAAATATTCATCCGTGTCTCCCCATGTGTCCGGGAAAATACCCCCGCTCAATTTGTGCAAAATTTTTAATTCCTTGCTAATTCATAAAATATATGGTAACTTTGCCAAGTAATTTTTCGCCCGTATCGGGCGATTTTTGTTTGTATGCAGTTATTAGAAAAAAAAATAGTAAACATTACCAAAGAGATAATAGACCGTAACGGTCTGTTATTGATCGATTTTCTTTTCCGCGGGTTTAATAATTCTACGGTAATTGAAGTTTATATTGACGGCGAAAAAAGCGTTTCGGTTGAAGACTGCGCTAAGATCAGCAGGGAAATAAATGAACAGATTGAAGCCGAAAATCTTTTTGATTCAGCCTACCGGCTTGAGGTTTCGTCTCCAGGAGCAGATAGACCATTAAAATTTCTCCAGCAATTTAGTAAACATATCAACCGGAATTTTGATCTACAACTTGCAGCAACCGAGGGAACAAATAATAAGGTTACGGGCAAACTTCTTAGCATTGATGGCGAAAACCTGGTTTTTCTTATTCAAAAAGAAGAAGTAACCGTTCCCTACAATACAATTAAAAAAGCAAAAGTAATTATTAGTTTTTCATGACGGAGATAGCATAAAATGAATGCAGTGATAGTTGAATCGTTCGCACAAATGGTAAGGGAAAAAGGAATTGATAAAGATATTCTTATCGGCATCATTTCTGAAATTTTCGGACTTCTAGTAAAAAAGAAATATGGTGAAGAAGTTAACTATGATATTGTTACCAATATGGACAGAGGCGATATCGAAATTTATTTAATTCGAGAAGTTGTTGAAGCGGTTGAAGACCCAGTACATCAGATCAGTTTGGACGAGGTAAATCAAGGCGGAAATGAAGACGAGTTGGATATCGGTGAAGATTACGTTGAGCGCCTTAAACTCGAAACCTTCGGAAGAAGATTAATAAATTTTGCTAAACAAAGCCTTAACCAGCGCATTCGCGAATTAGAAAAAGATATCATTTATAACGAGTACAAAGAACTTCTCGGCGAGATCGTTATCGGCGATATTTACCAACTTAGAAAAACCGACATTTTAGTTAATCATAACAAGAACGAATTGTTAATGCCGCGCAGCGAGCAAATTCCGTTTGAACGTTATCGCAAAGGAGAAACCGTTCGCGCAATTGTAAAAGAAGTTAAGAAAACAACCAGCGGACCGCAGATAATTATTTCCCGCTCGGACAATTTATTCCTCCGCAGATTATTTGAAATTGAAATTCCGGAAATCTATGACGGCATCATCGATATAAAAGGAATTGCCCGCGAACCCGGCGAACGCGCAAAAGTTTTTGTTGAATCTCAAGACAAACGCATCGATGCCGTAGGCGCTTGCGTTGGAATGAAAGGCGTTCGTATTCATGCTATCGTAAGAGAATTGCACAACGAGAACATAGACGTAATAAATTACTCCGAAGACCCTGAAACTCAGATCACCCGCGCATTGGCTCCCGGCAAACTTAAAAAAGTTGAGATCAATCAGCACGAAAACAGAGTTACCGTTTATGCAGATAGCGACCAAGCTTCTCTTATCGTTGGAAGGAACGGAGTGAATATTCGTCTTGCAATGAAGTTGACCGGCTATCAAATTGATTTGATCCGCGAAGAAAAACCGCTTGAAGAATATGAAGATGATATTGAATTGATCGATCTTCGTGAAGAGCTAAGCGAAGAAGTTTATCAAATATTGATAAACAACCGCTTCGATACTGCCGTAGAAGTGCTTCAAGCCGGTGAAGAGAAGTTGAAAGATATTCCTGAGATCAGCGAAGAAAAAGCTAAAGAGATTATCGAGATCATTAAATCACAATTTGAAGAAGAGTAGATAAAGACAGGTTATTCGTTCCATGGAAGATGATAAAAGTAAAAAAATCCGGATCTACAAGTTAGCCGCTGAATACAATCTTGCTGCTGATTCTATTGTTGAATTCTTAAAGAAAAAAGGATATGTCGTAAAAACGCACATGACGCTTGTTACCGACGAGATGATGGCGGATATCCAGAATCACTTTAAAAAAGATTTAGAAAAAGCCGAAAAGCATCATAAAAAACTTGCCGAGTTTTCTAAAAAGATGAGTGATAAATCTAATAAAGAAAAAGAAGTAAAGATTGATGAAGAGCCGGCTCCGAAGCATCCCGAAGAACTGCATCAACCTGAACCGGAAAAAGAACCGCATCATGTTGTAGAACAAAAACCTGCTGAAATTGAAACTCCGGCTAAACCGAAAATAAAAGAAAAACACGCTGAAGAGATTCACGAACCCTTGGTGAAAGCTGAAGCGCCCAAAGCGCCCGAAGTTGAAAAAATCCCCGAAGTTATTCCACCGGTTGCAGCGAAGCCTGAAACAGCGGCAGAAGAGCCCGCTAAAAGAAGAGGATTGACTGTTCTTGGTAAAATGGATTTGAAAACGGGAAGAGAAATTTCAACCGGACAACAAGAAGCTCAGAAAAAAGATACTGAACAAACCACAATTAAGAAAAAGAAAAAGAAACCGAAGCCGAAGAAAAAAGGCGAAGCAGCTCCCGAAGAAAACATCGTTGCAAAGAAAGTTAAAAAAGTTAAAAAGTTTGAGATCGATGATAAGGAAGTGAAAGATACAATCCGTAAAACTTTACTCAGTATGGATGATGCGGTTGTTTCGGGCAGAGCTTTGAGCCGGAAGAAAAAGAAAAGAGAACGCGAAGAATTAGAAATTAAAAAACAAGAATCGATCGAGCTTGATAAAAATAAGATCAAAGTAACTGAATTTATTGCCGTGAGCGAACTTGCCAATTTAATGGGCGTTCCGGTTGGAGATGTTATCTCTAAATGTATCTCTCTTGGATTGATGGTTTCAATAAATCAACGTTTAGAAATTGACAACATCACGCTTGTAGCAGATGAATTCGGTTTTGAAGTTGAAATTGCAAAAGAATTTACTTCCGAAATATTAGAAGATACTCCCGACAAAGAAGAAACTTTACTTTTCCGTTCTCCGGTAGTTACAATCATGGGACACGTAGATCACGGTAAAACATCTTTGCTCGATTATATCAGAAGCGCCAACGTTGTAGCCGGAGAGTCCGGTGGAATTACACAGCACATCGGTGCGTATAAAGTTGATGTCGGTTCAGGTAAAACAATTTCATTCCTTGATACGCCGGGACACGAAGCATTTACTGCCATGCGCGCCCGCGGCGCTCAAATTACCGATATTGTTGTGCTTGTAGTTTCAGCCGATGATGCAGTGATGCCTCAAACGATTGAAGCGATAAATCATGCGCAAGCCGCAAATGTTTCAATGATTATTGCAATCAATAAAATTGATAAACCGGGTGCAAATCCTGAAAAAATAAAACAGCAATTAGCCGATAGAAAAATCTTGGTTGAAGATTGGGGCGGCAAATATCAATGCGTTGAACTTTCCGCAAAAACCGGAAAGAATGTTGACGTATTATTAGAAAAAATTCTCCTCGAATCCGAAATGCTTGATTTGAAAGCTAATCCAAATCGTACCGCACGCGGTGTAATCATTGAATCAGAACTTGATAAAGGACGCGGAATTACCGCAACAGTATTGGTTCAAAAAGGAACGTTGAAAATCGGCGATCCGTTTGTTGCAGGCATTTATCACGGACGCGTAAGAGCGATGTTTGATGAAAGAAATCGAAAAGTTCAAGAAGCTACTCCTTCAACTCCGGTTTTAGTTATTGGAATGGAAGGGGCGCCTCAAGCAGGCGATCTTTTTATTGCGGTTGAAAGCGAACGCGCTGCAAGAGAAATTTCAATTAAACGCCAGCAGTTAAAACGAGAACAAGATCAAAAACAAGTTCATCATTTAACCCTTGATGAAATTTCCCGGCAGATAAGTATCGGCGGCGTAAAAGAACTTCCGATTATTGTTAAGGGAGACGTTGACGGTTCGGTTGAAGCGTTGGCTGATTCATTAATGAAACTTTCGCGTGAAGAAGTTCTTGTAAAAGTTATTCACCGCGGAGTTGGCGCAATTTCAGAAGGAGACGTTCTTCTTGCAGCCGCTTCAAACGCAATCATAATTGGTTTCCACGTTCGTCCGAATTTGAACGCGCGGAAATTAGCGGAAAATCAAAAAGTTGATATCCGTTTGTACAGCATTATTTACGATGCTATCAACGAAGTTAAACTTGCGCTCGAAGGTTTACTGGCACCAGTTATTTCTGAAGAAGTTACCGCTACGGTTGAAATTCGCGAAGTATTTAAAATTTCAAAAATCGGAACCGTTGCCGGATGCCGTGTGCAAGAAGGTAAGATTCAGAGAAATAATAAGATCAGATTGATCAGAGACGGAATTGTAATTTTTGAAGGCGATATTCTTACGCTGAAACGCTTTAAAGATGACGTTCGTGATGTTGATGCCGGATTTGAGTGCGGTATCAGTCTTGCAAATTATAACGACTTGAAAGCAGGCGATGTTATTGAAGCTTACAAGATGATCGAAACAAAGCAGAAATTTGTCTAAACCGCAATCGGTTTTTAGGTTGAGTTTATATGTCATTTAGATTAGAAAAAATATCAAAACTGATCAAAGAAGAGATCAGTCTTATCTTTCTTCATAAAATCCAGGATCAGTCCATTGGTTTGGTAACGGTTACAAAGGTTGTTGTTTCTCCCGATTTACGGAACGCAAAAATTTATCTCTCCGTTTTCCCGAATAACAAACGCGAGAGCTCGTTGACCAAAGTTAAAGAGATGCACGGAGTTTTTAGAACCGAACTTGCCGCCCGGATGACTACCCGCTACGTTCCGGAATTGAGATTTTTCCTTGATGACTCCGCCGACTATGTAGAACATATTGATACGTTACTAAAGAAAATCCACGAAGATGATAAACCGGCAGACGAGTAATTTCCTCAATACAGATTTTGTTACCGGGGAAACTCTTTTAATAGATAAACCGTTACACTGGTCTTCCTTTAAAGTTGTTCACAAACTAAGGCAAATCATCGGCGTAAAAAAGATCGGACATGCCGGCACGCTTGATCCTTTAGCCAGCGGACTGCTTATCGTTTGCACCGGAAAGAAAACCAAACAAATTTCTACATTTCAAGATTTGCAAAAAACTTACACCGGAACCATCACGCTCGGCGGAATCACCGCCTCGATGGATTCCGAAATGGAAGTAACGGATCACAAACCATTCGGGCAAATCACGGAAGAAGAAATTCACACCGCAAAAAAATATTTTGAAGGAGAAATAGAACAAACTCCTCCGATGTACTCGGCGGTAAATTACGGCGGTAAAAAACTGTATGAATTAGCACGAAAAGGAAAAACCGTTGTACGAAGTTCCCGGACTATTACGGTTTATAAATTTTTAATCACTAAAATTGATCTTCCGAAAATTGATTTTGAGATCACTTGCTCTAAAGGAACATATATCAGAGTTTTAGCTCATGATCTTGGAGAAAAGCTTGGCTGCGGCGCTTACCTTTCGAGTTTAAGAAGAACCGCGATAGGTGATTTTTCTGTGACCGATGCATTAACGGTTGAGCAATTTTCAGAAAAATATGGCCAAACAACCTATTCGTTAGCGGGAAGTGAGGCGTAATGCTTATTTCCTTTTCACCCCAAAATAAAGTATATTTGCACTATACTGAAAGCTAAAGAAGATGCATGAGAGTTTACAACGACCTAATTTCTATAGAAAAAAATGAAAATACGATTATTACGATTGGAACCTTTGACGGTGTTCATTTAGGTCATCAAGAGATTTTTAATGTTCTTATAAATAAATCGAAAAACAACGGATGCAGAAGTTTCGTTATTACTTTTGAACCGCATCCGAGGATGGTAATTCAGCCGAATTCCGACTTAAAATTACTTACAACTTTTGAAGAAAAAGTTGAAATATTGGAGGAAATGGGAATTGATAACCTTTTAGTCATTCCTTTTACAAAAGAGTTTTCGGGATTAACATCGGAAGAATTTTTTAAGCAATATATTCTCGACGTCATCGGAATAAAGGAAATGGTGATCGGTTATGACCACCGTTTTGGCAAAGGAAGAGACGGCGACGAACAGAAGATTCGCGAGTTAGGCGCTTCAAATAAGTTCGATGTTCAAAAAACTGATGCGGTAACCATAAACGGAATCGTTGTGAGCAGTTCTAAAATCAGAAATGCTCTTTCCGAAGGAGAAGTTAAAACCGCCGCGCAAATGCTTGGGCGGAACTATTCATTTGCGGGAAAAGTAGTAGTAGGAGATAAACGGGGAAGAGAACTCGGTTTTCCTACGGCAAACATGCATCTTGAAAATGAACTTAAACAAATTCCTAAAAACGGCGTTTACGCCGTAAAAGTTTTTTTGGAAGAAAGAATTTTTAACGGAGTAATGAATATCGGATTACGCCCGACATTTAAAGATACCAAAATCGTTTTAAGCGAAGTGCATATCCTTGATTTTAATGAAGACATTTATGGAAAGAACATCCGAGTTCAATTTATTGACCGGATACGCGATGAAAAAAAATTCAGCTCTAAAGAAGGGTTGATAAAACAGATTGAAATTGATAAACAAAAAACAAATTTACTTTTAACAAAATAATTAATTCCGGACAGCTTGAAGTCAACAAACTGTAACTGGAATTATATCGTAACAAAACATATAGGAGAAAAAAATGACCAAAGAAGAAAAATTGGAGCTCGTAACCAAATACGGAAAAAATGAAAAAGACTCCGGTACTTCGGAAGTGCAGATAGCACTGTTAACCAAAAGAATCAATGATCTTACCGAACATTTTAACAAACACGCAAAAGATCATCACTCACGCAGAGGGTTATTAATGATGGTTGGTAAACGGAGACGTTTGCTTGATTATCTCATTAAGAAAGACATCGATAGATATAGAACCATTATTAAAGAATTGAATATTAGAAAGTAGGATCGTTTTATGGTAGTTACAAAAAGTGTAGAAATCGGCGGAAAGCTATTCACAATTGAAACAGGTCGGTTTGCTAAACAAGCAAACGGCGCAGTAATGGTAACCTACGGTGAAACGATGGTTCTTGTAACTGCTGTTGCATCCGAGCAGGCAAAAGAAGAGCAAGATTTCTTTCCTCTTCAAGTTGAATACAGAGAAAAAACTTCTGCCGCCGGTAAATTTCCCGGTGGATTTATTAAACGTGAAGGAAGACCAACTGAAAAAGAAATTTTAACCTCAAGGTTAATTGATAGACCTATCCGTCCTCTTTTCCCAAGTGAATTTTTGAATGAAACTCAAGTCGTTGCCTCTGTTTATTCGTTTGATAATGAAAATGATGCTGATGTTTTAGCCGCTTGCGGAGCCTCGGCAGCGTTATCAATTTCCAACATTCCTTTTAACGGACCGATTGCAGAAGTGCGTGTCGGTTTATTTCACAACGAACTGGTTGTTAATCCAACGCACCAGCAAGTTGATGAAAGCGATCTGGAATTAGTCGTTGCCGGAACAGAAGATTCCATTATGATGGTTGAAGGTGAAGGAAATGAAGTTGGCGAAGAAATGATGTTGAAAGCAATTCAATTTGCCCACAACGAAATAAAAAAAATAGTTCAATTACAAAAAGTCTTCGCGGCTGAGTGCGCAATTGCAAAAAGAGTTGTTGAGAAAAAAGAGATTCCACAAGAACTCTATGACGACGTCATCGCACTTGCAAAAGATAAATTGACGGTGATAGTTGCTTCCGTTCTTGCAAAAGAAGAACGCAGTGAAAAAAATAAAGAATTATCCGAATCCGTTCTCGCTTCACTTGAAGAAAAATATCCTGAGCAGAAAAAAGAAATCAAATCGGTTTTACACGATCTCGAAAAAGATCTTATGCGGAAACGTATTTTATCCGATGGCTTACGTTTAGACGGCAGAAACACAACTCAAGTTCGCCCTATAACCATTGAGCTCGGCGTTCTTCCGCGCACACACGGATCGGCATTGTTTACACGCGGTGAAACTCAAAGTTTAACAACGCTAACACTCGGCACAAAAAACGACGAACAAATTATTGATGGATTACGTGAAGAAAGCACAAAACGTTTTCTCCTTCATTACAATTTTCCTCCGTTCTGTGTTGGTGAAGTTGGTAGAATGTCCGGAGTTGGAAGACGCGAAATCGGACATGGAAATCTTGCAGAACGTTCTCTAAAAAAGATGGCTCCGGCTGAAGGAGATTTTCCTTACACAATAAGAATAATTTCCGATATTCTTGAATCGAACGGTTCCTCTTCAATGGCAACGGTTTGCGCCGGTTCGCTCGCAATGATGGACGGCGGCGTTCCTATGAAAAAAGCTGTTGCCGGGATTGCAATGGGTTTGGTTAAAGAAGAAGATCAGTTTGCAATTCTTACGGATATTTTAGGGAATGAAGATCATCTCGGCGATATGGATTTTAAAGTTGCCGGAACAGTAGATGGAATTACCGGATTTCAAATGGATATTAAAATTGAAGGTATCTCATTCGAGATTTTGGAGAAAGCGCTTAATCAGGCGAAAGAAGGAAGAATGCACATCCTTGGAATTATGAATAAAGCGCTCGGCAAATCACGTGAATCACTTTCTAAGTATGCGCCTCATCTCATTTCAATTAAAGTTGAAACAGATCAAATCGGAATGATCATCGGTCCCGGCGGCAAAACTATTCAAGGAATGCAAAGATTGTTCGGCGTTGACATCAACATTAATGATGACGGCATTGTGAACATTGCTTCTCCAAATGCCGAAGGCGCAAAAAAATGTAAGGAATATATTAAACAAATGACCGCAACGCCTGAAGTTGGTGAAATTTATGAAGGCGTTATCACCAAAATTATGGACTTCGGCGCTTTCGTAGAAATATTGCCGGGCAAAGAAGGTCTGCTGCATATCTCCCAGATTGATAATAAACGGGTAAACAAAGTAACCGATTATTACAAAGAAGGCGATAAAGTTAGAGTTAAATTGCTGAAGGTTGAAAACGGTAAGTTTAGTTTAAGCAGAAAAGAATTGCTAAATGAAGCCGGACAGGAAATCACTAATTAACAGTGCTTAGATTCTGATAGCTGATTAAACAGCTAATAAAGTTCCTGTTAAAACCCGTGCATGATTGAACGGATGAATGATTGAATGAAAACCATTAGAATGTTAAAAAATAGATCATTCATCCATGCACTCAATCATCCATTCATGTTTTGGAAATAAAGTTTAAGTTTTTAATCAATTTAGTGCAGTTAGTTCAACATAAAATTTCAAAGGAAACACAAGTGTTCCGTTTAGTCAAAAGTCTTTTTGAAGGATTTTTCTTCTTCTCTTTTTTAGAGAACAGCTCCTCATTGTCAGGAAATGAAATCCATTCATTTGGGACCAAGTTTTTAAAATGTATTCACTGTTCTTTTACAGAATCGGTTGATGCAATCAAAGGTTTTTACAATTATGGTAAAAGAAATTATTATCAATTCTTCCACATCGCAAACAAGAGTTGCAATTACGGAAGATGGGAGCTTAATCGACTTCTTTGTTGATTATCCCGAAAATCGCCGCATGGTTGGCGATATTTATAAAGGAAAAGTTGCCCGCGTTCTCCCCGGCATAAGAGCCGCTTTCATCAACATCGGAATGAAGCATGATGCTTTTCTTCATTTCTCTGATATCGGAATGCGCACCAAAGAGTTTCAATCACTGGTTGGTGATGATTCCGATGTTGATTTGGATGAAGAAGTTGAAGAAAAACCAAACCACCCGCAGCAGCAATCCGGTCAGCAAGATCCACGCTTAATTAACGGGATACCGAAATTAAAAAAAGGACAGGAAATTGTAATTCAGATTACGAAAGAACCTGTTAACAACAAAGGTGTCCGGGTATCTTCATCGGTTTCTATTCCCGGTAGATTTTGTGTGCTGCTTCCGTTCGATAACAAAGTCGGCATCTCAAAAAGAATTACTGATTTTAAAGAAAGAAGAAGACTTAGAACTCTTGCACGTGGAATTCTTCCTCCAAACTTCGGATTAATTATCCGCACTGTGGCAAAAAATCAAACCGAAGAAGCGCTGCTCGAAGATTTAACGCTCCTCAAAAAAACATGGGAGAAAATTGAGGAAGCAATTAAAACAGAACAGCCGCCTGCGCTTGTGTATCAAGATTTAAATACCACCTCAAGTGTCATCCGCGATTTATTTACAGCAGATATTTCCAAAGTTATTATCGATTCAAAAAAACTTTATAAGCAGATAAAAGATTACGTTGAATTAGTTCATCCCGGCTTAGCAGAAAAAGTTGAACTTTATAAATCAAAACAATCGGTTTTTGAAGCTTATAAAATTGAAGAACAGATTAAAACTCTTTTCGGCAGAAAAGTCCCGATGAAAAGCGGCGGTTACTTAATCATCGAACACACAGAAGCGATGGTGGTAATCGATGTGAACAGCGGAAGATATGCCGCAAACAAAGAACAGGAATTAAATTCACTAAAAACCGATTTGGAAGCTGCGAGAGAAATCGCGCGTCAACTTCGTCTGCGCGATATCGGCGGCTTGATCGTTATTGACTTTATTGATCTGGAAGATGACAAGAACAGAAAAAAAATTTATGACGAATTGAAAAAGGAATTCCGCAGAGACCGCGCTAAAGTTTCGCTTTTACCAATGTCTGATTTTGGTTTGGTTGAAATAACACGGCAGAGAATCCGTCAAAACATTATTCAAATGACATTTGAACAATGCGCTTATTGCGCCGGAACAGGACTGCTCACAAAAAAATCGCATGTGCTGCATGATATTGAAGAATGGATCGGCAAACACAAAGCTAATTCAACCGAGCGGTCGCTTGTATTAAAATGTCATCCTTCTATCGCCAGTAAATTGAACGAAGGATTGTTCAGCATGCTGCTCAAACTTCAATTGAAATATTTCATAAGAATAAAAATTGTGGAAGAAAACACTTTGAGCATGCATCAGTACAGATTTTATTCTCAGCACGGCAAAGTTGATATCACAAACTAAACACGTTGCATTTTAAAATGATTTATTAATTTAAACATCAGAAACTAGGAGAGTTAGATGAAAATATTCATTGATACCGCGAGCATTAAAGAAATTAGAGAAGCGGCTTCACTTGGACTTTTAGACGGCGTGACTACAAACCCATCGCTCGTTGCAAAAGAAGGAAAAGATTTTCGTGCAATGCTTGATGAAATCTTAGCCATTGTTGATGGACCGGTCAGCGCCGAAGTTATCTCAACCGACTACGAAGGAATCTTAAAAGAAGGACGTGAACTTGCGGCAATTCATAAAAATATTGTAGTAAAAGTTCCTTTGATAAAAGAAGGTTTAAAAGCCGTTCGTACTCTTTCGGAAGAGGGAATTAAAACGAACGTTACCCTTTGTTTCTCGCCGTCGCAAGCTTTACTGGCAGCAAAAGCCGGAGCTTCGTACATCAGTCCTTTTGTCGGCAGACTCGACGACATCAGCCATAACGGCATGCAGTTGATCGAAGAGATCGTACAAATTTACAGAAACTACAATTACGAAACAGAAGTGCTTGTTGCAAGTATCCGTCATCCTCTCCATTTTGTTGAAGCTGCTTTGATCGGCGCAGATGTTTGCACCATGCCTTTTTCTGTAATCGATAAATTATTCAGCCATCCACTCACTGATAACGGATTAGAAAAGTTTTTAAGTGATTGGAAGAAAACTCAAAAGTAAAAAATAAATACAACTATGAAACGAACAACCTTTTATACTATCCATAAAAATCTTAATGCAAAATTAGTTGAATTTGCCGGTTACGAAATGCCGGTACAATATTCTTCTATCATTGCAGAACATAAAGCCGTTAGACAATCAGTTGGCGTTTTTGACGTGAGTCATATGGGCGAAGTTTTCGTTCGCGGTGAAAAAGCTTTTGACTTTGTTCAAGAGATTACCGTGAACGATGTAGAGAAATTATTCCCGGGAAGAGTGCAATATTCCGCCATGTGTTATGAAGACGGCGGGATTGTTGACGATCTTCTTGTTTATTGCATTTCTCAAACAGAATATCTTCTTGTAATTAATGCCTCAAACGTCGATAAAGATTTTGCGTGGATGCGGAGAAACAATGCATTCGGGGTTGAACTTATCAATGCGAGTGATGAATATTCTTTACTTGCCGTGCAAGGTCCAAATTCAAAAAAAATAATTGAAAAACTCTACGGTAAAGAATTAACTCTTGAATATTATCATTTCCTTTCAGATAAATTTTTAGATGTAGAAATGATAATCTCCCGAACCGGTTATACCGGAGAACTTGGTTACGAACTTTATTTCAAAGGTGATGAGCAAGTTGCAACGAAAATTTGGAACGCACTTTTCGAAGCCGGAAAAGAATTTGACATTCAGCCGGTTGGTTTAGGCGCGCGCGATTCCCTTCGTTTGGAAATGGGATATTGTTTGTACGGCAACGACATCGACCAAACCACAAATCCGCTTGAAGCCGGTCTGGGCTGGATAACCCGTTTGTCAAAATCTCATTTCATCGGGCAAGAAGCTCTTTTGAGAATAAAGCAAAACGGATTGAAAAGAAAATTAACTCCTTTAATAATTGAAGAAAGAGCTTTTCCGCGCCACGGATATACTATGGTATTTTGCGGCAAGGAAATTGGTTCGGTTACAAGCGGCACCGTAAGCCCGATTTTAGAAAAAGGAATAGCGCTTGCATATCTTTCTACCGATACATTAAAGGAAACAAAAGAAGTTAAAATGCTGATTCGCGGAAGAGAAATTTCTGCGCAGGTTGGCAGACTTCCGTTTATTTCAAAATAATAAGAGGGCTGAAAAAGTATGAATATTAATGTTGTTTTGTCTCCCGCTAATGTTGATGAACTTCATTTCTCCGGGAAAACGACTGTGGTTGTTGATGTTCTCCGGGCAACCACAACAATTATTACGGCTTTGATGAACGGCGCAAAAGAAATTGTTCCCGTTGGTTCGGTGGAATTTGCCATGAAAGCTTCGAGCAATATGTTCGGCGGTCAAACGCTTATCTGCGGAGAAAGGAACGCCAAAAAGATTGACGGCTTTAATCTTGGGAATTCACCGTTGGAATTTACAAATGACGTTATCGGAGGAAAATCTCTCGTCTTCTTTACAACCAACGGAACCAAGGCGATTGTAAAAGCAAAATATTCCGACGAAGTGATTATCGCATCGTTTCTAAATATTTCCGCAGTCGCAAAATATTTAATTGAGTTGAACAAGCCCTTTGAGATTTTGTGCGCCGGTAAAAATAACAGCTTTTGTTTAGAGGACACCGTCTTCGCAGGAAAGTTGATCGCTGAAATATTAATGCAAACGGAAGATGTTGAATTGAGCGACTCCGGTTTAGCTGCCGCAGCTATTGCAAAAACCTTCGGTAAGAATTTGAAAAAAATGTTTGCTGAATCCGAGCATGGGAAATTTTTAATTGAGAATGGTTTTGAAGAAGACCTAAAATATTGCGCTAAACAAAATGTGACCGAAGATATTCCAGTTTTCGCATCAAGCGTTGTTAAAGTGCTTCAACGGCAAACAACTGAAACAAAAGGTTCAGGTTCATCAACCGGCAACTAAAAAATGGCAAAAAAAACTAACGGAAAAACGAAGGAAGTTAAAGAAGAATCTCCCTACTTTTCTTTATCTGCCGAAAAGAAGAAAAAAATACTCGGCATCTTTCTGTTAATTTTTTCACTTCTTCTTTTGCTCAGCATCGTTTCCTACTCACGCTTTGATCGCGCGTTATTGAGCTACCGGATGAACGATTTCTTTCGAACCTTCAGCAGCAATGAATTACAGCGTGAACTCCACACCGCGCAAAACTGGCTCGGTATTGTCGGCGCTTACATGGCGGAGTTCAGCATCAATACTACACTGGGAATTTTTTCGTTGATCTTTCCTTTCGTTATCGGGCTCTGGGGATTTTCTTTCTTCAAAAAAATCGAATTAAAAACTTTACTTAACATCTCCAATTTTCTCATCGTATCAGCGCTGCTTCTTTCAACAATCTTCGGTGTTGTTCGTCTTGAGTATAATCTTTTCTATCAAACATACGAGTTGAGCGGAGCGTTCGGAAATTTTTTAGGAAAAGCATTAGGGACGTTGATCGGCGGTGTTGGAAGTTTGCTCCTTTTAATCTCACTGATGATCATTACATTGATCATAGCATTTGATATTAAAATAGAAAAAATATTTATATGGATTGCTTCTCTATTAGCAAGAACAAAAGAGTCTGCTCCGGAAAAAATAAATGAAGCAAAAACGTCCGACAAAGAAAAAGACAATTTAGAGAAGATCAAAGATTTAAGAGAAAAGAAGAAAAAGCCGATTCTGCCAGTTAGTGAAATTAAAGCGGATGAACCAACTTCCGAACTTACTGAAGAACAAAAAGAAGAAACTACTATCCGCATTATTAGAAAAAATGAACCTTCTCCTGCAAAAACTGAAATTGAAAAGAAGGAAAAAAATAGCGACGAAAGAGAAGCGAGAGAATCAAAACTAAAAAGCAAACCCGATGACGATGTAATGTTCGCCAACCGTGATATTGAAGCGGCATTACCAGACCCATGGGAAGAAAAAATAAAATACAATTTCCCTTCGCTTGAGTTGTTGAACGAAATTCCCCCGCAAAATTTTAAAGTTGCGGAAGAAGAATTAAAGAAGAACGCAGAACTTTTAAAAGATAAACTTTCTCTTTTCGATATTGAAATTCAGGATATTTCCGTTACCCCTGGACCAGTAGTAACGCTATATGAAATTGTTCCCGCGCCGGGAGTTAAGATAAGCAAGATTGTTAGCCTTGAGCATGATATTGCATTAGCGCTTGCGGCAAGAGGAATAAGAATCATCGCGCCGATACCGGGCAAAAGCGCCATCGGTGTTGAGATACCAAACTCTGAACCTTCGCTCGTGGTTGCAAAATCTGTGTTAAGCAAACTTGCCAATTCAAAAGCAGAACTTCCGTTGGCTTTGGGCGAAGATATTGCAGGTGAAGTTTTAATTTCAGATTTGGCAAAAATGCCACACTTATTAATTGCAGGTTCAACCGGTTCCGGCAAAAGTGTCGGCATCAACATGATCATCGCAAGTCTGCTTTATGCAAAACATCCTTCGGAAGTTAAACTTGCGATCATCGATCCGAAAAAAATCGAGCTTTCATTTTACAATTGTTTACGCAAACATTATCTTGCTGTTTCGCCCGACTTTGATGAAGACATCGTTACTGTTCCCACAAATGCAGTGCTTCTGTTAAAATCAGTTGAATACGAAATGGAAAAAAGATACGACAAACTTGCGAAAGCAGGTGTAAGAAATATTGTTGATTATAATATAAAAATCGCCGATCCGAAAAAAGCGCCGAAAGATACCGAGACGATGAAGCATTATTTTCTTCCGTACATCGTGGTCATCATCGATGAACTTGCTGACTTAATGATCACCGCAGGAAAAGAAGTTGAAGAACCGATCGCGCGATTGGCGCAATTGGCAAGGGCGGTTGGAATTCATCTCGTGCTTGCAACGCAAAGACCATCGGTAAACGTTATTACCGGAGTTATCAAAGCAAACTTCAGCGCGCGTATGGCGTATCAGGTTGCATCAAAAATTGATTCACGAACGATTCTTGATATGAACGGCGCAGAACAATTGCTTGGGCGGGGCGATATGCTTTTTCTTCCTCCGGGATTGCCGAAGCCGATACGTATGCAAAACGCTTTTATAACTACCGAGGAAGTTGAGCGTCTAACTGAATACATTTCAAAACAGGATGGTTATTCAAAACCGTATAATTTGCCTTCTTTGTATGATAAGAAAAAAGATGCAGCCGCAAAGTTTATGGATGATGTTGATCCGCTGTTTCACGATGCGGCAAGAGTGGTCGTCCGTCATCAACAAGGTTCCGTCTCTCTGCTGCAGAGAAGATTAAAGCTTGGTTACTCACGAGCCGCTCGCATTGTTGATCAGCTTGAAGAAGCCGGCATCGTTGGTCCGAATGACGGCAGTAAAGCGCGTGAAGTAATTGTTGAAAATGAAGAACAACTTGAAACGATTCTCAGAAATATTTAAATGAAAAAAATATTATTCCTATCCTTATTGCTCATGGCGATATTTTTTCCGCAAGGAAAAGATGTCTCCGTTCTAAAAGCAATGCAGAATAAATTTTCTTCTCTTCACGATTTTTCGGTTGATTTCTCCCAGGAAATGAATGGGAAAATAGTAATGAGCGGAAAACTATCTTACAAAAAAGGAAACATGCTTCGGCTTGAATTTAAAAATTTGATGATCGTTTCCGACGGAACCACAAATTGGAACTACAACAAAAAAGAAAAAAAAGTAATCATTAGCAGTTACGATGAAGATGACGCTTCTCTTTTTTCCCCCAAGAAATTTGTTTTTGATTATCCCGATCAATGCAAAGTGAAAGAAGTAAAAGAAGAGGGGAAAACTCTGTTGATGTTAATTCCCGCTTCATCTTCAAGCGATTTTAAACAAGCTAAAGTTTATCCAACGGCAGAGAACACTTTAGAAAAAGTTGTTGTTACGGGAAATGATGGTAATAATATAATCTTCCACTTCTCAAATTTCCGGGGGAATCAATATTTCGATAAAGAAAAATTCTCTTTCCAAATTCCACAAGGAACAAAAATTATTGACCTCCGCTAAACAAAAACAAAAGATTACACCGAGAGAATTTCTCAGCTATGTAGTTTCGATTTTGCTGAGTCTTGTCTTTCTCTATTTTGCTTTTGCGGGAGTTGATGCTTCACGTCTTTTTAAAATCATTTCAACCGCTTCATTATTGTGGATAATCGCTTTTGCGTTGCTTACGCTTTTGGGTCATTACCTTCGCGCGCTTCGTTGGAAAGTAATTTTATCTTCAATTAAAAAAGATGTTGAAGTTAGTCATCTTTTCGGTTCGCTTCTTATTGGGTACGGAGTGAACAATGTGGTGCCGCGGCTTGGAGAAATTTCGCGCGCTGTTTCTGTGGGTCAATTAGAAAATATTTCCCGCTCTTCTATCTTCGGAACAATTGTTGTTGAGCGGGTTATCGATATTATCTTTTTTGGAATTGCCGTTATTCTTTCCGCATTTCTTTACGGAGGAAATCTTTATGCACAATTCCCATGGCTTAGACTAACGATGTATTTCGGTTCAGCCATTATCGCAATCGTTATTTTAATTTTGATTTTGAGCATTCGTTACAAAGAAAAATTTTATTCAATCATTCTTTTTCTGACCGGAAAATTTTCAAAAGCTTTCGCGGAAAAGATCGCATCGATATTTGAGAAACTTACCTTTGGCTTTGCAAGTCTTTCAGGTTGGAGAAATTATTCCGTTACCATTTTCTACAGCGTTTTAATTATGGTGACATATGGCTTAAACTCATACGTTGGATTTTTAATTTTTGATATGCACAACTCCGCAAATATTAATTTTACTTCCGGCTGGGTGGTGATGAGTATAAGTTCAATCGGCGTGATGATTCCAACACCCGGAGGGATTGGTTCATATCACACAATCACAAAATCAGTTTTAATTTCTCTTTATTCTTTTTTACCTGATGTGAGCATCGCTTACGCAACGTTAACACATGCAATTTCCTACATCATTCATTCTATTGCCGCACTGTTTTACTTCTTTTATTTCAGAAAAAAATACACCGCATTAAAACAAACTTCACTTTTCGATTTGGAGGAGAAAAATTAGATGAAAAAAATTTTGTTGTTGGTTTTTATTACAGTTGTAAGTCTGCAAGCGCAATGGGAAGTCCGCGGCAGCATGGGATTGAATGTTGTGAGCATGCCGGATTTGAAAGATTATCTGAACACTAATTATTTTTTAGGAAGCGACAGGTTAAGCCAGTTTTCTCCTTCGGTTGAAGCAGGCGTGGAAGTTGGTTACCAATTAGAAGAACAATATCAGCTTGCATGCGAACTTTCTTACGAATACAATTCTTTCACTTATACAATCGTAAGCGGTTCTTCTTTTTCTTACAATTTGTTGCAGCCGTCATTGCTTGGCTATTACACCATTAACGGCAAAGGATTTCAATTTAAATTCGGCGGAGGGATTGGTCCAAGATTTATTTTCGCTTCGGAAACTTCTCCTTACACCACTTCGTTATTAAAGTATTCGGGCTCCGGCTTTGGACTTGTTGGTAAAGTTGATGGAATCACTTCTCTCGGCGGAAATTTTTTCGCTTACGTCGGACTTGATCTTCGCTATAATAGAAACGGAAATCTTTCAGACTCTGATGGAAAAGAAAAAATCAGTAACATAACCAACGCAGCACTTAATCTTAATTCAGTTTCAGTCGGCATTAAAGTCGGCGTTGCAGTTAATCTATAAGGAAATCTAATGTCAATTATTGAAGCAATTATACTCGGACTTATTCAAGGGATATCAGAATTTTTACCGATCAGCAGTACCGGGCATTTAACAATTTTCGGTAGAATGTTTAATCTCATCTCTGAAGAAAATCCACAGGCGTGGACGTCATTCATAGCGGTAATTCAACTTGGAACGCTCGTTGCCATACTTGTTTATTTTTGGAAAGATATCTGGAATATCCTAATTGCTTTTTTCAATGAGAATTTAGGTCAGCGGCAAAAATTTTCAGCACAATCACTCGACTCAAAAATGGGTTGGTTCATTATCATCGGAACAATTCCGATTGTTACTTTCGGATTAGGTTTCAAAAAAATAATTGAAGGAACGCTGACAAAAAATCTTGTGGTGATCGCGTGCAGTTTAATTCTTCTCGCAATCATTTTGGCATACGCAGAGAAGAAAGCGAAGTTCAAAAAAGAAATGAAAGACCTTTCAGTTTTCGATTCAATTATAATTGGTATTGCACAGGCGATGGCATTAATTCCCGGCTCATCGCGATCAGGTACTACAATAACCGGCGGTTTGTTTATGGGATTTACGCGCGAGTCAGCCGCAAGATTTTCTTTTCTGCTAAGCATTCCTTCAGTTTTTGCAAGCGGTATGCTTGAACTTTATGAACAGATAAAATTTATTGATAAATCCGGCATCGTTAATCTTATCATCGCAACTATCGTTTCAGGAATAAGCGGTTACGCCGCAATAGATTTTCTGCTGAAATATTTGCGGAAGAATACAACGTTCGTTTTTATTTATTACCGCATCGCGCTCGGTGTTTTAATTCTAATTTTAATTTCATTAAACATTCTAAAACCATAAGAGGAAACCATGAAGTCCTTATTTCTTTTAATAATTTTGACTTTAACTTTGGGCTGCAAGAATGGATCAACAACACAACAAAAAGGTGATATCGTGACACAATATATGAACGGAAAAGATTCAGTAACCGTTGCCGTAATCAAAACAAATATGGGAACAATTGAAATTTTACTTTTCGTTGAACTCGTTCCGAAAACCGTAGAAAATTTTGTAGGACTTGCACAAAAGGGTTACTACAACGGAATTATTTTCCACAGAGTGATCGAGAATTTTATGATTCAAGGCGGCGACCCGACCGGAACAGGTCGTGGCGGAGAAAGTTTTTGGCGAAAATCTTTTCCTGATGAATTTAATATGGAATTGAAACATGAAACTCCCGGCGTGTTATCAATGGCAAACGCGGGTCCAAACACAAACGGAAGCCAATTTTTTATTACACTTGTTCCAACTCCATGGTTGGACGGCAAACACAGTATCTTCGGTCATGTTTTAAAAGGAATGGAAGTTGTCGAAGCGATCGGCAAAGTTGCAACTTCGCAGCCATTCAATAAACCGCTTAACGATGTTGTTATGGAAACGGTGACAATTGAAAAAAGAGCGACCGAAAAGAAACCAAACGGTAAATAATTTTTAAAAACTAAACCGGCAAAGCAAGAACCGAATAATTACTGACTCATCTTACGCATAATAGTATTTTGAATTGCCACGACCTTCAGGTCGTGGGATAAAAAGCAAAAAAAGCAAATGGCTTTAGCCAAAATAACTGCTAAAATTGGGCTAAAGCCGGGTTCATCTTGTTGATTTAATCCCCGACATAAATGTCGGGGCAATTCAATTACAAGTTATGCGTAAGGTGACTTACTAATAGTGGATTGAATGACTGTATGACTGAATGGAAAAGATTCATCCATTCATTTTCATTCACTCATTCGGTTATTTTTCTGATCATTTACTATTCTGCCGAATTTGTACAGTCCGCCGCTCAACCGCTGCGGAAGATTTTTACTAACTATGTAATCAATCGATGGCTAAACAATCCTTTCAAGATATTTCTGAGATCCAGAAACATTGCAAGTTGAAGAAATTTTCCCCCGTTTATTTTTTTACGGGGGAGGATTCGTTCAGTCTTAACGAAGCTTCCGAAGCTCTTGAGAAAGCGATCACTCCTTTGCTTTCAAGTGAATTTGACAAACAGATTTATTTTGGAAGTTCTGCTACAATAAACGAGGTGATAGATTTTGCTCAGTCTTTTCCTTTTGGTGACGGAAAGAAATTCATTCTCGTAAAAGAGTTTGAAAAGATGAAAGAGGAGAAGCAGTCAACCCTGCTTGAACGCTACGCGAAAGACCCGCCCGAATTTTCAATTCTTGTTTTACTATTTAATGGAACGATCAAAGCTTCTGAAAAAGGATTCTTAAAAATATTTGCCGAGCGTGATTTTATTTTTGAAGCCAAAGCGTTGAAAGAAGTCTCGCTCGTAAATTGGATCATGCAGTACACCGATCTTCACAAAAAGCAGATCGCCAGAGTTGATGCGGAATTTCTTCTAAGTCTTGTTGGAGAGAACCGCGGAATGCTTGAGATGCAGCTTGAGAAAATAATTTCGTCGCTTGGCGGGCAGAATGAGATTACTCTTAAAGAGATTGAAGCGAATGTTGTTTCAACAAAAGAATATACGATCTTCAATTTGCAGGACGCGATAAGCGCTCAGAATAAAGCGGATGCGGTAAAAATCGCCTTTCAATTTTTGGAGAGAGAGGGAATAATTCTGTTGCTTGCAATGCTGAATAAATATTTTACTTCGTTGATGCAGCTACCCGAAATGATGGAACAAAAACTCCCCGAACAAATGATCGCACGAGTTGTCGGTACACATCCCTATTACTTGAAAAACTTTATCGCGGCGAGAAAATATTTTAGCGATGCTAAACTGTTAGAAATAAGCAGAGCACTGTTCGAAAGTGATGTTGCCGTAAAATCAACTCCAACAGATCACAAGACAATTCTTTTACTTTTGCTTCAAACAATTTTTAGCGAATAAAAAGATACGCAACAATAGTTGCGACAGCTCCGGCTGCATTCCAAATTTTACTTTTTGAATTGAACATTCCAATCGATACAACCAACCAAATAAAAGCATAAGTCAATTCCGAAAGAGAGAACATTTCAAACATTTGCGGCGGAGCTTGATTAACGGCGCCGAGTTCAAATAACCGTTTCACCGGAACTAAAAACAGTCCATACAAACTAAACGAGATGAGCGTAAAAATTGCAAACGTTTTTGATTTTGATCTCGGTTCAAAATAAGTTAGTCCGATGCGAATACTAAGCAGCAACCCGAAAAAAAATGTAATAATGAGCGTGGAGCTGATTGAGCTCGGTACAAAACCCAGGAATGTAGTATGCAGCGTTTGCCCGGCCGGAATTTGAGTGATCGAACTTTTACTTTGAACAAAAACTCGATACGAAATATCTGTCGTCGGTTTTTGAAGTGGAATGTTACAAGAAAGAAATCCCTTTTCTTTTTTTAATTGAATCGTATCTATTAAAGACGAAATTTTACTTTGCCAGATAACAAATCCATTTAAAGAATTAGCATCTGTTCTAAGGGAAATTTTAAAATCCCCTTTGCCAGAGAATATTTTATCGAAGACATACGTTATCTTTTCTCCATTTACCGCAGTAGTGCCGGTAACGGGGAAATCGGACGAAGTCACGCTTTTAAAATAACCGAGCAGAACAGTGAGCAATGCCGCCGACAGCCAGAGGATCAACTTTTGTTTCTTTTCCATGTTACTCTCTTTTTTCTGCGGTAAAAATACAAAACTTA
>JAVHOS010000308.1:0-8379 GCA_036170205.1 Ignavibacteriaceae bacterium | reverse complement strand
TTGAGTAACAACGCCGATAGCAGATTTCTCAAACTTCATTTTAACGTTATCGGAAACTTTTAATAACACGGTTTTATCTTCAACTGTATCAACAGTTCCGTGAATACCGCTTAAGGTAACAACTTTATCACCTTTTTGAATTCCGCTGATAAGTTTTTCTTTTTCTTTAGCACGTTTCTGCTGCGGACGAATGATCATAAAATAAAAAATCGCGAAAATAGCGCCGAACATGATAAGTGTGCTGACCATGCTTCCACCGCCGTCTTGTCCGGGAGGAGGAGCCATAGCTATAAGATAATTCATTTAGTTCTCCATTATTGTTTTTTGTTGTGAAATTTTCGGAAGGGTCGCTTCCTTCCAGGTTTTAAATGTTCCGTTTAAAATATTTTTTCTTGCTTCGGTAACGAGATTAATATAAAAGTGTAAATTATGAACGGAAGCTAATTCCAAAGCTAAAATTTCTTTGGCGATAAACAAATGCCGCAAATAAGCTCTTGTAAAGTTTTTGCATGTGTAACAATCGCACGCTTCATCAACCGGGGAAAAATCATTTTTGAACTTATTGTTCCGCATCGAGAGAATTCCGTTTGACGTAAACAAATAAGAGTTGCGCGCGTTTCTTGTAGGCATTACGCAATCGAACATGTCAATGCCGCGTTCAATTCCTTCAAGAATATTTTCGGGTCTTCCGACTCCCATTAAATAACGGGGTTTCTGTTCCGGCATTAAATCGGTTGTAAAATTAACTAATTCGTACATAGTTTCCGTCGGTTCGCCAACAGCTAATCCGCCGATTGCGTAACCGTCAAAATCCAATTTTGTTAAATCTGCGGCAGATTCTTCCCTCAAATCTTTGTAAACGCTTCCTTGAATAATTCCGAAAAGAAACTGTTCATATCCGTAAAGAGGATTTGATTTATCAAAAGCTTCTTTATTTAGAATTGCCCAGGCGGAAGTTAATTCTTTTGATTTCTTCGCGTAAGCATAATCGCATGGAAACGGAGTGCACTCATCCAATACCATCATGATGTCGGAACCGATGCTCCGTTCAATCCCGATTACTTTTTCGGGAGTAAAAAAATGTTTTGAACCGTCGAGATGCGAGCGGAATTCGACACCATCTTTTTTAACTTTGCGCAGTTCCGATAAACTAAAAACTTGAAAACCTCCGCTATCGGTAAGAATAGGTTTTTGCCAATTCATAAACTTGTGTAAACCCCCGGCTTCCTCTAAAATATCGGTTCCGGGGCGCAAGTAAAGATGATACATGTTCCCTAAAATAATTTGCGCTTTAATATCTTCGGCTAATTGAAACTGATTAACCGCTTTAACCGTGCCTTGAGTGCCGACAGGCATAAAAATAGGAGTCTGAACAACTCCATGCGCCGTTTCAAAATATCCGGCTCTAGCTTTATTTTCTTGCGCTTCTAAAACGAACGTTAACAATCGGTTCTCTTTTTCTCTCTAATTTGAGGGTGAAATTTACGGAAAATGGGGCGGGTAAAAAAGTCTTGTTAAATGATATTGACTTCTTCTTCCAACTGAATTTCAAATGTTTTGAAGACATCTTTTTTAATGGAATTTGCAAGTTGAAGAATCTCTTCACCCGAAGCATCGCCATAATTAACAAGTACCAGCGCTTGATTCTCGTGAACTCCGACGTTTCCAACTTTCTTTCCTTTCCAGCCGCACTGCTCAATTAACCAGCCGGCGGGAATTTTGATTGTGCTTTCCGAAACGGGAAATCCTTTTAGCGAAGGGAAACGTTCGTTCAACTTTTCAAATAGTTCTTTTTCTATTTCGGGATTTTTGAAAAAACTACCGCAATTTCCAAGCACTTTCGGATCGGGGAGTTTTTCCCGCCGGATTTTTATCACGATGTTTCGAATGTCTGCCAAAGTCGGATTATTGTTCTTCCTACTTTTTAATTCTTGCTCAATTGAACCGTAATGAGTGTTCAATTGGTAACTTTTCTTCAATCTAAAAACGACTGAAGTGATAAGAAATTTATTTTTTAATTCTTGTTTGAAAATGCTTTTGCGGTAATCAAAATTGCATCCGCTTTTGAAGAAAGTTCTTTCGGCAAAATTTTCTAAATAGAATCCATTCGCCGCAAAGAAAGTATCCTTCAATTCCTGTCCGTAAGCGCCAATATTCTGAATTGGCGCGGCTCCAACGGTTCCCGGAATTAGTGACATATTCTCTATTCCGTAATAATTATTCTCAACGCAGTAGGCGACAAAATCATCCCACACTTCTCCGGCAAAAACTTCCAGCAGAACAGTATCTTTATCTTCGTCTAATGTAGTAATCCCCTGCCGGTTATACTGGATAACACAGCCATCATAATTTTTTGTAAAAAGAATATTACTTCCGCCGCCAAGGAGTAAAATTTTCTCGTTCTTCACTTGCTGAATAAGATTGATTAATTCATCTTTTGAAGAAACCGTACAAAAATATTTTGCCGAAACATTCAGCCCGAAGGAATTTTTATTTTGGAGATTATAATCTTCGTAGATGAACATTTGAATTATTTAATCGCCTGTTCAATATCTGCGATCAAATCGTCAACATCTTCAATCCCAACTGAGAAGCGAACAAGCTTTTCGGTTAATCCGAATTTCTCACGTTTCTCTTTTGGAACCGATGCGTGCGTCATCGAGACCGGATGGCATAAAAGACTTTCAACTCCGCCGAGACTTTCTGCAAGCGTAAAGACTTTTGCGTTGTTCAGAAATTGTTTTGCGGTTTCAAAAGTATCAAATTCAACGGAGATCATTCCGCCGAAACCGGACATTTGTTTTTTTGCAAGTTCGTGCTGCGGATGTTCCGTCAAACCGGGATAAAAAACTTTTTTAACTTTCGGATGTTTTTTTAAATAGACCGCAATCTTCATCGCATTTTCGTTATGGCGATCCATTCTAACTGCGAGCGTTTTTGTTGAACGGAGAGTGAGCCAGCAATCGAAAGGAGAAGGAACCGCTCCCGCTGCATTTTGAATGTAGCGTAATCGTTCGTGAATTTTTTCAACACCGGTGACAACTATTCCGCCGATGATGTCGCTGTGTCCGTTCAAATATTTTGTAGTACTGTGAAGAACGATATCAATCCCAAACTCAATTGGACGTTGAAAATAGGGGCTCATAAAGGTATTATCAACTACGCTGATAAGATTTTTTTCTTTACAAAGATTTGCGACCGCTTTTAAATCAGTTAATGTTAACATCGGATTTGTTGGCGTTTCAACATAAACCATTTTTGTGTTCGGTTTGATTTCTGCAAGAATATTTTTCACATCCGAAGTATCAACCCAAGAAAAAGAAATTCCAAAATCGGTCATGATCAATTCAAACAAGCGGTATGTTCCGCCGTAAACATTATCGGTGACGATAACGTGATCGCCGCTTTTAAGGAGCGACATCAACGAATGAATAGCAGCCAAACCTGAAGCAAAAGCAATTCCGTGTCTTCCTTTTTCAAGCGTTGCGATGTTCGCTTCAAGCGCAGCGCGGGTTAAATTGTGAGTGCGTCCGTACTCATACCCTTTGTGTACTCCAAGTTCCGGTTGATGATAGGTTGATGTTAAGTAAACCGGAGTAATTACTGCACCGGTTTCTAAATCAGCTTTTTGTCCAGCATGTATTGCATCAGTTGAAAATCCCATGTTGATCCTTTCAAAATTTATAATGATGAAGCGTATTCGATAATATCGTAACGCGTAACAATGTCAATGATCCTTCCAAATTCCAGAACTAAAACTGCGGGTGATTCCGCCAATTGTTTTTTCACGATTTGCAGATCGGTTTTTTCATCAAGCGAAGGAAAGGAAGAACCCATTACCTCCTCAACCGTTGCGTCAAGCAGCGCATGGTTATCAACTAGACTTGCCATAACTTTTGCTTCACGGATACTGCCGACCGATTGTCCATTTTCAATTACTGGAATTTGTGAAAAACCATTTGCATTAAGTACTTCAATTGCATGACGCACTTTGTCTTTCGGCTGTAAGAAAATCAAAATTTTTACCGATCCATTTTTCTTTGCGTTAGATAAATCTCTCAACGTTTTCATTTCTCGATTCAGCAATCGCTTTTCTTTTAACCATTCTTCGCTGTGCATCTTGCTTAAATATCTTTCGCCGGTATCGCAAACGATAAAAACAATAACTGCATCCTCAGGTAAATCTTTTGCAATTTCCAAGGCAGCTTTTGCAATTGTTCCCGTGCTGCCGCCGCAGAAGATGCCTTCCTCTTTTGTTAAAGAGCGCGAAACAGAGAACGAATCAAAATCTGAAACATTTATAATTTCATCAACAATGGAGAAATCAATGTTTTCCGGAATGCAATCCTGTCCTATTCCTTCAACAAAATAAGGAACGCCTTCGCGAAGTTTGCCGTCTTTTTTAAATTCTTTTAAAATTGAACCAATCGGATCGGCGCCGATAATTTTTATATTCGGATTTTTTTCTTTTAAATATCTTCCAACGCCGGTTATCGTTCCGCCGGTGCCAAGCCCAGCGACAAAGTGAGTGATCTTGCCGTCTGTTTGTTTCCATATTTCCGGACCGGTTGTTTCATAATGAGCTTTAGGATTTGCTGGGTTGGCGTATTGATACATAAATGTAGCGTTCGGAGTTTCCGCCGCAATTTTGCGCGCAACGTTTACATAATAGTCGGGACTGTCGTGCTTCACTGCGTTCGGACAAACAATTACCTGCGCGCCAAGAGCTTTCAAGTAATTAATTTTTTCATGACTAACTTTATCGGTAACGACAAAAACGGATTGAAATCCACGTATAGCAGCCGCCAAAGCCAAACCGATCCCGGTATTTCCACTTGTTGCTTCAACCACTGTTCCTCCCGGTTTTATTACACCGCGTTGAACAGCATCATCAAGCATGGCAACGCCAATGCGGTCTTTAACGCTTCCACCGGGATTAGCCGATTCAAGTTTAGCCAAGATCAACGGTTTCAAACCTTTGTTAACTTTATTCAACTTAATCATCGGTGTATTACCGATTGCCTCTAAAATATTATTCTTATAATCCATTGCATCCTCTTTTTAACATTATAACACAAAAAACTCATTTACAATTCCTAATTCGTAATTCCTAATTCCTAATTAAACCGGTGTCCCCTCAAAAACTCATCGATCTTCAAACGTTTTTTCCCTTCCTGCTGGATTTCCAAAATGCTTAACGAATTCTTTCCACATCCAAAGATCAACTCTGCTGGAGTTTCTTGAATTACTCCAAGCGCAAGATTTCGTTCAACAACTTTCGTTTTATAAACTTTATATATTTTTTGCTGATGGACGAAAAACGCGGCTGGGAAAGGCGAAAGTCCGCGCACTAAATTATGTATTTCTCCCGCATCTTTTTTCCAATCGATCGCACAAAGCTCTTTTGTTATTTTGGGGGCGGGAGAAGCAAGCGAATTATCCTGCGGAAGCAGCTTGAACTTTTGTGAGCCAATCATTTTAATTGTTTCAGCAACTGCTTCACTTCCGAGTAAACTTAATTTATCGTGAAGCGAACCGAAATCATCTTCATCTTCAATCGGGATTTCTTTTTTCAAATAAACATTTCCGGTATCAACTTTTTCTGCAAGAGCAAAGGTTGTTACACCGGTTGTTTTTTCACCATTTAGTAATGCCCATTGTATCGGTGCCGCGCCGCGAAACTTCGGCAAAAGCGAACCGTGTAAATTGAATGATCCATAGTTCGGCATCGTAAAGATTTCTTTCGGCAGAATCCTGAAAGCCACCACCACAAAGAGATCGGCGTTTAATTCTCTTACTTGCTTAACAAAGTTTTCATCTCTCAATTCTTCCGGTTGGAGAACTTTTATGGAATGCGCAAGAGCAAATTCTTTTATTGGAGTAAAAGTTACTTGCTTCCCGCGTCCGCGAGGTTTATCCGGCGCAGTAACCACGGCAGCAACTTCGTGTCCATGATCGAGGATAATTTGCAGAGATGGAATTGCAAAATCTGGAGTGCCGAAAAAAACTATTTTCATAAAAAGTTACATCGTTCCTTTATCAGTAACCGGGTATTCAATTTCAACTTTTCTCGAAGCAATTCTTTGAAGAGGTTTTTTCACCATCTTTTTCCCTTCATCATCAAGCCGGTCTGTAAAAAATGTTGCCTGAAGATGATCATACTCGTGTTGAATTACGCGAGCCAGCAGATCGTCATCTTCAAGAACATGATCATTCAGGTCGATGTCTTGATAAAGAAGTTTTATACCAACGGGTCGCTCAACTTTAGCACGAATGCCGGGAAGACTCAAACAACCTTCATCTATTATCGTAGTCTCTTCGGAATACTCAACTATTTTGGGATTTATGAACACCATCGGTTTACTTTTTTCAAATCCTTTTACTGCAGAAATATCAAGAATGAAAATAGATTTATGACTCCCGACCTGGTTTGCCGCCAATCCCATACCATCGGCATTATGCATCGTATCAAACATATCGTTTATCAAAGTAATTATCTTCGCGTCAACTTTTGAAACGCGAATAGCTTTCTTCTTTAATATTTTATCTCCGTAAAGAGTAATCGGCAAAATTGCCATAACTGTCTTCCTTAACTAATTTCTTCAAATGCGGGCGAAACAGTTTCGGCTTCGCCGTCGGTAAAAATTAATAACTCCGTGGAATAAAAGTACATCCTGATGAGCACCCGAAATATAATTAACAACTGCTGAATTAGAAAGGTAAGAAGAAGAAAGTAAACCGGCTTTTTGGGGAGTAAACTGTCAACAAGATTATAAATTGCCGCACCAATTGCCACAAAAATCAGCATAATAAAGTAAACCGTCATCACTTTAACAAAATTCTTCTTAATGAATTGGAAAGATTTATAAAGCGAGCGGAATAGTTTGGTCGAATCGACAACAACGATAGCCGCCTTTGTATAATCTGAAATGATGTTGATGATACTGATAAGAAGAAGGAAGAAAAGATAGCGGAATATCTGCACTGCAAATTCAACTGCGGCATTTTCTTTTTCTAAAAAAATTTGTTTTATCCCGTAATCAATCAAAACATTAATACTGATGGCGACAAAGTAAAGCGCTCCAACAAAAATTGCGATCTTCAGAAATCTGATAAAATATTTTACGCTTCCGTAAAAGAAATCAACCATATGATTTTTTTTTGAATTTGTGTAAACAGCAAATAATCCTCCAAGATAGAAAAGTTGAAGCAGGACATAAACTCCGGCAATTGTATAAAGTAAAATTGGAATTGCGTCTAATGAGTTTTGATAAATATGGCGGAACTGAACATACCAGAGATAATCAAATCCCATACTCAAATTATTGTTGATGAGCGAATGCGCCAATCCTTGCTGCAGTACTGAAAATAAAGGAAGTGAGAGAGCAAAAGCAAAAACAATATTCGTGATCCAGAAAAGGAGAACAAATTTCCGGTGTGCAAAAACCATCCGCGAACCGTTCACAAGTATTTCTTTTATCGAAAGGTTCAAGACAAACCTCCGAAGATCATCAGCAAATTTTGAATCCAGAAAAACCATCGGACGGAAATGTACATTGCTCCGCTGTACCGGGTTTCGACCGTGTATGAGTTGTTCGCAAAATTGAGATCAAATAAATTTTTTCGCTGAGGATCAATCTCGGCAGCTATTACAGTATTGCTTGTGTTAAAAGTGATCCGTTTAATTTTTTCTTTACCATTCCAAAAAGTTTTTATGGTATCCTTGTCGGTGTAGAGATCAATTTCAAGCGGAACTGCCGCTTCTCCGTCCCGTACAATCGTTACTTCAACTTGCCGGCGCTCGTGAGAGACATCAATACCAAGTATCTTGTAATCGCAAGTGTACGACTTTTCATAAAAACCGGTTATCAACCACTCAACATCTTGATGACTGTATTTTCTCAAAACCGAAAAAAAGTCTTCCGCTTTTGGGTGTTTAAATTTGTACTGACTAAAGTATTGCCGTAAAACAAAAAGAAGTTTCTGTTCGCCAAGATATTTTTCCAACGTAAAAAGAAATAACGCTCCCTTTGCGTACGAGACGGATTGATAAACTCTTTTATTCAACAAGCGGAAACTCGTATCGCTCAACGTTCCAAATGTTGCATACGAATAATACTCCGCCATCAGATCGGCTTCAAACGGTTTTGGGATTTGTGTAAGCGTATAAATAAAGGGAATGCGTTCGATCGCAAGCAGTTCCATTCCGGTTACCGGTAAATAGCCGAAGAGTTTGAACGAAGCAAATCTTTGTCCATATTTTTTTTGCAATATTTTTTGAGAGACATATTCGGCAAAACCTTCATCAAGCCAGGCTTCACTTGTTTCATTGTTTGCCAATAAACCATAAAAATATTGGTGAGAGAATTCGTGGAGAAT
>JAVHOS010000307.1:7022-8389 GCA_036170205.1 Ignavibacteriaceae bacterium | reverse complement strand
AGATAATTCGCCAACGCATTAGTGCGCTCGTTAAACTGAAGGAAGGTCCATTCCAAATTTCTGTTATATTCACGAAGAAATAATTTGTTCGGCGTATAGTAAGCCCATTTAGCAAGCCAATCCGTTTGCATCATATTTTTTGCTCCAAACTTTTGCTTGCTTTGTAGAGTATTATTCCGGCTGTAAGTGCGGCAAGCGGAGCCAGCAGTAATGTTACTCTCATTATTTCGGGATTAGCTGAAACTTTCAGAACATCATTTATTTTTCCGAAAATTGGTGGAGCGATTCCATATCCGATTACATTAACGGTAAAGAAATATAAACCGACAGCCAAGCCGCGCAGATATGGACCGGCAATATCATTTACATCAGCCGCAGCGGGTCCAAGCCACGATAGCGTTAGCGCAAGAAGAATCGTAATACAAATTATCTGTAAAGAAATGATTGAAGTATTTAATAAGATAAGCCAAACGGGAATACACGAAAATGCGATCAGACTTGTAAATCGTAACCTACCGCCGATTCGTTTTGCTTTGAATTTATCAGCGAACCATCCGCCAAGAATTGTTCCCGGAAGCCCGCCGATTAACGTTCCGATGCCGATCAACAGACCGATTTCAGAAATTGCCATTTTCTGAGTTCTTACTAAAAATGTCGGAATCCAAATTGAAACGCTGTTGGCAGAAACTGCAAAAAATGCATATCCGACAAGAATATATCTGAGTGGAATATTTTGAAATAAAAGCTTCCAGTTTTTTTTCAGATGTTCTTTCGGTGCGTCGCTTATTCCTCTTTGAGGTTCTTTTAAAAACAAAATTAGAATGACAAAGATTAAACCCGGAAATCCTAAAAAGTAAAACGCGTATCGCCAGCTAAGCGCATCGCTGATCCATCCGCCAAAGAAAAAAGCAATGCCGGTTCCAATTGCAATTCCGGAAGAAAATATTGCTTGTACTGTTGCTCTCATTTTTGAAGGGAAGTAGTCGCTGAGCAATGATAAAGCCGCCGGACCCAATGAAGCTTCGCCAATTCCAACCATCATTCTACAAATAAAAATTGTCCAAAAACCTGTTGCAAAACCGGTTAAGCCGGAAAAAATACTCCATACAGTTAATCCAAAAGCAATTAATTTTTTTCGTGAGATTTTATCAGCCATTCTTCCAAATGGAATTCCGAGTGCAGTATAAAAAATTACAAAAGATGTTGCCCCAAGCAACGCAAGTTCCAAATCGCTAAACTGTAATTCTTTTTTTATCGGCGTAAATAAAATGTAGATCAAAACACGGTCAACGAAATTCATTACATAAATTAAAGTTAAAAGAGTCAAAGCATACCAAGCGTACTTTGGTATGGAAAATTTTGTTTCG
>JAVHOS010000307.1:0-6922 GCA_036170205.1 Ignavibacteriaceae bacterium | reverse complement strand
GATTCTTTTATCATTCTTGTCCAGATTGTGGGATTAATTTCCTTTGGAAATTTTTTTACAAATTTTAATAAATGATCCTTATTCTCAACAACTTTATGTGTTACCGGCATATGCGTTCCACCGGCATAAATTCCCATCCAATCGCTATACTGTCCATCGGTAAAAAGTGATCCCGTCAAGAATCCCTTTTCGGAATTAATTTCTGATTTTAAAACTACTGCACCGGCTCCATCAGCAAAAAGCGTTACAGTTTTTTTGTCTGTTAAGTCCAAATATTTACTCATCGCATAAGCGCCGATGACCAAAATGTAATTATATTTTTCATCAGCTTGAATAAACTTTCCGGCCGTATCCAACGCAGTTACAAAGCCGGCACACGCAGTATTAATATCAAACGTTCCTGCGTTTTTTGCTCCGATTCTGTACTGAACAACAGAGGCAGTCGAAGGAGAAATATATTCCGGTGTATCGGTCGCAACTATCAAAAGATCGAGTTCTTCAGCAGAAATTTTTGCAGACTCCAACGCTTTCAACGCCGCGTTAACCGCAAGATCAGCCGTTGATTGGTTTTCTGCACACCATCTTCTTTCGCGTATTGTCAAATTCTCTCTTAGCCATGTATCAACATCTTCACCTAATAGATCATCAAAAAAAGAATTCGGAATTATTCTTTCCGGAGTATAAGACCCTGAACCGACAATTACGGAATTTCTCATAATTTTTTCCAGGTTAAATTAGACGATTAAACCGCCATCTACACTTAACGTAATTCCGTTTATAAAATTTGCTTCTTCACTTGATAAGAAAAGATAGGCGTTGGCAATATCTTCCGGCAAGCCGAGTCTGCCGAGCGGAGTTTTTTCTTCAAGTGATTTTAAAATATTTTCAGGAATGGTTTTCACCATTTCGGTTGCAATAAATCCAGGGGCAACGGCATTTACGTTAATTCCTTTTCTGCCAAACTCGCGAGCCCAAACTTTTGTCATTCCAATAATTCCGGCTTTTGTGGCAACGTAATTTGTCTGTCCAAAATTTCCATACAATCCGACGACAGAGGAAGTGTTAACAATTTTCCCATATTTTTTTTCAATCATAAAAGGAATAACCGCTTTGGTACAGTTGAAAACTCCGGTCAAGTTAACATCAATGACTTGCTGCCATTGTTCAACGGTCATTTTGGCTAGAGAGGCGTCGCGGGTAATTCCTGCATTGTTGATAAGAATATCGATCGTTGAAAATATCTCAACGGCTTCTTTTGTGGCTTTATCTGTTGAGTCAATTTTCGTTACATCAACTTTTGTAAAATGTGCTTTTCTGCCTTTTGCTTTTAATTCATCGACTAAAGCAATTCCTTTTTCTTCATTAACATCCCAAAGAACAATGGAAGCGCCTTCTTCTGCAAATTTTAATGCTGTGGCTTTCCCGATTCCTTGAGCTCCTCCGGTAATTATTGCAATTTTATTTTGAAGCCGATTCATATTCTTTATCCTTCTAAGTTTTTATCGTTTGAAATATTTCAAACGTTCATACCAAAAAATTATTTGCTTTTCTTGTTCTTATTTTTTGAAATTAGCTTTTGCCGCTCTTCAATCCATTCAGCTAAGAAATTCCGGTAATGTTTTTCCATGAAAATATAGAACTGTTCCATCTCAATAATTCTTTGTTGAATAACCTCAACATTTTTTCTTTTAATTTCTTTCACTTTTTCATTAAGGAATTTTGCGATACGGGTATTGTTCTTGATGAGCTCCAGGTTGTTTCGAAATGCGTTTTCAAAAATTTCCGGCTCTACTTCGTAGTAATCTTTTCTATTGTTTTCCGGTGACCATGTTTTACGAATTAATTTTTTATCCCGAAGTCGCCTAACAATTTGGCTTATTGGACCTTTGCTTCTCCCAAGCAGTGTGGTTATTTCATCTAGCGAAAGAGGTTCCGGCGAATAAATAAGTAGCGCAACAATGTGCCCCATCAATTTATTTAATCCGAAGGCTTTGTAAGCATCTCCGAATCGCTGGATCATTTCTTTCCGTACGCGTTCTTCGTCAGTCATATTGGTCAACTATATTTTTTCACGATTAAGGCAGAAGCTTCTCCGCCGCCAATACAGAGCGATGCTAATCCGTATTCTGAATTTCTTCTTTTCATTTCATAAAGCAGTGTGGTTAATATTCTTGCACCGCTTGCACCAATAGGATGCCCGATTGCAACTGCACCACCATTAACATTAATTTTATCGTTTGGTAAACCGAGAATTTTATTTACAGCCAAGGACACAACAGCGAAAGCTTCATTAATTTCAAAAAGATCTATTTGCTCTTTTGTCATTTTCGCTTTTGTTAAAACTTTTTGAATAGCATCGGCTGGAGCAGTAGTAAATTCGATTGGGGCTTTTGCTGCGGAACTTTGTGCAACAATTTCCACTAATGGAGTAAGTCCAAGTTCTTTTGCTTTTTCTTCAGACATGATAAGTAAAGCTGCGGCTCCGTCATTAAGGCTTGAAGTGTTTGCCGCAGTAACGATTCCATTGATATCGAAGACAGGTTTCAATTTTGATATTTTCTCGAAATTTACTTTTCCCGGTTCTTCATCTTTGTTAAAGATTGTTTCGCCGTTTTTTGATTTTAAAATAACATCTATAATTTCATTTGTGAATTTTCCTTCTTCAATTGCCGCTAATGCTTTTTTGTATGATTGAACTGCAAATGTATCAAGTTCTTCGCGGGTAAAATGAAAATCTTTTGCGCAGGATTCAGCACAGTTTCCCATATGAACATTGTTATAAACATCGGTTAAACCGTCAATCAAAATAGAATCATATATTGTTGAATTTCCTAATCGATAACCGCTTCTTCCTTGTTTTAAAAGATATGGAGCGTTCGTCATACTTTCTTGTCCGCCGGCAATAATAATTTCAGCGTCACCGCAGGCAATCGCTTGTTGGGCTAACATAACTGCTTTTAATCCGCTGCCGCACATTTTATTTATTGTTAGGCATTCGGTCTTTTCAGAAAGTCCGGAGTAGATTGCAGCTTGACGTGCTGGAGCTTGACCTAAGCCGGCAGTTAATACATTTCCCATGATTACTTCATCAACCAGATTTTTATCAAGTCCCGATTCATTTAATAATGCTTTAATAACAATGCTGCCCAGTTGTGGTGCGGTAAAACTGCTTAAACTTCCGTTGAAAGATCCAACGGCTGTTCGTTTGGCGTGAGTGATAACTACTTTTTTCATAGCAATTCTCTTTTCCGATAAGATAAAATATGTTTTTTACATTTGAAATATTTCAAACGCTGAAAACATAACTAATCCTTTTATTAAAGTCAACAATTATTTTGCGAGGGTTGAAAATCTTTGGAGGGAAATATCAGGGTTTTATTTCAATTGCTTTGCGGACAAATCCATCAGCAAGCTTTAATCTTTTAGCAGCTTCTTCAACGGAGACATCTGCTTTAATCATAACTAAAGCTGTCTTAACGTGCCATTCAGCTTTTATGAGAAATGTAGTTGCAGTTTCATAATCAACACCGGTTATTGTCATTACAATCCGTTTTGCTCGCTCGATTAATTTTTTATTCGTCATCTGCAAGTCTATCATCATATTCTCATAGACTTTTCCCATACGAATCATTGATGCAGTTGTGAGCATATTTAAAACTAATTTTTGTGCAGTACCGCTTTTCATTCTTGTTGAACCCATTACAACTTCGGGACCAACGTAAGGACAAATGGCTACATCGACTTCTTTAATATCAAACTTACTTCTGGGGTTACATGTAACGTAGAGCGTTGTTGCGCCGATTTCTTTTGCTTCTTTTACAGCACCAAGAACATAAGGCGTTCGTTTACTTGCGGCAATTCCACAGACAACATCTTTTGATGTAACCGATGCTTTCAAAACATCAGCTGCGCCGTTTTCTTCATGATCTTCAGCTCCCTCTTGGGAAACAAACATTGCTTCTCTTCCACCGGCAATAAATCCTTGTACTAATTCAGGCGGTGTTCCATAAGTTGGAGGACATTCGGAAGCATCAACAACACCGATTCTTCCACTTGTTCCTGCTCCAAAATAAAGTAACCTTCCGCCATTTTTAAAAGCTTTTACAATTAAATCTACAGCTTGTTCGATGTAGGGAAGTTCCTGTTCAACAGCTAACGGAACAAGTTTGTCTTCATCATTAATGATTCTTAAAATATTAAGAGTTGAAACTGCGTCAATCTCCATTGAATGAGGATTTCGTTGTTCTGTTGCTAACCCGGCGATTTCATGAAAAAGTTTTTCGGTATCAAATGTTGAAGACATTATTTTTCAATTTCCAGATGAACAAGTTTTTTCCCCTTCACGTTTCGCAAATTAGTCGGTTTATAATGAAGATCATATATCGTAGATTTTTTAATCCGGGGTTTATATTTCGTTTCAGCTTTTTGAAACTCCTCGGTAAGATCTCCACCTTTAAGCACCATCAAATGTCCTTTATCTTTAATCAATGGAAGTGCATAGCGTAGAAGAATAATCAACGGTTCGGTCGCACGGCTTACAACTAAATCAAAACTGTTTTTGTATTTTGCGATAAATTCAGGGTTTTCTACTCTGCCATTTTCTGCTTTAACATTATTGAGCATCAATTTGTCGATAAACTCTTCAACAGCGGCAATTTTTTTTCCGGTTGAATCGATTAACACACCATTCAGATCTGGGCGCATAATCGCCAAAGGAATTCCAGGGAATCCTCCTCCGGTTCCTATATCAATAAATCGTGTACATTTTTCAGGAATATATTTTGAGATGTAAGAAGAGATAAAGATGTGGTTTTCAACAACCGAACCTATGTCTTTCCGGGAAATTAAATTTACAACTTCATTTTTTTCAACTACAAGTTTTGCAAAGTAAGCCAACCGCTCCATTTGAGTTGAATCAGGGTTGTAACCGTTTTCCCAATAAAAAGATGTTATTTCTTGAAAGTATTTTTCTCGAGTATTTCCTGTCGCCATACCGGATCCAAAATGTTTGAAATTATTTGCGCAAATATACCAATAAAATTGAAATATCTGAAGCCGTCACTCCCGATATTCTAGAAGCCTGCCCAATTGAACGGGGTTTTACTTTGATCAGTTTTTCTCTTCCTTCTGTTGATAAACTATTTAAGTTTGAATAATTGAAGTTTAAAGGAATGTGCAGCTCTTCAAATTTTTCTACTTTTTTTACAACTTCTTCCTGACGTTTTATGTATCCCTCGTACTTCAATTCAGTTTCAAGTTGTTGAATGAGGTAATCGTTATTTTTAATTTCAGTTAATGCAAAATCATTTTCTGATTTTACTTTCAAAATATCAGCTAATTTTAATTCTGGTCTTTTTACCAATTTTGCAATGGTGTCGGATGAGTCCGATTCATTTTCTCCGATTTCTGCAAGCAAATAATTAATCTCTTTTGAAGGAATTTTTATTGTCTCTAACAACAACCTTCCTGCGGAGATGTTTGCTTTCTTTTCTTTTAATCGTTCAATAAATTCATCTGGGATTAATCCATATTTATACCCGTATTCAGAGAGCCTGATGTCTGAATTATCCTGCCTCAAAAGCAAACGATGTTCGGCTCGCGACGTGAACATCCGGTACGGTTCTTCGGTTGATTTATTTACAAGATCATCAATCAAAACTCCGATGTAAGCTTCACTTCTTTTTAAAACAAACTCATCTTTGTTTAATATTTTTGCTGAGGCGTTAATCCCGGCAATCAATCCCTGTGCAGCCGCCTCCTCGTATCCCGATGTTCCGTTTATTTGCCCCGCAAAATAAAGTCCTTCAATTAATTTAGTTTCGAGAGTTAGATCAACTTGGTGTGGCGGAAAAAAATCGTATTCAACTGCATATCCGGGACGAATCATTTCTGCCTTTTCGAGTCCCTTAATTTTTTGAATAGCTTCGAGTTGAATTTCTGCCGGCAATGAAGTAGAGAAACCGTTTAGGTAGATAAGATCAGAATCTAATCCTTCCGGTTCAAGAAATAAATGATGTCTTTCTTTATCCTTGAAACGTACAATTTTATCCTCAATTGATGGACAATACCGTGGACCAACGCCTCTAATTAGTCCGGTGAACATCGGTGATTCGTTAAAGCCCTTTTCAAGAATCTTATGCACCGAAGCATCGGTATAAGTAATGTGACAATTTACTTGGGGTAAAAAAGGAAATTTAGAAATGTCTGTTCGGAAAGAAAAAGGTTGTGGATTCTCGTCTCCCGGTTGCGGTTCCAACACTTCCCAGTTTATTGAATTCTTGTTTAGTCTTGGTGGTGTTCCGGTTTTCAGTCTCCCCGATTCAAATCCTAATTGCAGAAGACATTCAGTCAGTCCGGTTGCCGACATCTCTCCAAATCTTCCCCCGGAAATAGCTTTTAATCCGGTGTGCATTAATCCATTTAAAAACGTTCCCGAACAAATGATTACCGCTTTGCAGTTTATTTGCTGGTTTTCTGAAGTTACAACAGCATAGACTCTCTTGTTTTCTACCAAAATTTCAACAACCGATCCCTCAACAACTGCAATATTTTCATACGACTTAATTACCTTGATAGCAACTTCAGAATAGAGCTTTCTGTCATTTTGACTTCTTGGCGACCAAACCGCCGGACCTTTAGATCGATTTAACATTCTAAATTGTATTCCGCTTTGATCGGCAATCAATCCCATTACTCCGCCAAGAGCATCAAGTTCTCTAACCAAATGTCCTTTAGCTGTTCCACCAATTGCCGGGTTACAGGACATTCTTCCTATCGCGTTTTTTTCCATTGTAACTAACGCGACATGCAAACCCATCTTTGCAGAGGCACAAGCAGCTTCAATTCCCGCATGCCCGGCGCCAATAACCACTACATCATAATCTTTGATCAATCTTTTGATTTCCTTTTCATATTAAATCGG
>JAVHOS010000306.1:0-1689 GCA_036170205.1 Ignavibacteriaceae bacterium | reverse complement strand
TTTACGAATACACTCCATACTCCACCCGCGGGACGAAGAGTCTGGTTGAAGAATCAGCCGGAAATACAGAGCAATCGGCATCTGAATACTATGAATATCACACCAGTTGGTCATTTTCTCCAGGTGAGGTAATGACTTTCATCATTCCTTCCTACTTTGGATTTGGAAATTCAGTTTACAAAGGTCCACTTACTGAAAATCAGCCAACAGAAGTAAACACCTACTTTGGGCAGATGCCCTTTGTTGATGTTGCGATGTATATGGGAGTGCTTGTTTTCTTCTTGGCTTTGTTTGCTATCATAACCCGTTGGAAAGAACCGCTTGTTAAATTCCTATCATTACTCTCACTCTTTGCCCTTCTGGTTTCCTTCGGGAAAAACTTTTCGATGGTCTTTGACATTCTTTTTTATTACCTGCCGTACTTTGATAAATTCAGAGTTCCATCGATGATCCTGGTTTTGGTTCAACTCAGTGCTCCTATACTTGCAGGATTGGGAGTAATGAAAATTATTTCTTTAAGAGAAAATCCACATAAAACCGCAGAACAAATACTAAAATATTTTGCCTATGCAGTTACCGCAATTTTTGCCTTGTCTCTTCTTTTAAACAAACCCATAGGTGATTGGTTTGTAAACAGAGTTAATGAATATGCCGCCGGTATTGAAGCATCACGCGGGCAGTTGGCGCAGCAATTCCGGGCTTTGGCAGAATACTCATCCGAAATGTTTACGGGAGATATTATCGTTGGTTTCGCTTTGCTAATGGTTTCTTTTTGGGCTGCGCTTTTTTATTTGAACAGAAAGATAAGTAAAGATGTTTTAACAATTTTATTTATCGCCGTAGCGCTGATTGATCTTTGGAGAATAGATGCACGTGGAGAGAAATATGTTGAAAATCCGAAAGTAGAGACTCAATTCCAAACCCCCGAATATGTAAAAATTATTAAAGCGCAGCACGACAAAGAACCGTTCCGAATTTTCAACATGAAACAGGATGGTTCGATCGGGTCTTTCAATCAGAATGGTAACTCTAACGCTTACTTTCTATTAGAAGATTTCTATGGCTATTCGGGAATTAAGCCAAGAGCCTATCAAGATTATATGGATGTTGTCGGTCCGGTAAATCAGACGCTCTGGCGATTAACCAATGTGAAATACATCATTATGGATCAGCAAGGACAATTCCCCGGTTTATCTTTAATTGGCGGCAGCGGAAAAGAATTTGTTTATAGAAATGAAGCGGCGCTTCCAAGATTCTTTCTTGCAGACAAAGTAGAAGAAAGACCTGCGCTTGATGTTCTTAAAGCAATGAAAACCGATTCTTTTGATCCAAAAGAAATTGCGTTTGTTCAAAGTGAAAAAGTTGTGGCGGAAAAGCCTGATTCCACTACTTCCGTTGCGGTTGAAAAATATCAGGATGAAAATATTTCGTTAAAGGTAAATGCATCAGGAAATAATTTTTTAGTTTTCAGCGTAACGTATATGCCAAAAGGCTGGTTTGCAACAGTCGATAATTCCGAAGTTAAAATTCACCGTGTAGATCATGCTCTAATGGGAATTGTAGTTCCAAAAGGAACTCACAAAGTTGAGTTCAAATATGAACCGAAGAGTTTTGTAATATCGAAATATCTTGCACTGTCGCTTAGCATACTTGTGGTTCTTGGTTTATTTATTGCCATTGTAGTTGAAC
>JAVHOS010000305.1:0-1709 GCA_036170205.1 Ignavibacteriaceae bacterium | reverse complement strand
CCCGAATTGGGAGAAAATATTGAATCTGCTTCTATCCTGAAAGTACTCGTGGCTCCGGGCGATATGCTGGAGGTTGAACAAGCGGTTTTAGAAATTGAAACCGATAAAGCCACCATCGAAGTCCCTTCAACCGTGAGCGGAAAAATTAAAGATGTTTTTGTGAAAGATGGTGGAAAAGTTAAAGTCGGGCAGGTGATACTCCGCGTCGAAGAAGTTAGCGCGAGTGAACCGGTTGCATCGGTCGTCGCTGAAGTGAAGCATTCGCCGACACAAACAAAATCCGAAGCCATTCAGGAAAACATTTCTTCCGTTGCAGAATTTATTCTCCCGGAATTGGGTGAGAATATTGAATCTGCAAATGTTTTAAAATTGCTCGTCGCAGTAGGCGATGTGATTCAAAAAGAACAAGGGGTTTTAGAAATTGAGACCGATAAAGCAACGATTGAAGTCCCATCAACTGTAGCTGGAAAAGTTGTCGAACTCTTTGTAAAAGAAGGAACAAAAGCAAAAGTCGGACAAGTAGTTTTGCGCGTAGAAACTTCCGTTCCGCAAACAACTCAACTTAAAAGTGAAAAAACTGTTGAACAAATTGTCTCCGTTAAAAAAATTCAGGAAGAACCGATTGAAATTGTTCGTGCTTCTGCAACAGCGGTAATAATTGATAATCAACCTACTATAACTTTACATTCGGCACCTGCGGCGCCTTCTGTAAGAAGATTAGCGCGTGAGATTGGTGTTGATATTAATCAGGTTCCCGGTTCCGGACCGGAGGGAAGAATCCGCATGGCTGATGTAAAAGAGTTTTCAAAAAAGTTGCACGAAAATCGCGGCTCATCTTCTAGTCAAGTTGGAATCGGCATTAAAGCAGAATCTCTTCCCGACTTTTCTAAATTCGGTGAAGTAAAACGTAAAGCAATGTCAAACATTCGTTCAAAAACCGCCGATCATTTAAGTTACGCATGGGCAACCATTCCGCACGTAACTCAATTTGAAAAAGCCGATATCACCGATCTTGAAAAAGTGAGAAAGGGTGTTTCTTCTTTGCCTGAACAAGACGGTTTGAAATTAACCGTTACTTCTTTTCTTTTGAAAATTGTTTCCTCGGCAATAAAAGAATTTCCACAGTTCAATGCCAGTGTTGATATGGAAAAGAAAGAGATCGTTTATAAAAAATATGTTAATGTTGGCGTTGCGGTCGATACGGAAAACGGGCTGATCGTTCCGGTTGTAAAAAATGTTGATCAGAAAAACATTTTTCAACTTACAAAAGAGATGAACGAGTTAGCTGAGAAAGCACGCAAACGTAAAATCGGTTTGGATGATTTGCAAGGCGGATGTTTTACAATTTCGAATCTCGGCGGGATCGGCGGAACGTATTTTACGCCAATCGTAAATTCACCTGAAGTTGCAATCCTGGGAGTTTCGCGCGGTTCATTTGAGCCGGTTTATAAAGACGGACATTTCATTCCACGTTTGATACTGCCGCTATCTTTATCGTATGATCACCGTTTGATTGACGGTGCTGATGCAATCCGCTTTTTGAGATGGATTGTTGAATCGGTTGAGAGTCCGTACAAATTTCTTATATAGTCAATTTGTGATGGTAATTCCTGTTTGTGCTCTCACATCGTGCTCGTGATCGTGATTCGTGCTCTTACTTCAAGCATCAAGAACAATGAGCACGAGCACGAACGAGAGCAAGAGCAAGA
>JAVHOS010000304.1:0-1712 GCA_036170205.1 Ignavibacteriaceae bacterium | reverse complement strand
CAGAGGTTTTCGGAGTGATGAAGCAAAAGTCCGCTATCCGCTTTTTCCCAATGAAATTAAAAATATTTTATACCGACGGCAAAAGTGCCGGTTTGTAGAGTTTAGTAAGTAGGAACAACAATTAAAGGAGAAAACATTGCAAATAATAATTTTACTTAAACCCAATTTTTGTATCACCAACAAACCGAGGGGCTATGAAAGAGCTAACTCAAAATCCAGACTATCCGATATTTGAAAAATCAGTATTGGAAAATAAGAAGTTTTGTCTTGCAAAGATCACAAAACTTCTTCATTTTTTAGCTACCGGCGGGAACCTATAACGCCGGAATTAGCAAAGAAAATATTGTGGGAGATATGTTCCCGCATAAATACAAGTAAGAAGTTCAAGAAAGAGAAATGTGAATATTTCAAAGCTTACTTTTACAATGTTGCTAAGAGCGTAATCAGCAACAAAGTAAAAAAAGACGGAGAGGAGAAACACCGCGGCAATGTCCACCTCCCCGCCGGTATTGAAGAAGATGTTGAGGATGAGCTTCGATACTTTCTTGAGCATCAACCCGATGCGGCACTTTCCCCACTTGATGAAATGATCTTTCAAGAATCATTAAACAAGATTTCAGTTAACTTTGAACCGGACGGAACAGCACGTGAAACCGGGAGAAGCGTTAGGAAGGATTTGTTACAGCGGAAGTGAAGGAGTTATTACTATCTCAGGAGATGTATCATTAGAGAGTCAAAAGCGGTTTATCATTGCGCACGAATTGGGGCATTACTGCAATGAGTTTAACGGTGGAGATATCTTTTATACGTGTCATGCTGATTATCTTTATAATCCTTTTCTAAAGAACATACGCGAAAATGAAGCGAATGAATTCGCCTCCGAGCTACTGATGCCGGAAGCATGGTTTATTGAGTTTGTAAAGCACAAAAGATTAGATAAAAAATTTCTTGATGAAATAACTTCTGTCTTTGGAGTTGGATTGAGCGCCTCAGCCATGCGTTATGCAAAGATTGGAGATTATCCGGCTGGATTTATCTTTGTTACCGAAGGAAAAGTAAAATGGTGCAAATTTAATCCCTCCTTCCCTTTCGGTTATGTACCAATCGGAATGAAAGTTTCTAATCTCTCTTATGCTTTTGAATTTTTTGAAGGGAAGGAAATTCCAGACGAGCCGGAAGACATTTTAGCTGATGGCTGGTTCTTGAATGACCGGAATTATAAAAAAGATTTTTTTATAAAGGAGTTGGTGGTACCAATGCCAAATTACAACAGCGCATTGGTTATGGTTTGGTGTTGAAAGAAATTGCAAACGTCAACCAAAATTCCATATTTTTTACATAACTCATCTTACGCAGAATAGTATTTTGAATTGCCACGTCCCGAAAGCTTTCGGGACGTGGGATAAAAAGCAAAAAAAGCAAATGGCTTTAGCCAAAAGAACTGCTAAAATTGGGCTAAAGCCCAGTTCATCTTGTTGATTTAATCCCCGACATAAATGTCGGGGCAATTCAATTACAAGTTATGCGTAAGGTGACTTACATAATATGAGTTTCGCGAATCTGTTTTATTGTTAAATTGATTAATCTTTGTCGTCTTCTTCTTTCTCTTCTTTTTCAGATTTAGAATCTTTTTTTACAATTGGTTTGCCGTCTTTTGTAAACATCAAATCTTTTTTCATTTTGTCTTTTGAAACTTGAGCTTCAAAAGTGAT
>JAVHOS010000303.1:6609-8535 GCA_036170205.1 Ignavibacteriaceae bacterium | reverse complement strand
TTGCCAATGCAATTTTATAATGGTTGGGAAAGTACGCTCGCACAATATTGGACGCCCTTCCGCAAGAACACTGATACACTGGCGATTTATTTCCGTGTGAATATGGGAGGCGTCTCTGATTTTAATCCTGCATCGCAGACACCTGAAGTTTGGGGAAGCGCACCTCTCGGAGCTTCGCCAACTTGGGTTAAAGTTGTTGGTCTTACGCAAGAAACAAATAGTGTAAACAAAGGTTCATTCTGGTCGGGAACCGCATACGTTCCGAAAGCGCTTCTTACGGATGGAACAGTTCAATCTTATAAATTCACCATCAACGGATCAACATGGGAAAATATTGCAGATCGTTCTTTCAAGTTTACAACTAATATCTTGAGTTCAGGTGATACTACAATTAACTGGGCGTACTTTGGTAATAAGGCTCCGAGCGGTCCAGCCGTAACGGGAAATGTAAACTTCAGATTAAAATTAGACGCGCTTGAAAAAGCCGGATTGTTTAATCGTGGACTTGGCGATAAAATTGCTGTCACCGGCGCGAAAGGCTGGCCTCCGTCATCTTTTACCTTCGATACAGAACCTACTATGTTGAAAATGACGTATGTTCCTACAATTCAAGAGTGGATACTCAGCGATCCGTTTACTTTATCGAAAGGTTCAGAAATTATTTACAAATATTACATCGCATGGGATACAACCCGATTTGATACGACGCATGCAAATTATATCCCGGGATTATTTATGGTTAACGGTTGGGAAGAACCGGGAGTTACCGGCGGCGGAGATAGAATTTTCAATTTCCCGGCTCTTTCAGATCAAACGGTTACCGGAGATTTTGGCGCCGATCAACAATTCTTTAACAGCCTTCATCCCAACAGCGTTATTGAAACGCCAATTGATCTTACGTTTAATATTGATATGACTCCCGCGACAAGCGCAACTACAAATCCGACTAACACTCTCTTCAGACCGGGAATTGATACGGTCTATATTCAGTTTGACGGATGTTTAATTCCTATAACACAACATCAAACAATGTACGGAACCGATAATAGAATAACGCTTACTTCTCCTAATGCCGATGGAAAATATATCGGAACGATCAGCTTAAGCGCTCCGACTTTTTATCAAGTTTGTTATCGAATTGTCTATACTTCAACCACTGGTGAAGTTGAAAATGGCGGCGGTACAACTAACGGCAGAAGGTATTATCAATACATTGTTCCAACAAGTGTAAACGGAAGCACGGTATCCTGGCCGGCGTCATACAGTCTTGCCGAAATGCCCTGGATGCAAAATAATTTAACGGTTGAAGATCCGCCGAATTTAGGTTCTATTAATGCGGTAAATGAAAATATTAATATATTGCCCAACAAGTATGCTCTTTATCAGAATTATCCGAATCCGTTTAATCCTTCAACGGTAATTACGTATTCAATTATGAATCCGGAAAATGTAAAACTTGAAGTCTTTAATATTGTTGGAGAAAAAATTGCAACACTCATTAATCAAGTTCAAACTGCGGGTGTGCACAGCATAGCTTGGAATTCAGAAAACGAAAACGGAATTTCAGTCAACTCAGGAGTTTATTTATTAAAAATACAAGCGGGAAGTTTTTCTAAAGTTCAGAAAATGCTTCTGCTTAAATAGGAATTATGAAAAAAATATTTTTTTTGTGGATTGCGATTCTGATTACTACGGTTTTTCCGCAAACAAATCCCGATAGTTTCATCAGGGGAGTAGATATTTCAACTACTCCCCAAATTAAAAATGCCGGAGGTGTTTGGAAGAAGAATAATGTTGCCGGTGATATACTTGATATTTTCAAAACCAACGGTGCAAACTATGTTAGACTCCGTCTCTGGCATACACCTACAAACAAATATTGCGGATTGGATTCAACGCTCGCCTTCGCAAAAGAAATAAAAGCAA
>JAVHOS010000303.1:1236-6509 GCA_036170205.1 Ignavibacteriaceae bacterium | reverse complement strand
GCTTACATTTCTGTTCCACCGGTTGGTTCTGCTTGGGAGAATTATGCAATGTTTGATTTTAGCGGAAATGCTTTTTCAACTTTGCAGGCTTTTCAAAGTAACGATAGTTTGTCAACCGTTAATGTTACCCTTCGACTGAACACCTCAACACTTGGAGATACGCTTAAAAGCACCGGAGTAGTTCAGGCAAGGGGACAAATATTCGGAGTAAGTTCAGGATTTTTCCCGAGCGGTGAAAAATTTACCTGGGATATAAATTCACAAATAAAGTTGAAGAACGTTGGCGGAGATTATTGGGAGTACAGTTTCAAAATGTATCCCGCCGATGAAATTCAATTTTTGTTTTGGGCAGGACATTCAGCTTCAGTTCCCACATACAGAAGTTTAGGCTGGGAAGGACAGATAATTCCTTTCGATAGTTCTTCGGTAAATTACCGATTGTTTACTCCGGGATTAAAAGATACTGTGCTCGATTTGGAATACTTCAACGGATCTGCAGCCAAAGCGCCGCAATATTGGTTGCCGATTGAACGTAAAACGGATTCTGTTGGAATTCTTTTTCGAGTGAATGTAGCGCATCTTATCAAAGCCGGATTGTTCGATGCTGCAAAAACGATGACAATATCTGTTCGCGGTGATTCGGCAAGTTCTGCAGGAGTACTTTCGTGGGATTTCGATAACCTTCATCTGAAGCAAGAACCGATCAGTGTTGGATCGGGAACATTCTGGTCGGGAGTAGCATATTTCCCGAAGAATAAAATCGCTTCCGGAACGCCGATCAATTATAAATTTTATGTTACCAACTGTACCTTTGGAGGTTGGGAATCTGGTATTGAAAATAGAATTTTCAAAATGTCGGAATCTGATTCAACTTTAGTTTGGAAATTCTTCAACGATAAAAATCCTTTAACGGGAGTTGAAGACGAAACTCCCTTAATTGCTGACAAATTTATGCTGTATCAGAATTATCCGAATCCTTTTAATCCGGCAACAACAATTAAATTTTCAATTACGGAAAAATCAAATGTGCAGTTAAGAGTTTTTAATCTTTTAGGCGAAGTTGTAAAAACGCTTGTAAATCAAAGTGAAGAAGCCGGCATTCATTCAATAACTTGGAATGGATTAAATGAAAAAGGAACACCAGTTAATTCAGGAGTTTATTTACTGCGGTTGGAAGCCGGTTCGCAAGTTCAAATGCGCAAAATGATATTATTAAAATAATTTGGTGTAGAGTCATGTTATGCCATGGCATGACTCTACAAAAGGAAGATAGTTAGTGAAGAAATTTCTTTCCCTCATTTTTATTTTTCTCCTCATCGGTCAACATACATTTTCTCAAAATAGTGATTCAAAAAAAGGAGATGTCTTTGTTGATACAAGCGGAATAATGCGTTGGGAAAATTCAAATCAAGCAGTAAAACTTTTCGGAGTTAATTATACAACTCCTTTTGCTTATTCTTACCGCGCACAGAAAAAGTTGGGATTGAATCTCAAGCAAGCGATTGACATTGACGTAGCTCAGATGGTACGGCTTGGTTTCGACGCGTTCCGCGTGCATGTGTGGGATAAAGAAATAACCGATAGCGTCGGAAATATTGTAGCAAATGAACATCTGGATTTACTCGATTATCTTTTGTGGAAATTAGAATCAAATGGAATAAAAACTATTCTCACACCAATTGCCTGGTGGGGAAACGGCTGGCCAGAACCGGACGGAGTAACTAAAGGATTTGCTCAACCTTATTCCAAACTTCAACTCATCACGGATGAGAACGCAAGAACTGCACAGCGGAATTATTTGAAACAGTTCGTCTCTCATCGTAATCCATACTCAAAATATACTTATGGAAATGATCCGTCAATTATTGCGCTCGAAATTATCAATGAGCCGTTTCATCCAAACGATGGAAAAGTTGTAATGGATTACATCAATGAAATGGTTGAAGTTTTGCGTAGAGCAGAATACTTGAAACCTATTTTTTACAATATCAGTCAGAACTGGAATGATGCACAAGCGCAAGCGGTATGCGATGCAAATATTAAAGGAATTTCATTTCAGTGGTATCCGACTGATCTCGTTCACAACAAAATGTTAAAGGGAAATTTTTTACCGAATGTGGCTCATTATAAAATTCCCTCCGAAAATATTTCCGGATACAAAAATAAAGCAAAAATGGTTTATGAATTTGAAGCTGCCGATGTCGGCGGCTCATATATGTATCCCGCGATGGCAAGAAGTTTTAGCGAAGCGGGAATGCAGTTTGCAACCATGTTTTCGTACGAACCTTCGCAGATCGCATGGAGCAATACAGAATATCCTACCCACTTCACGAACTTGTTGTACACACCATCAAAAGCAATCAGCTTAATGATTGCCGGATATGCTTTCCATGAACTTCCGCTAAATAAATCTTATGGTGATTATCCGGAGAATAATCAATTTGAAAACTTTCGGGTGAGTTATAATGAAGACTTGAGTGTTGCGAATTCCGATTCATGTTTTTATTATTCAAACAGTACAACAGATAACCCGCAAAATAAAAAGTCACTAAAACATATTGCCGGATGCGGTAATTCGGAAATAGTTAAGTATGATGGAACCGGCGCATATTTTCTTGATAAACTTGAAGATGGAATTTGGAAACTCGAAGTTTATCCCGATGCGCTCTGGCTGTGCGATCCATTTGAGCCGACAAGCTTGCAGCGAGAGGTGGCTCGCTTATATTGGAATGAAAGAAGAATGTCTATCAACCTTGCTGATTTGACGAATAAATTTTATGTTAATTCACTGAAAGGGGAAAAACAAATTGCTTTTGAAGTTGAAAATTCTGTATTCAAAATTAAGCCAGGTATCTATTTATTATCTACATCGCAGGTAAATAAAAAAACGCTCGAAAAAAATCTTTTGGGGAGTGAAAAATTTCTTGCAGGTTTATATACTCCTCCCAAAAATCCCGATCACGTTGCAATTGTTAATCTATCGCACGAGCAACAACTTGAAGGAACACCGCTTCGAATTCAATTTCAAATTGCCGCCGAAAAAGAAATATCTTCTGCAGAGCTGTATATTAAACGGTTCGGGTGGAGAAACTTTACAAAATATTCTCTAACGAAAGGTGAAGGTTTTACTTTTGCATTTGAAGATTCATCAAAAATATTTTCTGAAGGAGAAGTGCAGTATTGCGTTTCAGTTAAAACCGGAAATAAAGTTATAACATTTCCAGGTGGTATTAACGGCTCACCAAATGATTGGGATTTTCGGATCGATAATCCATGGAAGATTGTTATTAGTAAATCCGGAGCGAACATAAATTTATTTTCCGCATCGCACGATCGAAAAGATTTATTATTTACACATTACAGTAAAACGATGCAGTACGATGTAAATTACAAGAGTGGAACCGACGGGAACTCTACTTCTTTAGCGGTTAATGTTCGATATAGCGATGGAAATGAAATACCTTTTGGTTTACAACTTGCAGTTGACGAAAAAGTAAAATCAATTATAAATGAACGAAATGATTATCGTAATGTGGTTGTTAGAGGGCGTTCAAATCAGCCTACTGCTTCAACTATAAAAATAAATTTGCTGACTGAAGACGGAAGAAATTATACTTCAGATGGAGAGTTGCAAACGAGTTGGCGGGAAATTGTGATTCCCATTTCAAATTTTAAGGTTGGAAGTTCGCTTGTGCTTCCGAATTCCTATCCGTTATTTCTTCCGCTTGTTAAAGAATATATGAGCGCTGTTAAAGAGATTAATCCATTTGATCTAAGCGTCATTCAACTTGTTTGCGGAGATCAAGTGAAAGGGAAGGCAGAAGTCGGTTTTGAAATCGAATCAATTTATCTAACTACAGAAAAATAATTCTGAAAGATTGAAATGAAAGAAAAAAAATATGAGAGTACCGAACTGACTGGAGAAAACGGTTTGCAGATAACGTTAAAAAATAATTCAACCGAAGAATCGTTCTCTGTTCTTGCCGATTCGGGTGCGCGGATAAGTGAACTTTATTTGAGCAATGGTAATGAACTTGTTTCTGTGATAAAGAAAATTGAAAACACTACTTCAAAAAATCGAGACGATATTTTCTGCAATGCAAAACTTTCTCCTTTTGCCGGAAGAATTAAAGATGGGAAGTTTAGCTTCAACTCAATTGATCATCAACTAATAAAAAATTATCCGGAAGAAAATAATGCTTGTCACGGATTCGTCTTTGACAAAAAATTTTCTGTTATCGACAAAACGATTACAACTGAATCTGCTTCTTGTACACTTGAATATAAATATTCGGGAGACATGCCGGGTTATCCGTTTGCTTATATTATTCAATTGACGTATCAACTTTCTCAAGCTGGACTTGCATGCACAACAACCATTAAAAATAATTCGAGCAGCCAAATTCCATTGAGCGATGGATGGCATTTCTATTTCGATCTTGGAATCGAAATTGACAACTTAAAACTGAAGACTGAAAACTGTGAACTGATGGAACTCGATTCCCAAATGATTCCAACCGGAAAAAGTAAAATGTTTACGGAGTTCACCGAAGGGAAAAACATAAGAGATACAACGTTCGATTCATGTTTTAAACTTCATACTAAAGTGAATGCAGAAACCCATTTAATCTCGTATGAAAAAAAACTTGATCTTACGATTTGGCAGGATGCCGGCGAAGGTAAATATCAATATCTCGTTATCTACACTCCACCTGATAGAAAAACCATCGCGATCGAACCAATGACCTCCAACATTAGTTCGTTCAACAATGGAGAAGGATTGATCATTCTTAATCCGAAAGAATCCTTTAACGCTAATTTTGGAATTTCTCTAATCAAAAATATTTAATGAATGAGAGAGGACATATGAAAATTACCATCAACTTTTTTCGTCTTATTTCTTACACGGTTTTGTTTGTTGTTTTATTGTCAACAGAAATAAACTTAGCGCAACAGACAAACAACTCACAACGTACTACTTTATTTACACGAGATTGGAAATTCGCTCTTGGCGATCAAGTTGGCGCAAATGAGATTTCATTCAATGATAAAGATTGGCGAGTGCTAAATCTTCCGCATGATTGGAGTATAGAAGGGAAGTTCAGTAAAGACAATCTTGCAACGCCAAGCGGCGGGGCGCTGCCGGGAGGAATCGGCTGGTACCGCAAAAGTTTTGCACTTGCTGAATCGCAAAAAGATAAACTAATCTTTATTGACTTCGACGGCGTTTATCATAACGGCGAAGTCTGGATTAATGGTCATTATCTTGGCAA
>JAVHOS010000303.1:0-1136 GCA_036170205.1 Ignavibacteriaceae bacterium | reverse complement strand
GTAAACGAAACTGAACAGAAATTTGACATTGAAAACCCGCAACTCTGGGACACTGAACATCCGAATTTATACAGAGTGGTAACGACTATTCTAAGTAACGGCAATTCACTTGATAGTTACGAAACTACTTTCGGGATACGCTCTTTTTATTTTGATTCTGCTAAAGGATTTTTCTTAAACGGAAAAGCAATGAAAATAAAAGGTGTCTGCAACCACCACGATCTCGGTTTTCTCGGCGCCGCAATCAACACTCGCGCGTTAGAGAGACAAATTGAAATTATGAAAGGAATGGGAGTGAACGCTATCCGTACTTCGCATAATCCTCCGGCGCCGGAATTATTGGACCTTTGTGATAAGATGGGCATCATCGTTATGGATGAAGCGTTCGATATGTGGGCGATGAAAAAAGTTGAGTTCGATTATTCGCTCAACTGGAAAGAGTGGCACAAGCGCGATCTGGAAGATATGGTCCTCCGCGACCGGAATCATCCGAGCGTTTTTATCTGGAGTATCGGCAACGAAATACCAGAACAGCGGGACAGCAGCGGAATCGAAATTACTCGTGAATTAGTTTCGATAATTAAAAACTTAGACACCACTCGTCCCGTTACCTCCAATATGGATTATACAAAACCGGATAATTTCTTAAATAAGTCCGGTGCACTCGATCTTATTGGTTTCAGTTATCATCAATATGATTATGAAGCTTTCCCACAAAATTATCCGAATCAAAAATTTATCGGGAGCGAAACAACTTCATCGTTGGCAACGCGCGGATTTTACGATCTGCCTTCCGACAGCATTCGCCGCTGGCCCATAAGATGGGACATTCCATTCACTCAAGGTAATCCGCAGCAGATGTGTTCGGCGTACGATAATTGCAGCGCACCGTGGGGTTCAACAAATGAAGAAACATGGAAGTTGATAAAAAAATATGATTTCCTTTCCGGGATGTTCCTTTGGACGGGATTCGATTATCTCGGCGAACCGACTCCATACACATGGCCTTCGCGCAGTTCCTACTTCGGCATTGTTGATCTTGCCGGATTCCCAAAAGATTTTTATTATTTATATCAAAGCGAGTGGACGGACAAACCGGTTCTTCACATTTTCCCTCATTGGAATTGGGAGAAAGG
>JAVHOS010000302.1:0-30612 GCA_036170205.1 Ignavibacteriaceae bacterium | reverse complement strand
CTAAGAACGAATAACTGGTTTTTTTGTACATCATACCTCCTGGTATATTGTTTGTTTTTTGATATGCAAATATAAAGAAAATTTTATATTTCCTAACCTGGACAAGCCAGACCCAAAAGGGAATAATGAATAGCGAACAAGGAATGTCGAATTTAGAAGGGCAATAATTTCATCATTCATTATTTCTTGTTCAATATTGGATATTCAAATTCAAGAATAATATTCTGCCAATTATTACACGAACTTTATTGATAAGGTACTTAGTGATAACAGTACATGATTTGAATTAAGTTCCAATCTTATTCAAACCAGGTAAGAACTTCGTAGGAGGCGCTCGTAGGAAAAGAAGGGGGAACGTGTGTCATAAATCTTTCATCAAAACGGATATTAGAATTGTAACCATGAGTAATAATTCCCGAATAAGGATCAAAAACTCCGGTGGCTTGCGCTTGATATTCGATAAGTCCACCGGTTAAGCGAATTGAGCCGCAATAAGGGATCGTACTATAATTTTCAGCTTGTAACCCTCCTTTAAGAGAAAAAATTGAGGCGTTAACATTGATGTCATGCTTGTTAGCGGCATTGTCTGTAATAATAACATTATTTGTGGCAACAAGCCCAAGCATGTCGGGGCAATTGGGGTCAGACGGATCAGTGTTATAAACGATGTTATCATCTAAATAAATGTTTCCGTTTGAAACTCCCGAACTTAATGAAGCGCCCAGAGTAACTTTCCCTTGGAGCGTTCCTTTTATGTGAAGATTACCTTTTTCAACAGCAATAACTCCATTTGGAGCAAATGTAGAAAGCATGGCATTTGTCCATACACCTCCGGAGCCAACTTTGTAATCAACAGAACCGTTTGCGTTAAAGGTTAACCAAACATCGGTATTAGAAAAAAGTTTTCCTCCGGAAGCTGCATCTGCGGAAACAGTGTTTAGCGTGGATGGTAATGGCAAATTTATGCCGCTTTCATAACCGCCGAGAAATTGGGGGTCTGTAGAGGCATCAAATTTTTTCAATCCATTTTTGGTGGTTACTTTTCCTGTAAATACAGGTCTCCCCCATACATTCAATTTTCCTTGAACGTGCATTGGTCCAGAGACCGTATCGCCGGTAACATAATAAAGATTGCCGGGCATAATTGCGCCGTAATATCCAAAACGGGCAAAACTCGATGGTTGGAAAATTACTTCTACCGTTTTGGTTACTTGGTTATAAGTTCCTGTAGCGGTTATTTTTTTTCTGTTAAAGGATAAACTTGATACCGACGCACTAAACGTTCCGCCATTGAAGGAAATATTTGAATAGCCGGAGGTCCATGTGGGATCTAAAAAGAATTTATTACATGCAAAGTTTGCCGCACTGGATGCAATATTCTCTGCCATAGTGCTGGTATAATATTGAGTGTACACATCAACAGAATCTGAGCTGAATCTGAAAAAATTTTGTGTGTATATGAGCAAAATTCCGCTAAAACCAAGTACCAAAAAAACAGAGGCTCTTCCAAACATAATGTTTAACCTATCTACTTTTCAAATTTTTTGACGCTAATCTAACCTGCCGCCAGTAAGCATTGGAATAGATTTGATTGTATGCTGCCGAGTTCTCCACTTTTATTGAAAGCTCCATTGTTTGAATTTCTCCGGGACTGACTATCGGCAGAGCAATTGAATCTCCCAGAGCATCGAAATAAACAAGACGAAATTCCGTAACAACTCCGGTAATAGACCTCTCTTGGTTAGCATTATTTATTATTCGATAAAGAGGAATATCTCTCGGATTTGGCGTTTCTAACAGATCGCTTGGCGTTCCCGTTCGATATTCGATTGTGTCAAGTTTGCCGGCTCTGTGTAAATCTGTTACAAATGTTATTGCGTTTGAATCAGCATTTAAAATAGTACGATTTGGAGCGACTAAATTATCCGGATCCGCACAGTAACCGATTCTTCGCAAATCACCTTCAACAATCATTATTATATCTACGAGGTCACGCTGTAAAATAAAATCGGAATTGTAGTAAAAGTAATTTTGCACCGTGTTATCATTTATTCTAAAAAGAGTAAGGAGCAAAATTCCGCCGATAACCAAAGCGCCGATAATATCTAATATAGTAGAATAACCCATGGCAGCTTCTACCTAAAATACCAATAACTGAATATCGTGCTTATCCTGACGGTGTCTTGCATTGATACGCTTGAGACGGAAACCGTTAACTTTTTGTGAAATGTTTGAGAAGTTGCCGCTATGTTCGGAGTTGTAGGATTTACGTAGCAGACTTTACATGAAATATGATAATATGCAGACGCTAAGGTTCTTTCGTCATATTCATAATTGTTATAATCGTCAAAGTCATTAAAATCAGGCGGTTTGTTAGCGTGTTCAACGCCATCTACTCCCAAATGTCCAAGTGAAGTAAGAGCAGTGGTAGAAGTAACGGAGCTGTCAACGGTTATTTCATCGAAAGCTAACTTGTTAGCATTTTCAATTACTGAAGTTGCCAGAGAAATAGCCGCAAGACCAAATTTTGAGTTTTGCATTGTTTCTTGCGTTTGCAAGAGCGAACTATTCATTCTAACGGAAAGAAGTGTTAACATCATCATTGCCAACAAAGTTAACATGGATTGTCCAGTATTCATAAAAAAAGCTTTTTAAAATATTTGATCAAATTATATACCAGAAGTTTAACGCAAACTTAACATATTTGTTCGTACAAATGCAATTGAATTGCCAAGGCTTTATAAGTTAACTTTCAGACGAAGTACATAGGGAAGACAAAATCGGTAATTGTTACGTGTAATAATTACACGAAATATCTCTTGCAATAATTATTGAGTAGTTATTTTTTACTAAAATCATTGATAATATCGCTAAAGAAGGCGATGGCACCCTTCTTGCTCAACATTGCCGAAGTCAATTATCACTAAACATAAGGAGTTCATAAAATGGGACAACAACAATTATTACTCATCGTACTTGGTGTAATTATCGTTGGTATTGCAATTGTCGTAGGTATTAACCTCTTCAGTGCAAGTTCACTTGAAGCAAACAGAGACGCAGTTGTAGCAGACAACATGAATCTTGCAGCTCTTGCACAACAATTTTACAAAAAACCAACCGAATTAGGTGGTGGAAATAACACCTTCACCGGGTTTACTATTCCTCCCAATCTCGCTTCAACTGCAAATGGAGCTTACTCCACAGTAGTAGCTGCACAGAGTGTAGTAATCACAGGTGTTGGAGTTGTACAAAATTCAGCAGGCAAAGCATACAAAGCGGTTACTACAGTAACGCCTAGTTCAATTTCTACGGCTACGCCGGCGTTGAACTAATTAGTTTGTCATTTCATGAAGGGACAGAACATTCTGTCCCTTCGTTCTTTTTGGTCTATCATCTATAAATAAAATAAGGAATCTATCATAATGGGACAACAACAGTTATTACTTATCGTTCTTGGTGTAATCATCGTTGGAATAGCAATTGTCGTAGGCATTAACCTCTTCAGTGCAAGTTCACTTGAAGCAAACAGAGACGCAGTTGTAGCAGACAACATGAATCTTGCAGCTCTTGCACAACAATTTTACAAAAAACCAACCGAATTAGGTGGTGGAAATAACACCTTCACCGGGTTTACTATTCCTCCCAATCTCGCTTCAACTGCAAATGGAGCTTACTCCACAGTAGTAGCTGCACAGAGTGTAGTAATCACAGGTGTTGGAGTTGTACAAAATTCAGCAGGCAAAGCATACAAAGCGGTTACTACAGTAACGCCTAGTTCAATTTCTACGGCTACGCCGGCGTTGAACTAATTAGTTTTGTTATTTCAAAAGGATTGTGAAAGCAATCCTTTTTTTTTATTTATTTGCGAGTGAACTTATGGGCCAACAACAATTGCTTCTAATTTTGGTTGGAGTGATAATCATCGGGTTAGCGATTGTGATTGTTGTAAAATTATTTGATGTAAATGCACTTGAAACAAACAGAGATGCCGTTTACATCGATACTGTGAGTTTAGTAGCAAATGCTCAACACTATTATCAATTACCGAGAATGTTAAGTGGCGGAGGCGGTTCATTTGTAGGGTACACTCTTCCGGTAGAATTAGTGCAGAACGAGAATGGAACTTATACGGTTTCAAATGTTACTGAAAGTTCAATTACTATCATCGGAGTAGGAAACGAACAAGACCCGGATGGAAGATCATATCAAGTAACCACTATCGCAACGCCAACCTCTATTCAATCATCTACATCAGTGCTTCAGTAAAAATTAGAACTTCTGCATAAAAAAGTTTTTATTAATGTAATTTTTATTTGGTATATTTAAGATAAATAATGCTTTTAATATTAACTGGTAAAAACATTTATGGTAGAATATAGATTTGCGGCAACCAACAGCGCTGGAAAAGCTATTACCGGTGCAATCACTGCCGATTCGGCTAGAGAAGTAAAGCAAAAAATAAAAAATCTTGCCGAAAAGAATCAACTTCAAATTAAGTCGATTGAAAAAAAGGTGACATTTCTTTATAAAGCCAAAAAGGGAAGTGATAAACCAATCAAAGGTTCTCAAAAAGCATTTAGTAAAGACGAAGTTATTGATGCATTAACGAGACTTAACTACGAAGTAATTTCAGTTAATAAAGTTCTGCTTGATTTCAATCCCAAACCTCCCACGCTCGACATTGTAAATTTTGTAAAAATCAGCGCCGAGTTGCTCGATCAAAAACTTCCGTATGGAGAAATTCTTACGCTGCTTATTAACGACACACAGAACAAGACTCTTCGCGAAGCGCTAAAAGATATTAATAGCGAACTTAAAAAAGGAACCGATAGTCAAGCCGTTTTTATGCGCTATCAAGTTGTGTTCGGAAAGTTTACCGCCTACATGCTTGGGCTGGCTTCTAAAAGTGGTAACATGACGGAAATTTATAAGGCAACAGCAAAATTTCTCGAACGCCAGCAAGAATTTAAAAAGAGTTTGAAGAGCGCTTTAATCAGTCCTTTTGTAACCGTGTTCGTTTTATTGCTGGCAGTACTCTACTACGTTGGATATATTTTTCCAGAAACCGCAAATTTATTTTTAAGATTTGGAATTACCTTACCGCCGATGACAGCCTTTACGCTTGATTTCAGTAATTTCTTAAAAGCTAATATTATTATTATCATGGCGATATTTTTTATCCCGCTTGGTTCATTTTTATATTACATTAAAACAAAAGCCGGAAAAATGTTTCTTGACGGGATGCTGATGAAAATTCCAATTGTTGGAAACCTCATTCATAAAACCGTTATCGAAGTTTTCTGCCGCGTTTTTTATACGCTCTATAGCGGATCGGCAGAAAGTATTGAACCAATTAGAATTGCTGCTGAGGCAAGTGGAAACACCTATTTTGAAAACAAGATTAAGAGCGTTGCAATTCCTTTAATGATAAAAAAAGGAGTTGGCATTACCGACGCATTTACCCAAACCGGGGTTTTTACCGATACCGCTCTCTCAAGATTTCATTCTGGTGAAGAGACCGGAACAATTAAAAATACCGCGCTACAGTTAGCAAATTATTACGAAAGCGAAACGGTTTATAAATTAAAAAACATCATTGAATTAATTCAAGTAATTATTTCTATGGTTATTATGATAGTAATGATAATGCTAACGCTTGTTTCAGCCGAAACAGCTACTGTTAAACCTAAAATGCCGGGAATGTAGTGTAATGGACGCGAACTTAGAACTTACTGATAAAGTCGGGTATATCCTTTTTAAAAAAGGAATAATCGACACAACCGTGCTTGAACAAGCCCTTACCATGAAGGCGAACGATACAAGTAAAATCAAAAAGAATTTAGCGCAAATCCTTGTTCAAGAATTTAAGTATGATCACGATGTTATCTTTAAAGAAGTTGCCAACCTTTATGCTTTCAGAGAAGTTGAAGCTACCCCCGATGTGCTTACAGCGCAAAGACTGGAGTTTATTAAACAAACTATTCTTGGCGCCGGCGAAACAATGAAGCAGCTTATGCTTCAAGTAAAAGTTATTCCTTTTATGTATGATGAGCGGCAAAAAGATAAATTGCTTCTTGCATCCATCGATCCCACCGAAAGAAACATTCCCAAAATTGCTTTTGGGCTTAATGCAAAAAAATATGAAGTAATGTTCATTAAGCAGCGGGACTTCGATAAACTTGCCGAAAAACTTTTCCCGCCGGAAAATGAATTTTTAAAAAAGCTTGAGGAAATGCCTTCGGATTTTGCGATGGATGAACACAAGGAGCAATCAGACGAAGAAGCTGAAATTGAAGCCGAGATAAATAAAAGCGCGTTAATCAACTTAATTGAAGCGGCGCTTGTTGAAGGTACGCGTAAAGGTGTAAGTGATATTCACATCGTTCCTTTGAATGCAAAAACTACTTCTATCATGTTCCGCATCGATGGAAATTTACAAATATGGCATACACAGGAAAACACTTCTCCCGAAGCAGTGCTTGCAGTTGTCAAAGATCGTTCACGCGGTATGGATCGTTTTGAAAGGGAAAAAGCTCAAGACGGTTTTATTCAGCGTGAAATCGACGGACACATTATTCGTTTCAGAGTTTCCATTTTGCCGATGGTGGGAACAGAGTTGAAAAACAAGTTTGAAAGCGTCGTAATAAGAATTCTTGACGACAGAAAAGTAGTTAAAGATTTAAAACTACTTGGTCTTGCCGGCTATGCAAACGAAGCTTTTGAAAAAGCTATTCGCCAACCGCAAGGAATGGTAATTTTAACGGGTCCTACGGGAAGTGGAAAATCAACAACATTAGTTGCTGCGTTGTATCAGGTAATTGATCCGACGGTAAATGTTTTAACCGTTGAAGATCCTGTTGAATATGTTATTGAAGGCGCGCGACAGTTAAAAATAGGCGTAAAGATGAACTTCGAACAAGCCATCCGTTCTATCCTTCGTCACGATCCTGATATTGTTCTTGTAGGAGAAATGCGCGATAAAGAAACCGCCGAAGTTGCTATCAAGTTAGCAAATACGGGACACTTAACTTTTTCAACTTTGCACACCAACGATGCGCCAAGCGCCGTTGCACGTTTATATAAAATGGGTATTGAACCATTTTTGATTGCTTACGCGATTAATATTATTGTAGCTCAACGTTTGATAAGGCGTCTTTGTAATAACTGTAAACAAAAAATAGCTAATTTGGACGAAGTGATGATGAAAACACTCGGGCTAAATATTGATGAATGGAAGAATTATACCGTCTATGAAGCAAAGGGATGCGAAAAATGCAGCGGTACAGGTTACAAAGGAAGAGTTGCAATCCATGAAGCCCTTTATTTTACAACACCGTTGAAGCAAATTATTCTTCGCTCAGGTGAATCCGTTGATGAAGAGAAGATCCGTGAACAGGCAAAAAAAGACGGAACACTAAATTTGCGTGAATGCGGCATTGATAAAGTAAAACAAGGACTCACCTCTTTTGAAGAAGTAATTGCAGGAACAATGGAAGAATAAATTATGATTGATGATTTAAAAAAAATCTTATCAAAATTTCTTATCAATGTGCCCGCTATGCTTTTCGGGCATGACCGCGTTGGTTATTTCGTTGAAAAATTTGCTCAGTTTACAAGTGATGATAGAATTCTGATGCAGAAATTTATGGTTAAGGTTTTAACCTTGATGATAGAGAGGGAAGCTTCGGATATTGAATTTGGAGGCTACGGAAGTGAGGGTTTTACATGGATGAGAATTTTCGGTAAAAAAGAAAGAGTAATTGATCTTCCAAAATTTACGTTAGATGAGTCGGCGCTTTTAATTCTTAGTATGCTCAACGAAAATCAGCGGCGTTATTTAATGGTTACAAAAAGTATCGATTTTAGTTATACTTTTATGTACGAACGCAAAATGGAAAATGTGAGATTCAGAGCAACTTGCTATTTCGATTTAGATCATATTACCCTTAACATGCGCGCTATTGCTGCACGCTCAAGAACTTTTGAATCTTACGAGTTTCATCCGGCATTAATAAAAGTTTTAAGCCATCAATATTTTAAATACGGCTTAACGCTTGTAACGGGAATTACCGGTTCGGGAAAATCTGCAACGCTTGATGCAATCATAGACTATCATAACAAAATAGATGCTACACACATTGTTATTATTTCTTCTCCAATTGAATATGTTCACAAGTCTAATAAATCAATAGTAAAGCACCGGGAAGTTGGAAAAGATGTTTTAAGTTTTAAGGAAGGCGTTACGCAAGCATTAAGGCAAGACCCGGACATCATCGTTATTGGAGAAATGAGGGATTCCGATACCATTATGGCGGCGCTTGAAGTTGCCGATACCGGGCACAAAGTTTTTTCAACGCTGCATACTTCTTCAGCAGTTGAATCCATTGACAGAATTGTTGCGGAAGTACATCCGTCAGAACAGGATCGTGTGCGCAACCGCCTGGCAGATGTTTTAACCTCAGTAATTTCTCAAAAATTAGTTACAACCATTAACGGTAAACTTATTCTGGCAAAGGAAGTTTTGATTGTTAATGCAAATGTTCGCGCAGCAATTAAAAATAATAACACAAGTGAAATTTACATGATGATTAATCAAGGCGGGCAATCCGGAATGAACACTTTGGAACAAGATTTAAAGCGATTATATTTGATGAAGAAAATTAGTTTAGATTCGGCAATGGCATTTGCCAATAATAAAACCAGAATGCAACAAATACTTTCAGCTTAACCCATGAAACCGCTTGTTTGTTTATATTGCGAAGGAACCGACTCCAAAATTGTGGTGGTTACCAAAGAGAATAATCAAATAAAAATTCTCCGTGCCGCTTCGGTAGATTTGGTGGGTTCGGCTCATTCTCCTACAGAGCAAGAAGCTGAAGCCGTTCAAATGATTTCAGATGAAGCAGGCATTCACATTGATGCGGGGAGCGGGACAAATTTAAGCGTGCAGGGTTTTTCAACCGGCGGTTTGTTCGAAAGTTTAATAAACGCCGAGATGCGGGGAATAAAATTACACCAATGCGAATTTATTCCGGTGTTAACCGAACCTTCTATCTTTTATCAGATCATTCCGAAACGCATCTCCGATTCAATGGTATCAACGGATGTTTTAAAAGATACCATCATACAATCCGACCGCCCTTTTGACCGCACGAACGTTGGCTTAACGGCGCTCTCGGACGGAAATTCCCTCGCTTCATTTTTAGCGCAAGAAGTTTCTTGCTTTAAGATGATTAACAGCCTGGCAAGGTATAACGGAAAAAGAGTTTATAAACTAACTTCAGTAAAATCTGCCGAACTTTCTCTTGCCTACTTTGTTGCAAAAAAGAAAAAGTTTTTCCCGGACGATTACTCTCTGATCGTTTACATCGGCAAAGAATACAGCAAACTTATTTTTCTTCAGGGAAGAAAATTAAAACACATCGGCGCAACACTTGATTTAGGAACTTCTAATCTTCACACCTATGATGTTTACTTCTCCAAAATCTTGCTTGAAATGGAGAACGGCGGTATTCCGAACCTTGACAATATTGTTGTTTGCGGTGAAGATGATTCTGAAAATTTAATCCTCTCTTTCTACGGAACTTTTCCCGAAGCGAACGTAAGTAAACTTGATTTTGATAATGTTGACGTCTCTTCGCTAAGTGAAGATGCAAGGATAAAAATATCATCCTTCAGCGTACCGTTTGCCGCTGCTCTGGAGTTTTTGGATGAACTTTCGAAAGAGACGACGGGAATTAATTTACTTCCAAGGTATATCAAAGAAGATCAAAAAGTTTTTCAATTTGGTTGGCATGGTTACCTTGTTTTACCGCTTCTCTTTGCTGCTGCGTTTTATTTTACTACCAACATTTTAGTAAAGCAGATTGAAATAAACAAATTAAAAAGTGAAATCCAATTTCAAACAGAACTGAAGCGGCAAAATCTCTCCACGCTTATGGAGATCGATAATTTAACTGCGCGTATAAATAATTTCGGTCAAACCCAGGCAATTCTTGATTCAGCCGCAAAAGGAACAGGGGTCTGGAACAAACTTCTTTTTAATCTTTCTGATTTTGTCGGGAAGAAAAAATCTTTTTGGGTTCGCAACATTGTGCTGCCGGATAGTGCGGTAGTAACAATTGATGGACATTCGTTAAACAGGCAAGTGCTTACTGAATTTGCTTCTGATTTACCGACCGCGACACTTCAAAATATTACCTATGAACCGATTCGTGACAAAGATGCATTCCGGTTTACGTTAACCTTAAGAAAAGAAGAACTTCTGAAGGCTTTGCATGAATAGGAAATTAAAAAATACTTTTGCTCTCCTCGGCGTTCTTATTTTGCTTGGAGTGCTTGGTTTTGGATATATTTATTTTTTACAGAAACCATCAATTAAAAGTAAAACAGAGGAATTAACTTCCTTAAAAGCGTTGAGCTACGACCCGAACGTTTTGGATAAAATGCTCAAAGAAAAAATGGTGAAAGCCGTAAAGCTGGATTCAATTCTTTCATCAAGAAAATTTAATATTCCAAAAGATCTCTCTTCGCTAAAATTTTATGATTTCCTTAATCTCTTAAGTACACGACTTTCAGAAAAAGCTAAATTTAATATTGATTATTTATCAAAGAATTCTGATAAAGAATTTTTCTATTACGATTACCGTGTGAGCGGGTATGGAACTTACAACGATCTTTACCAATTGATTTACGGAATTGAGGAAAGCAAGGAACTTAAAAAAGTTACCAAGCTTAATTTAAGCAACTATGTTTTAGCCCCGGAAAATGAAGAACCTGAATTCCTGCTTAATTATACGATGAACGTCGCTGTTTATTTTTCCACCAACGATAGATACACATCTGCAACCTATTCGGAAAATAACTTAAGCGCTCCTAAGGTGTACGATATTTTTTATCCGCTCATCCGGACGGAAATTCCTCCAAACCTTAACAGCTTACTTGATGTTCAAGGAGCTAAATTACTTGCTCTTGTTCCGGACGGCGCTTTTGTTTCCGACGCAAGAGGAAATTCGTTTCTACTTATTGAAGGAGATGAAGTTTATCTCGGCTATTTAACCTCTATTGATTATAAATCGAAAAAAGTTACCTTTGTTCTGAACAAAGGAGGCATTGTGGAAACCGTTGTTTTGAATTTAGACAGATCATTAAGAAAATGAAACCAGAGATTTCTATGAAAACATTTATTTTTATTCTTGTTGTTGCGCTAAGCCAAATGAACTTTGCGCAAGATCCATCGGAGCGGGACTTTAAAGGATATACATCCCCCGATGAACTTGTAACGCTCTCGGCAAATCTTCCTTTTTCAAGCGCCATTGAGCTGCTTAGTAAAGTAAGTGAACTGAAATCAGGAAGAAAAATTGTCTCCACAGTTGAACGAACTGACCCTATCGGTGTAGAAATTCCAAGTATGCCGTATGAAAAAGCTCTGCTAATTATTGTACAATATGCCAATTTGATCCTCGAAAAAAAGGAAAATATTTTTATTATAAATAGAAGACCCGATCCCACGGCAAAAGATGGAGACGAGGTTTTTGTTGATGCCAACACAAGAGAAGTTAAAATATCGGCTGTCTTTTTTCAGATGGATACAGAAGGACTAAGAGAGCGTGGAATTAACTGGCAATTTCTTCTTAGCAAAAAAGGAATGGATGTTGGAACAGGGCTAACAACAACCGGACCTGCAAATTCCTCAAGTTCCTCAACCTCATCGGGCACCACAAGCGATGCGGTTATAACCGGAACGAATTCTTTTTCAGCCGGCAATTTTTTTGGAGAAGCCGTTTCGCTATTTCGTTTTATCGAAAGTCAAAAATTAGGTGAAGTGATTGCCAGCCCTAATATTACTGTCCGTGATAAAAAAGAAGGAACCATTCAAGTCGGATCGGATTTTTCAATTAAGCAAAAAGATTTTGCCGGAAATGTAACTGATAATTTTATTCATACTGGCTCTATTATTACTGTTACTCCAAGAATAGTTTCAGATCAAGGAATTGATTATGTGCTTCTGAAACTAGTGGTTGAAAGAAGTACTGGGTTTCCGGGTACGGTTTCAACCGAAATTCAAAAAACTACAGCAAGTACGCAAGTGATTATGCTCAACGGAGAAGAAACAGTTATCGGCGGATTGTTTTCAAATGAAACAAAAACCGAACGCATTGGAATTCCGTTTTTAAAAGACCTGCCGTGGTGGGCTTTAGGAATCCGGTATCTAACCGGAAGCGATAAAGAAACCGTTACAAAAAAAGAATTGGTTATTGTGGTTAAAGTTGACCTGGTTCCTACTTTAAAAGAGCGGCTCGCCTTCCCGAACGGAGAGAACGTTATTAAGCAGGAACTTGATAACTATAAAAATAAAATTCAGTACCACCAGTTCAATACAGAAAATAAAGAAAAGTAGGAGAGTCATGGAAGCGATATTAATTGTTGATGACGACCTTAATCTTTGCAAAGTTTTAGCAGAAGAACTATCTGAAATGGGTTACAATGCATCGTATGTAACTTCAGCAGATGCAGCGCTGGAACATATTCAACATGAAACCATTAACTTAATGCTGCTTGATTTGAAAATGCCGGAGAAGGATGGTTTCGAAGTTTTACGCGAATTAAAAGCAAGGATGGTAACTTTCTCGGTAATTGTGCTTACAGCTTACGCAGATGTGGTAAGCGCAATGGAAGCTGCGCGAATGGGAGCGACCGATTTTATCTCAAAGCCGTATGATTTTGATGAACTCCTTATTACCATTCGAAAAGTTTTACAAAAAGACGTTTGAATGAATGAAAATTAATTACCGTATCATATTAATAAATATAGTTATTGTGGCGGTAATTCTGGGCGCTTCCGGTTCCGCGTTTTACAGTATCATGTATAATGTTCTTACCTCGCAGCAATCCAAACACCTGCTTACATCAACAAATGATTTTGCTTTTTATCTGCACGGAGTATCTAAAGAAGTCGATGACGCCTTCTCTCTTTTTCTAAATAAGTATGGACAACGGTCTTTCTCAAACGAGGCAATGTCGGTTTTCAAAAATCTGGATTTTGTAATCAAAGTAAATCCTGATTCTACTTTCAGTAAAGAATCGATCGCCTATACTAAAGAAATCATTGTGCCCAAAAGAAATGCTAAAATTTCTACTTTCATTGCCGCAAATCCCCTCGTTTTTTTTAACATTACAACCACCGCCAAAGGGGAAACTTATCTTTATGGAAAAAGTATTTCACAAAGTTTCTTAAACGAACTCTCCGGGAAAATACGGGCTGATATTGCTATCTACTATGACAACAACATCGCTGTCTATTCAAACGAAACGGTGAACCAGAATTATTTTTTTAATATTACCGAAGCGTACAGCAATCTTACTTACAAAAACAACTACGATATTTTTACACAGGAAACAGAAACCTCATATTTTCTTGCCGCCGTTTATAAAATGAAAGAAAGTTTTTTAGCGGGCAATAAAATCGGCGCTATCGTATTTACAACGCTAAATGAAACCCAAAATCTGAAAACAAATCTGAAAAACATTCTGGTAATTTTAGGAGTTGCCGGCTTGGCTCTATCCGTGATCCTCACTCTATTATTAACCGGAAGTATTAGGCGGCAGATCCACTCATTAACCGAAGCAACCGAAATTACGAAGACAGGAAATTTCTCTAACCGGATGCTGGTAGAAACCAAAGATGAACTCGGTGCGCTTGCCCTGGCGTTTAATAAAATGCTTGATGAACTTGAGTGGAAAGAAAAAACGCAGGTTGAATATTCGGATTTTATAACGATGATCAACGAGAATCCCTCGTTAAAAGATATTTCTGATTTATCTTTAAAAAAAATAATCGATATATCTCATTTTAATATCGGCGCAATTTATTCTGTTATTGGTGAAGACATTGCACAGGTGAGTTCGTACGGAATTGATGAAACCTCGCCCGGATTAAAGTTGAAGCCCGAGTTATTTAAACCCCTTATTGAGAAGTTAGATACTATAGAAATAAATTTTACCGAAGACCCGCCGGTTATTTCTTCCGGGTTGATCCGGATTAAATTGAAATATCTATTGCTTATTCCTGTTGTATTCAATAAAAAAGCTATCGGCATTCTGGAACTTGGTTCTGTGAACAAACCATCTGCGGAAGCAAAGGAATATCTTGAATTAATTAAAGATCAACTTGCTATCGGTTTAACAAATGCAATTGCTTTTGTGCAGATGGAAAACCTGGTTGCAGAATTAAAACAATTGAACGATAATTATCAGAAACAGAATGAACAAATAAAATCTCAGAATGAACGGCTGCTGGAGTTGCATTCAGCGCTTTCTCAAAAAGCGAAAGAGCTTGAAATACAAAAACAAAAAGCTGAAGAACTCACACAGTTGAAGTCACAATTCCTTGCTACTATGTCTCACGAGCTCCGCACTCCGATGAACGCAATTCTCGGATTAACCGAGTTGGTGTTGGAGGATCATTCTATCTCTTCCAAAAACGGGGAACGGCTTTCTGTGGTATTGCGCAGCGGCAAACGCTTGCTGAATTTAATCAACGATATTCTCGATCTCTCCAAAATTGAATCGGGAAAAATGGAAATCAAATTTGAGAATTTTATTCTCGATGATTTGCTCGATGAACTGAAAGCTTCGTTTACAAGTCTTGCAAAAGAAAAAGATATCGAACTCCGGGTTGTTAATTTAGCGGGCGAGAAACTTTATCTTACCACCGACCGCACAAAACTTTTACAAATACTTATTAATCTTGTCGGCAACTCAATAAAATTTACTTCACAAGGCGCGGTGGAGATTCGTGTTACGCTTCTGAAAAATAATATTTTAAAAATTGAAGTTGAAGATAACGGAATCGGAATTTCACCCGACCAACAGAAAATAATTTTTGAAGAATTTCGCCAAGCTGATGCATCAACAACAAGAAAATTCGGCGGAACGGGACTTGGACTTTCCATCTGCAAGAAATTTGCTGAAATGTTAAAAGGAAATATTTCTGTTAAGAGTGAACTAAATAAGGGTTCAGTTTTTACGGTAGTTCTTCCTGTAGAAGTTGTACATTTGTCTAAATCATCGGAATTAGATGATACCGAATTCGCTACTTTTGACAAAGCGGAACACAGCCCGGTTCTGATAATTGAACACAGGCGCGGAACCCGGCAGATGATTGCTAATTATGTTAACAGCAAAGGATATGAGACCATCTTTGCCGAGACCGCCGATCAGTGTATTCCGCTTACGCAAAGAACGCTTCCTTTATTGATTATAGTTGATACATCGTTTCCGGAATTAAATTTTTGGAAAATGATTTATGAGCTTAAAGCGGAAGCGGATACAAATCATATTCCGGTAGTTTTTTATTCGGTAAACGAGGAGAAAAAAACCGGCTACGCTGTTTCTCCAATTCAATTTTTAGCAGCGCCCTTTGAAGAAGAGACTCATCAAGCAATAAAACATGCTGGAGCGTTAATTCATAAAGAGAGAGCGACGCTTGCCTTATTGGACGAACAAAAAAGTGAAAATCTTTTTTCGTCTATGAACTTGCAAATTAACCGCTATGATGAATTTGATGCCTTTAAGTTTGAAGAAGATATTATTGTGGTTAATCCGTTTTATAAAGCCGGCGCTGCGCTAAAAAAATGTCCTGATTTGTATTTGACCACAAAAGGGTATCAAAAATTACTTTTCTTCCTTTTACCCGAAAAAATTTCCGAGGAGGAACTAACGGCAGGACAAAATACCGTTGAACTGTTATCAAATCTTTCTAAGGCAAGCGCTTATGAAATATTGAAAATTATCAGGAATGCTTTTTATTTTCTTGAGCTTGAAAAACAAAAGCTCGGCTCCTGGGCAGAGGAAGAGAAAATTGAAATTGACGAGAATAAAAATATTCAAACAGAAAGAATGTACGGCGAAAGTACCGCGGGGAAAGTTTTAATCGTTGATGATGATCCCGACAGTCTTTTTACGATTAATGAAATTGTACAGAAATGCAATTGTGTTACGGCTCTTGCAAAGAACGGAAAAGAATGTTTGGAGATACTTGAAAAACAAAATCCCGACGTCATCCTCCTTGATATTATGATGCCGGTTATGGATGGATTTCAAACGCTAAGAGCAATAAGAGAAAAGCCGGAATTTAAAGATGTCCCCATAATTGCCGTAACAGCAAAGGCTATGATCGAAGACCGCGAAATAATTTTGAAACAAGGATTTGATAGTTATATTACCAAGCCGATTAATTCAGGCGTTCTTGCGTTTCGCTTAACTAAAGCACTAAGTGATAAAAAAGCAGCACAACATGAAAAAGATCTTAATAATAGATGATCAGGCGGAAAATGTTTTTTATCTGCAGGATAGACTTCAAAAAGAAGGCTTCGAGGTAATTTCTGCCAACAGCGGAAGAACCGGTATTGAAGCGGCTCTCACGCAATCTCCTGATTTAATTCTTCTTGATATAATGATGCCTGAAATAAGCGGACTTGAAGTATGCCGCTTTCTAACCCGTGACGCGCGCACTTCCCGCATTCCAATAATTTTAGTTACCGCAAAAACTTCTGCCGAAGATATGCGCGAAGGTTTGCAAGCCGGAGCGATTGATTATATCAAAAAACCGATAAATAAAATTGAAATGCTCGCCCGGATAAATTCTGCTTTAAAAGTAAAAGAATCTCAAGAATTGTTTCTTGAAGTTGAAAAAATGAAAACCTTTACGGCAACGGTGGTCACGGCAAATCATAAAATTAAACAACCGCTTACCCTTATAAAACTTTCTCTTACTGCAATCAAACGTGAACTTCATAAAGAAGAAATAAACAAAGAAGCGATAATCAAGAAGATGAAATATATCGACATTGCTGTCGGCGAGATTAATGATATTTTAGAGTTGTTGAACCAGGTTGAAAGACCGGTTTTTGCAGATTACGTGGGAGACATTCAAATGATAGAACTTGGGGACAAAGAAAAACCTTCAGAGCCGGAATTAAAGTAATTTTTGTACGGTCGCAAGCATCGTATCAAAATCATAAGGCTTAGTTATATTCGCATCAATATGTAAACCGCTCAATTCTTTTTTATCAGCAAAACCCAAACTGCCCGAAGAAAGAATAACCGGAATTGAGAATCCAAGTTTTCTTATTTGAGAGATGCATTCGGCTCCATTCATCGTTGGCATGTTATAATCAATGATGGCTAAATCCGCTTTTATTTCCTCTGTTAATACCTGGAGCAGCTCTTTACCGTTCGAAACTTTGATGACGTAATAATTGTGCGACTCTAAAAGTTCCGCCAACAAGTCCTGCAGCATTTCCTCATCATCAGCGATAACAATAATTTTTTCAGATATTTTCTTTTGAGTGGAAGCAGAATCTTCGTAGGCAGGCAGATAAACGTCAAAACGTGTTCCTTCATTTACTGCGCTGGAAACTTGCACCGCTCCGCCGTGCGCTTTGATAATTCCGTATGAAATGTAAAGTCCAAGTCCCGAACTACTTTCTTTTTCTTTTGTGCTGAAGTAAGGATCAAATATTTTAGAAAGATTTTCTTGATTAATACCGCTGCCGTTATCGGCAACAGTAAAACAAACATAGTTCCCAATTGATAGAAATGGGAAAAGATTAGCGTTCGTCTCAGACACGGAAACATTTTTTGTTGTAAGGGATATCCAGCCGTTTTTCCCAACGGCATCGCGCGCGTTGATACAAAGATTAAGCAGTACCTGATAAATTTGCGTGCTGTTCCCTTGCAACGGATGAACCTCATGGCTTAATTGAATATGAAAAGTTATTGTAGCGGGAAAAGTCTGCTTCACAACCACGGAAATTTCGTTTGCCAATTGATTTGGTGAAATAATTTCTTTTTGTTTTGGTTTCGGTTTACCGTAGGCAAGAAGCCCGGATGTTAAATCTTTTGCGCGAGCGGAGCAATTTTCAATGTTTTCTACCAGGCGAAGCGCATCGTGGTTTTCGGAAATTTTTTTCTTTAAAAGATTTACACTTCCGAATATACTTGAAAGTAAGTTACTGAAATCGTGTGCTATCCCGCTCGTTAATTTGCCGAGTGATTCAAATTTTTGTTTTTGAATAAGCTGCGTTTCAATCATCTTTTTCAACTCAAGGGCTTGAATAATTTTTGCAGCATTGAGAAATAATTCGCCATCGGAAACAACCCCGGCATTATCGCTTTCGGAAAATTGTTCGCCGTTTCTCCCCACTAACAACGCCGCTGTTTTACTTCCTTCCAGTACATAAGGAAGAAAAAGGAAATGTTGTACTTGAAGAATTTCTGACAAATTTTGAGTGTTACTAAAATTAGAAGCAGCAACTCCAAGCAGTTCATCGTTTAATAATGTTTGACGCAGCCTGTCTTCATCAAATGTATTTGTATGTTGATTAAAAAGGAATTGAATCTCTCCATCATTTAACAAAACGAAAATTACAATATCGGTTTTAAGTTGTTCATGAATTTCCCCTCCAATTATTTTTGCAACAGTTATTAAATCCGGTTGATTTGATAACCCGGATAAAAGTTGGGAATAAAATTTTTCGTTTTTCACAGTAGTGTCGCCGTTTAGTTTATATTCCTTTTTCCAAATGATATTTTTTAATTTTAGAATAAAGAGTTTTTTGGCTGATTCCCAATTGTTCGGCAGTTTTTGTCCGCTCCCAACTGTTTATATCGAGAATTTTTAAAATGTGATTTCTTTCGAGTTCATCAATCGATAATTCTTCCGGAAAGTTATTGTTAAAAGGAATGGCGTTTGGCGATGCTTCCATCAATTTTCTTTTTTTAGTTGATAGGAAAAGAACATCGGGATGAATGATGTTGTCGTCCGAAAAAATAATTGCCCGTTCAATAATATGTTCCAACTCTCGAACATTGCCGGGGAAGTCATATTGCATTAACGCGTCTATTGCTCTTTCGTCAAACTTGCGCGGTGCACGAATAGGAGATTTTGCTTCGAGGAAAAAATTGGCGAGTGTAAGAATATCTTCTTTTCTATCGCGCAACGGCGGAACAACGAGTGTAATTACATTTAAACGGAAAAGTAAATCCCTTCTAAATAATTTCTGTTCCGTTTCTTCTAAAAGATTTTTATTTGTCGCCCCGATAACCCTGACATCTGAAGAAAGGGAATTAACTCCACCGACTCTTCTGTACTCCCCGTTCTCTAAGAAGCGTAAAAGTTTTGGCTGAATATTCAAACTCATTTCGCCGATCTCATCAAGAAAAAGTGTTCCTCCGTTCGCAATTTCTACAAGCCCCGGTTTAGAAGTTTTTGCGTCGGTGAACGCTCCTTTTTCATATCCAAAAAGTTCGCTTTCAATTAATTGATCCGGCAGCGAAGCGCAGTTAATTACTACAAAAGGTTTTGTTCTTCTGGCAGAATGTTGATGAATAAACTCCGCAAGCAACTCTTTTCCGGTTCCGGTTTCTCCTTCAACTAAGATATTTGATTCGGACTTTGCAGCCTTTTCGGCAAATTGAATTAGTTGATTTAGCACGCGGCTATTACCGATAATTCTACTTGCCCTATGTTGTTTTGCTTGTTTTGCAAGCGCTTCGTTTTGAAAGAGAAGATCGCGATGTTCCAGCGCCCGTTTTATTGTTAGCTGGAGTTCCTCAAAGTTGTAAGGTTTGGTTATAAAATCGTAGGCGCCGAGTTTAATACAGTCAATGGCTTTTCGTATTTCCGAATCAGCGGTAAGGATGATAACCTGAATGGAAGGAAAATATTCTTTAACAAATTTCAGAACGTCTTCCCCCTGCATAATCGGCATTTTCAGATCCAGCAGCAACAGGTCGTAATTTTTTTTCTTCATATTCTCGATCGCGAAATTACCGTCATATACCATATCTATGGTAAAATTTTTTTCAACCAACTGCTCCTTTAACAGATAACAGATGGTTTCATCATCATCGCAAACAAGAATTTTGGGATTTGAATTCATTTTTTCTTCAATTACTCAGTACAAAAATAACAAATCCTATAGAACTGAAAACATTTTTCCGCACAGAACCGCCTGCAGAAATCCGTTCAGGCGGAGAGAGGAATTTTCCAGGCAAGCCGTAAAAAAAAATGGGCGAAAATTGAGCAAAATCGAAGAGACTGAAATGGCACAGTATTGGTTAGCTTAAAGGCAGTTATAAATGAATATTTTCAATCAAAAAAAATAAAAGGACTACTCTCATGAAAAAACTTCTATTCACACTGGTAGGTTTAATGTTGCTCATGGTCTCTTCAAGCCAGGCTCAGACGCAGCCGCCTCCTCTAAAGTTGCAAGCTTCGGTTGTTTCTTCAATGATGAACTCATTGTCGGTTGTACTGGTTTGGCCTGATATAACTTTAGCAATCTATCCTTCACCGGAACACTTTTCTGTTTATAAGAAAAAAGGAGCCCTCGCCGATTCAGGAAAATTTGAATTGGTCTGGATTACCCGCGAAGGTAAATTTATGGATCACAATGTATCGCTTGGAAAAACATACTCCTATTATGTAGCTGCAAATTATAGGAATCAACCGGATGTTTTTTCTGATACGGTTCAAGTACAAGTTCTTGAGGTAAATGATATTAGCGCTAAAGTAAGCGGTATGGTTACAGATGAATCAACTTTTGTTCCACTTAAAAGAGCGAAAATTGAATTTTTACCGGCTTCATTTATGGCTGGTCCTCCATCGTGTGCAATTACTGATTCAACCGGTTCATATAAACTAAAATTGAAACCGGGCGAATATTTTATTTTTACCGGCGCCGAAGGATATGTGCCGGAATTTTTTGACAATGCTCAAACAATGCAACAGGCTACAAAAATAACTCTTAAAAGCGGAGATTCTGTTTCGTTCGATATCGCTTTGAAACAACTTGTTTTACCTGATGTATTCAGCGTGTCGGGCACAGTAAAAGATGCGGCAGGCAATCCTCAAAAAGCCATGGTCACCGCTGTTATTACAAATCGAAAACAAAATCATATGCCCGAGCCGCAAGGACATAGTTTTGGTGTTAGAACAGACGAGTTGGGAAATTTTAAACTCTTTGCAAAAGGAAATGATACGCTTGTTGTATTTATTGATCCGGCGGATCGTTCATTGCAAAAACAATTCTATAACAATAAAACAACTTTTGAAACTGCAGACAGAATTATTGTAACGCAGGATATCACCGGAATTGATGTTACTCTTGCTTCAAAAGCGGTTTATGATAACGGTATAAGCGGAATTGTTACCGACTCTGCAGCCTCTTCACCGCTCAAAGCGATTGTTTATGCTTATAAAAAGAAATCAAACGCGCATCAAGGTTCAAGAAATTTTATTCTTTCGGATAGTCTAACCGGATCTTATTCGCTTTCCAACTTAGAACCCGGCACTTATTATTTAGTAGCCGCTGCCAGAGGTTATCGCCCAACATTCTTTAAGTATGATGGAACCCAGACGCTCAATTGGAGAAAAGCTGATTCGATTGTTGTTACAGAAAACGGAAAGATAAGCGATATTAATTTCGCATTACGTAAAATAAATGTTACCGGCAATGCTATGGTTTACGGATATATTCTTGACGCAAACGGAAACAATGTCGAAGGAGCCGTCGCTTCATTACTTGATGAAAATGGCGAAGTTGTAAACGCTGCAATCTCCGATCTCGACGGATCATTTATTATGGATGGACTTTCTTCGGGAAGCTATCAATTAAGCTCGTCCGTTGTTGATTACACTTCTTCCGATGTAAACAATGTTACGGTTGAAACAGCAAATAATTACGTAAACGTTGATCTTGTGTTAACAGCGGATGGCGTAACTTCAGTTGAGACATCAAAAAACATCGTTACCAATTATGCGTTAAGCCAGAACTATCCAAATCCGTTTAATCCAAGTACATTAATTAGTTATCAAATTCCAACAAGCGGACTGGTAACCATAAAAGTGTACAATGTTATCGGTAAAGAAATTGCTACACTGGTAAATGAATATCAACCGAGTGGTAATCATTCAAAAGAATTCTCTGCAAACGGATTGACCTCCGGTGTTTACTTCTACACAATTAAAGCCGGTAGTTTCTCTGCAACGAAAAAAATGATTCTCTTAAAATAAATCGATAAGTAAGAAACCCTTCTCGCCAAAGGCGGGGAGGGTTCTTGTAAAATGGTGTTAGAAATAAAATAAAGGAAAAAATAAGATGTCAAACACAAAAAATCATGCGCTGAAATTAGCTTCCGTGGTTATGGTACTGATCTTTGCAGCCTTCATGGGTTGTAAAAATTCTCCTACCGATCCGGCTGCTGATTCTACAACCGATAAAGCCGCACTGGAAAAAATTGTCTTGGAGGATTCCGCCATTTCTTCATTCGAAGCAAACTATAATGAAGAAGGAATGATGGAAATGGATGGTCCTATGGGAATTGTTGGAATCTCGACGGATATTTTCCCGGTAAGAGTCGGGAGAAAAATTACTTCGGTAACAAGAACATTTACGATGAATGAACTTTCTGATACAACGGCGGAGGGAAACCTGAAGATTGTATTCGTCGGCGAACTTCTTATCGGAATAACCAGGGATACTTCTACAAAAACTATTGATTCGGTTATTTCAAAACCGTTTGAAACAACATGCGAACGCAATATTAAGTTTGTGAAAGTAGCAAACACCAATCATCCGCAGCTTAATTGGAGAGTTTCCTCGTCATCCGTAACAAAGGGCGGAACTAACAGCCCTAACATTTATATTAAAAGTGTTAAAGCTTATCTTCCTTCGGGCGATTCTTTATACATCACCGATCCGTTAAACTATTATTTTTCGCACGGATTGGGAAGAATGAAACCGATGCCGTTTATTGCGATGAATCAAGCGATTACGATTGTAGTAGCAGTTTACAGCGCCTATAGCACTGCTGATTTTGTTACTTTGAATCATGGCGGAGGACCGGGTATGGGTATGAAAAACCATCGCGGTAAAGGAAAATTCGTTTTGGTTTCCGACGACGGTCAAGGAAATAAAGTTTATTCGCAGACTTTCCGTACTCCGCCGGCAATGGGACAATCTCACACGGTAATAGATGCAATGCCTGCACAAGTTATAACTGATGATACCGCTCAGGTTGAATCATGCGATTGGGGATTTCCGTACATAGTTAAATAGTTCTTTCAAATAATGTTGTGACTTAAAGTTGCTGCGGGTTTTGCCTCTGCCTGCAGCAACCTGTTCTTTTAAGAGTGTAAAACATTCGACTTTTGTATCACCAATTATTCTCTTATTTTTAAGATGCAGAACATGTAGTAATTAAATTATTCAATGAAAAAATACTTTCAACATATTATCCTTTCCCTTTTTGCCGCTTTCTTTTTCGGCTGCGGAAAACCTGGTCCAACGGAATTAATAGACGACAGACCAAGCGAAGAAGGTCCGCTTCGGTATGAAGTGCTTGCAAAAAATCCGGATGACGCCCTTTATAAAAGCGGGTATGATTCAACCGGGTTGGTAATGCCTCCTCCTTCAACGGATGTTTTTCTTTTTGTAAGCAAGAACGTTGTGTCTGAAAAATCTCTTTCCTTGAGCTATGATATTGCCGAGGTTTTCTTTTTTGATAGAAGAGATCCCTTTATCCTTCCGGGCGGGAAAGGGTACGGTTATCATACAAAAAGAGTATTTCCTCCTTTAATCAATTCCATTTTCACTAAGGAAGTTGCTAACAATATTATGTACGGTCCGCATTCTTCGATGAAAGATTCTGTTCTTGGTTCCAAATACGTTCTTAATAGAAGAGGACTCCTTGGCGATTCACTCTCTCTCAACTACAATTCGCCGGTTATGTTTGAATACCGTGAAAAGATGATGGGACCAAAAATAGAATTTAGTATTGGGATGCCGGAACAAATTATTGGCAATGTAAGCGTTTCCCAAAATGGAAAAGGAGAAAAAATCTTGCTGCTTTCATGGAATAAAGCGGCAAAAGACTCGGTTGAAATTATTGTTGGCGGAAAATTGAAGAACGAAAAAACTGCTACTGCATTCTTAAAATTTCATGTAAAAGATAATGGACAGGTAAAGATTCCCACGGGACTTATCTCTGCGATTCCAAGAGACCGGTTTGACCGGCTGGTATTTACCTTTGTCCGAACATCTGTCTCGCGTCGTCTTGCGTCGTCACTCGAATTTTTTACAGTCATCCAGAACACTCACAGCATTATTATAGATTATCCTTGAGAAAAACGGCAAGTTACTTTATACTTTTTTTTTATATTGTTTTAGGAGAAGGATTCGCACAAGAATCTTTTTCTTTAAATGGATTTAAAAGTCACATGAATAAAGATTTTATCTTTTCGACGGAATCTAATCCTACTAATTTTTCTTCAGTGAAAGATTTGGCGATTGGAGTGTTGGCAGGAACAGAATTCTCTTCCCCGGCGGCTTCAAATTTGTACGCGCTCGGGATTTCGAAAACATTCGGCAACTCTAATATTTTGTTATGCTATTCGCCTGGATTCTTTAAAGAATTTTCTCTTCTCAAAAATCAATCTGTTGATTCTTTAGATATTTCTCTAAAAACCGACTTGAAATATTCGGAATATTTTTCCGCGGGGTATTCCTATAAGTTGAATGAAAGTATAAGCGCCGGATTTACATTAAAGTATTATAGCGAGGAATTCAGTCAGGATGCTATCGGAGCAATTTTTTCCGATTCTTCTCTGTCTCTAATACGGCAAAACGAAACCGAAACGATGAAGCTTTGGAATATTCAATTCGGAGCCGATTATCTTTTTACTCCCGCGTTTCGTTTATCACTTTCAACTTCTAATTTTATTAATTTGAAAAACGGTTTGGTAAGTGAAACCAACAAAGTGTATGAATTAAGAACTCCAAAAAACGTGCGCTTCGCTCTCTACGCCCAACCGTTTTCTAATGTTGAAGCTAATCTGTTATATGAAACCGGTAACGCACTGCAGGCTTCATTAGGAAAAACTTTATTGTTCGATAAAATTTCCTCCCAAGTAGATTGTACATATTTTTCTGATTTTACACTAAGTGGAATTGAGCCGTCATTATCATTTCAGTATGGAAATGTTTGCGCTACGCTTTCGGGTATAATTTATTTTTCTGCAATTCAAAAAACCGCTTCGTTAGCCGATCTCACTTCTAATGGTATTTCAAATCTGATGCACAATAAATACAGCAACAACAAAGCGCTGCTTAATATTTCTTATCGATTGAATACCGAACCGGAAAGATTGGTGCAATTTGTTGATGTTACAATTTCAAATGCAATTTTTCCAACGTTCACAGAACACTTTACCGATGAACCATTTGCCGTTGCGCGAGTTGTTAATTTATCAGATAAACCGGTTTCTGTAAAACCAAGCAGCAAGATTGATAAAATAAATTCAGAGTTGATCTATTCGCCGAACGTTTTGGTTCAGCCAAAGGACACAGCTGCCATTCCTTTTTACACAGTGGTATCGGAAGATTATTTTTCACCCAAGCATGAAATTTCATTCGTCAATTTATACGTTACCACAGAAAATCGCGAGGCTGACGATGAACTGCAAAAACCGCTGCTGGTCAATTCTTCAAACGCCTGGGATGGCGAAGTAAGTAATCTTCGCTATTTCGTAAAACGGGATTTCAATTATTCTTCTACAATGGCAAAGCTAATTTTAACTACGCATAAAAGTGAATTGGATACAACGAATTCCGCACTTTTGAATTTTCTCCAGGCAAAAATTCTTTTTACGGAAATAATTCCCGGAATGCTTTACATCGCTGATCCGCTTGCTTCTAACGACCGTGTTCAATTTCCACACGAAACGATTGATGTTAAAGGAGGGGACTGCGATGACCTCTCCGTTTGTCTCGCGTCTTTTTATGAGAGCATTGGAATTGAAACCGCTTTTGTTGATTACCGGGGAAACGATAACAGTCGGCACGTGCATCTTCTTTTCAATACAAATCTTTCGCCCGCTGAAGCTGGTTTAATTACACAGAATGACAAGAAATATTATATCAGAAAAAATTCACTCGGTGAAGAAAAGGTTTGGATCCCGCTTGAAACTACAGAGCGATCCAACTTCGCAAATGCTTGGGAAAAAGGTGTTGAAAAGTTTTCCAGCGAAGCGCTCGATCAATTGGGGCTTATTAAAGGGACTGTTCAGATAATAGAAATTTATTAAACTTGATTAACGAAATAGAGATACTTATGAAAAAGATAATGATAATGACCGCAATTTTTGCTTGCACTCTTTTTGCGCAATCGTATAAGATTGAAAAAGTTCAAGGCACAGTAAAAGCATTGATAGGAAACAGCGAGCAATGGGTTGGTGTAAAAGAGGGAACGATGGTTTCTTCATCAACTGTTTTAATGACGGATAAAAATGCTTTGATCGTTCTTTCCGGCAGAGGAATAAAATTTACACTGAAACCTTCTGCAGCTTTGTCGGTTAACAGCTTAAAGCGAATGACGATAGATGAACTGTTACTTGCCCTTGCGATGGAAGAAATTCTTTCAACCCCCGCAAAGAAAAAAGATGATAAAAATATGAACACCGCTATTTACGGAACGAACGAAAGCGGAACAAAAACTGCGGCAATTCCAACAAACTTACTTGGTGATTTAAAATTGAACGGCGCCAGACAGCTTGCGGAAAATGGATTTAAAGAAACCGCAATCCTTACAGCAAAAGAAACTTACCGTAAATATCCTGACACTCAGAAGAATATTGTAACGCGCATTTACTTTGCGGAACAAATGATGCAGCTTTCCCTTTTTGATGAAGCGTTGGCGGAATATTCACAAATACAAAACTTGCCGTTAAACGAGCCGCAAACGAAAGAAGTTCGCGAGAAATTAGATTTTCTTAAAAAGAAACTTTCGGGAATGTAAATTTGACAAGAGGAGAGGAAAGTTATTCTTTTTCTCTCACTTTATACGGGTAATTCACGCACCTCCAACTATGTCTGAAGAATTCTTTTCACTTTTTTTAGCACTCCAATTTGTCTATTTTTTCATGTCTATTTTACTGAAACCTCAATTGGAGACCGTTATGAAAATTATTTCTCTACCTAAAATATTTTCTCTGTTTTTATTTGTTGCGATAACCAACATCCTGCCGCAGACAGTTCCTGTAACGTTTCATTTCAAACCTGATTACACACAGTTCAAAGCGGTGCGTGTTGTCGGGACTTTTAACAACTGGAGCAACGCCGATGATAATTTCAAAATGACCGACGTGAACGGTGACGGCGAATATGAACTGACCGCTCCGCTTGCTGAAGGAGTAACCCATAATTATAAATTTGTTATGGATGCCAGTTGGGATTTTGCATACGGCGATCCCGATAATCCCGCGATAAACATTGCCGACAACAACAATTCAATGCTCGATGTAAAAGATCCGATGATAACCTATTTACTTCCGCGCGGGATGAATACGAAGAATGAATTTTTTATTGATACCACAATGGCGGGACTTCCTTTCAGAGCAATTTTTGCTTTCAAGCCGGAAAATCCTCTTAACTTAACAACTTTAAAAGTTACCATTGATGGGGTTGATGTCGTTAATCCGCAGCAATATTATAATGCCTCCAAACAAGAATTTTTATATCAACCAGTTCCGGCGCTAAGTTCAGGCAATCATACAGTTTCGGTTTCGGTTTCTTCTTCTGCCGGCGCTGCTTCTAAACAATCAACTTTTACGCGGCTGCCGGGTTACGTTGTGTATTTAGTCCCTACTGATTTTTATTACGACAAGAACAGTTCTAAAGGATATCTCACCCAAGATGTAACAGCGGTTTCGGTTGTCGGTGAATTTAATAATTGGAACCAGGCAATGAATCCGATGCAAGATATTAACAACGATGGCTTGTGGGAAACGACTGCGTTGTTGAAAGAAGGTTCATATCAATATAAAATGAAAATTAACGGACAGTTCTGGTTAAATGATCCCGATGAGCCGAAGTTTGATAACGTTCCGAACAACAATATGGTAACAGTAAAAGCAGATTCACTTTCAAACATAAAATTAATTTCTCCTTCGGATGAAACGGTTTTTTCGACCGACAATACTTCAATCAATTTTAGAGCGCTTTTGCGTCCGGGCGTTAAATCAAAAGGGGTTAATCAAGCAACTGTTCAAGTAAAATTGGATGACGTTTTGGCTGCATCTTCTTTTCAAAGTGATAGTTCATTTGTTAACGCAAGTTTAATTCTTACCGGAGAAGGAAGGCACACCGTCACTGTTTCATTTTCAAATAAAGAAGGAGTTACAGCCACAGAAAATTATTCGTATGGAATTTATTTGGGCAAGACCGGAAAATATTTTGTTGATGCAATAAAAGATGAACCATACAAATATCCCGCTACAGTAAAAGATGGTTCGTGCGATATTCTTTCGGTTAAGATTGATGAAACTCCACAACACGACTCATTAAAATTTACTGTTCAAATGAGAGATGTCTCAGATCGAACTCGATTAGGATTAATCATCGCCAACCCTACGAAAACGTTGGTAAATGATCCTATCGGTTTGGATATTAAAACTTATGAATGGGAAGGAAGCGGAATCTTCGCATCGATCGGCGCTCCCGGAAACGCGTATGAAAGTAAATCAAAAGAAAACAGATTTATGATTAAACGCGATCCTTACACAGCGAGTGGTGAGTTGATAAAATTAAATAGCGATGTGCTTACCAAAAAAGAATTTGTATTCAACGTAAGTCTTCAATTTTTAGACAGTCTTTTAACCGGCTGGATGCAGACACGAAATATTTCTCTCTTCTCTTATCTTTCCGCCGAAGATACAAGCGGCAGCGCTTACGAAGTAGGCATGAATGAAGGCGGAACCTATCTTGATGAAGACCCCGACATTTATGACGCCGCCTTCATTAGAAGCGGTTCATGGCAGAAACGAATGTTCGCAAATTATATTCCCACTGGCTCGCCCAACGGTCCAAGTTTGGTTGCACTTGATGGAACGGGAAGAGGAATTTTACCTCTCCAAGCAAAAGATATTTCCGATAGCCTTGCAACGTACGGACCGGTAATTACAATGTTAACTCCCGGTGTAGAATATTGGTACAGAGATATTACTTTCCATGGTAAGTTAAGTGACTCAACCATTCAATCACTTTCATTTTTCTTTAACGGAGTTGAAAGTACTCAGCCGGTAGTAAACGGAAACTTTTCTGTTCCCATTACACTTATTGACGGCGCAAATAAAGTTTACGTTCGCGCTGTTGATACAAGGGGCTTCGCGACAGTTTCTAAAGAAGTAATTTTGTCCATCAATCCTGATTACACTCCCGATCTTTGGGTCAATGGTACTTCTACCGGGCGACAAGTAACTCTTTGGGTTAATGGTTCATCGCCAAAAGGTTTGGCGTTATCTTATTTGTGGTCTGCTGATTTAACTAATCCGGCATCTTCAATCGGGATTGTAACTGATACAATTACAACTTTTACTATGCCCACGGTGAGCGGAGAATATTATTATAACTGCCGCGTAAAAGATTCACAGAATAGAATTAAGAATGCGAGAATTCTTGTTAAAGTGGCGGGAGATTCAGTTCGTGTTGCCGGAATTAACGAACACGCAGCCTGGATTGACAAAGCGATTGTTTACGAAATTTATCCGAGAGCGTTTTCGGATCAAGGCGGATTTCTCGGAATCATCGATAGAATTCCCGACATGAAAGACCTTGGAATAAACACTCTTTGGTTAATGCCGATCTACAAAGGTCCAACAACGCACGGATATGAAATAACAGATTACTACGGCTTTGAGGAAGATTACGGAACTGAAGCTGATTTTGTTAAACTTATTGCTGAATTAAAAAAAGCCGGAATAAAAATCATTCTCGATTTTGTTGTCAACCATACTTCTATTCAGCATCCCTTTATGCAAAATGTGTTTGAGTATCGTGGATATTCGCCCTGGGCAAACTGGTACATTTGGAGCGGCGAACCGGGTAATTCAAACTTCCAATTTTTATTTGATTGGGCTTCGCTCCCGAATTTAAACCACAACGATGTTGAAGTACGTAATTATTTTACAAAAGTTGCAGAATACTGGGTTAAAAAATACGGCATCGACGGATACCGCTGCGATGTTGCCTGGGGCGTTGAACAGCGCAATCAATTATTCTGGCAGGAATGGCGCAAGAAAATTAAGAACATTAAACCGGAAGTTTTTTTGGAAGCGGAAGCTTCTTCATCCGACTCAACTTTTTATCAAAAGAGATTTGACTCCGCCAACGATTGGGATTTACGCACCAAACTTTTAGGCGCTATCAGCGGCACAGTTTCTATTAACGATATGCACACCGAAGTTATGCGTGCATACACAGACGCCAGACCGTTTAGATTTGTTGAGAACCATGATGAAGCCCGTGTTACATACTCGTTCGACAGCAGAAGAAATAAATTAGCGCACACAATTTTACTTACGTTAAACGGTGTTCCGCTTATTTATTCCGGCGGAGAAGTTGGCGAACTAACGAACCGCGATAAAATTAATTGGAGCGATCCCGATAATACGAGACCGTACTTCAAAAAAATTATCAGCGTTCGTAATAAATATCTAGTAAATCCGAAAATTTCAAGATTGCCAAATACAGTTCCGGCAAAAATTTATAC
>JAVHOS010000301.1:0-1724 GCA_036170205.1 Ignavibacteriaceae bacterium | reverse complement strand
ATGGGCTGCAAACATCTTGGAGAGACATTTGACATTCACGCCGGCGGAAGCGATTTAATTTTTCCTCATCACGAAAATGAAATCGCACAAAGCGAAGCTTCGACAGGCAAACCGTTTGTTCATTACTGGATGCATTTCGGATTTTTGAATATTGATAATGAAAAGATGTCAAAATCTCTCGGCAATTTTTTTACCGCAAGAGACGTAGTGGAAAAATATCCGGCAGAAGTGATTCGCTTATTTTTTATACAAACGCATTATTCCGGACCGCTCAATTACAGCGTGGAATTGCTCGATGCTTCAAAAAAAGGTTTGGAGAAAATTGAAAATTTTCTTTTCACTTTAAAAGAAAAACAAAAATCGGCTGTTGATCACGCAAAGAAAATTCCCTTTTCGTGCAAAAAGTTTTACAACGATTTTGAAGAAGCGATGGACGATGATTTTAATTCAGCCAAAGCGCTTGCAGTTATTTTTGATTTCATCAAGGAAGTAAACCGTCTCTTCGTTGAATATCCGCAATTAGATAAATCATTCTTAGAAAAAGTTGAAAAATTTCTTCAAAAAACTGCGGTTGATGTTTTCGGAATAGCAAGTTTTGAAAGAAAAACAGAAACAGCTTCACTTGAAAATGAATTGATCGAACTGCTCATCAAACTAAGAATTGAAGCAAAAGGGAATAAAAACTTTGCCCTTGCAGATAAAATTAGAGATGATCTGAAATCGCTCGGAATACAATTACTCGATTCAAAAGAAAAAACGGTTTACAAAAAATCATAACAATGGCGAATGAGTTTTTTTCAAAAACCATTGAAGTAGATTCAAAAGAACTGACTTACCGTTACCGGTTCAGCAAAAAAGCAAAATATTTGCAGTTGCGGATCAGTCGACAGCAACTTGAATTGGTGATCCCGCATCGAATCTCTTTTGCCGAAGGGGAAAGATTCTTAACCGGAAAACTTGATTGGGTCAGCAGTCACGCTCATCTTTTTCATTCAGTAAAAAAACATTATCTCTTCGGAAAAGAAATTACTCTCCGGTTGCGACCAGATTTGTTTTTGGAAAAATACCGGGTGAGTTTTCAAAATGAGGTTTTGGTTTTTACTGTTCCGCAAAAAAACAGCTACTCTGCTGAAGAGCTATATGAAAAATATTTACGACACGTGGCAAAAAAATTTTTAATACAACGGGGAAGTGAACTTTCGGCAAAATTTGGTTTCTCAGTAAAAAGGTTTTCTGTCCGGGGACAAAAAACCCGATGGGGAAGCTGCTCACGACGCGGAAATATCTCTTTGAACTATAATCTCTTGAAATTTCGCAAAGAAGTGATCGATTATGTGATTGTTCACGAGTTGTGCCATTTGCGGCAATTGAATCATTCAAGAAAATTTTGGAATGAAGTAGCCCAAATTCTTCCCCAATACAAAAGTTTAAAAAAGGAATTGAAAAAGCTCTCACTTTGAGCGAAATGGTTTGTTTCCCCGATGAATTATCTGTATATTTGCATCACAAATTTTGAAAAACAAGCTTACACCGCGGGGTGGAGCAATTGGTAGCTCGTCGGGCTCATAACCCGAAGGCTGTAGGTTCAAGTCCTGCCCCCGCTACTAAAAAACCCTCATCGAAAGATGGGGGTTTTGTGTTTTTAAATAAAAATTTAAGAACAAAGATTAACGATTTTAGAAGTAAGAAGTTTTTCAAAACATCAAAAATCGAAATTCGTTAAT
>JAVHOS010000300.1:0-1735 GCA_036170205.1 Ignavibacteriaceae bacterium | reverse complement strand
TCCCAAATAACAAATAAGACAAAATTTAAATAAAGCGAAAAGAATGGCTGAATGAGAACGAATGGATGAATGAAAAAAATTTCCACTCATGTACGGCGTTTCATTCAATCATTCAACCGTGCGCTCATTCTTGAGTTAATAAAGACGCGTGAATGTTTTTCATTCGGTCATTTAACAATGCGCACTCAGCGCGACGAAGCCGTTAACCAAAACTTTTTCAAGTGTCAATCTCCATATTTGTACAAATCTCTACTAATTTTCTCTCTGCGTTCGCTGTGTCTTTTTTGCGAATGTTGCGAGAAACCTGTTCTTTTTGGTTCTTGATTGTCTTGGTTGGAGTTTTGGATCCACTCCCCTTATTTACCGAATTAACCTCACTTTGAAGTACCTTACCCCGCTTCGGAAGTACCCTCTCTCACTTCAAAATAGAGATAACTTACCTTTTTATTGAGACAACTCACCATTTTGCCGAGATAACTTACCTTTTTATTGAGACAACTCACCATTTTGCCGAGATGACTCACCTTTTTACCGAGACAACTCACCATTTTGCCGAGATGACTCACCTTTTTATCGAGATGACTCACCTTTTTATCGAGATGACTCACCATTTTACCAAGCTAACTCTATATTTTGTTGAGATGTCTTAGCTATTTGCCGGGATAACTAATCTTTTTGCAGAGACGACTCATATTTTTACCAAGACAACTCACTTGTGAAGTAAGTCAACTTAACTTTTTACTCGATTAACTTACAAATGGATAAAATAGCAGGGGCTTTTTACTCACCTAAATGAGAAAAAAGCCCGGATGAGTCGGAAAAACTATTGCTGAGGTGGTGTATCAGCAGAACCCTTACCCCGACCCATGTTCTCAAACCGCTTCTTCAAATCTTCGTAAATGGCTTTTGCGCCGGGAACATTCATCTTGGCGGCGTTCTTTACCGAATTGTAATATGAGAGCGACGCCACATACGCTTCACTGCCGGAAAGAACGATTGTATCCTTTAAGCCGTCCCTTAACTTGTAGCAGAGATGAGTAAATTCGGTTAGATCAAGCACCGCGTTAAAATCAATCTCCAGTTCGGGAATGTTAAGATACGCGGGAACAAATTGAGGATCGGTTTTTACGTACCCCAATGTTTTGGAAACAAAGGGAAGGCTGCCGTCTGCCATTTTGGGCAGGACTTTCCTTTCCTCCGGTTTAAGTGCAATAAGGAAAGGTTTTAAGAGTTCGTCCACTTCGGTAAGCTTCTGCAATACACCCTGCTTAACTTCTGCGGGGATAACAATTGAAACACGATTTTCTACGGTCATATAATTCTCCTTTAAATTAGTTTTAAGTGGTATTGTTTTCTTGTCCTTTGGCCCACTACCCAAAAAGACGTAAAAGCTAAACCCCTCCCTGCCCTCCCCTTTTCCGCCCGAAGCGGACAAGCTAAAGGGGAGGGTTGGGTGGGGTTCAAATTACTTGAGCAGTAACATTTTCTTAGTTGAAGTATAATCGTTTGCGCGTAACTGGTAAACGTACATACCGCTTGCAAGTGATGAAGCATCGAATTGAACTGTGTATCTGCCCATTTCTTTATTTTCATTTACAAGTGTTTTTACTTCGTTACCGAGAATATCAAATATCTTTAAGGTAACACTACCGCTCTTCGGTAATTGATAAGTTATTGTTGTTACCGGGTTAAAGGGATTTGGATAGTTTTGTGCAAGAGCGTAATCTTTTATTAC
>JAVHOS010000299.1:0-1740 GCA_036170205.1 Ignavibacteriaceae bacterium | reverse complement strand
CGTGGCAATTCAAAATACTATTTTGCGTAACATGAGTTACTAATATGTGAACAAATCATGCGTAATGTGAGTTACCAGTTTATCTTATCGCCAACTTTAATAGAAAACTTATCCGTAAACCCGGCGACAACTTCAACTACATATTGCGCCGGTTCCGTTGAAGCGTAAGATTGATCCGACAAAATTTGTGTGTTTTTGTGAATGGTAACAATTTTTTTATCGGAATTTACAAAGATCATATCAAGCGGAATAAAAGTGTTTCGCATCCAGAATGATTGCATTTCCTGAACCGGAAAGATAAATAACATCCCTTGGTCCATTTCCATCGATTTTCTGTACATCAATCCGAGCTGCCGGTCAAAATCAGTATCGGCAATTTCCATATCAATTTTCGTGATAGGATTGTTAAGGCTGTCGGTAAAGGTTAAACTTCCCTCTTTCATAAATTTATACTCGGTTTCTTCTGTTACTGAATCGGTTGAAGTGGGAATAATAAATGCAATTACATAAACAGCGAGAAGCACTATCGCCCCGATTGCGTAATAAATTTTCTTTTTGTCGACAGTTTTACTTTTAACCGGATGTTGTTTTTTCATAATGTGTTTTGTACCAATGTTATAATGAATAGACTATTGAGTTCAAAAATAAGCGAAAGAAATGAATAACCGCGAACCGTATAAAATTTTTCTAATTTGCAACCTTCTCATTTTATACCTACAATTGCATAGCTGCATGGTTGAATGATAATCATTCATCCATTCAGATTCATTCCTCCATTCTCCCGGTTTTTCACAAATATTTGCATCATTCAGCTATGATAGCTTTTACGAATTTCTAAGCTGTTTTCTTTACAACTCTCAACTTAAAATAAACTTCTTCCGGCGAGAATATTCCGGCGAAAAGCCGTTCATACATAACCGGCTCAAGATTCAGAATGGGATCAAACCACTTTAACGGAGCGAAATGTGAAGTGATAAATCTCTTTTCCAAAACTTCAAACGATGCTTTCCCTTCGTAGTTCGTCCGGTGATTTAATTTCCATTTCTCATAAAACTTTAATTCGCGGTTGCCGATAAATTCATAGTTATCAAATGAGCGGATCGAGAAAGGGATTTTATGATCAGGCTCGCCGAAATATTTTGTATTAAGAAAAAACGGAACGTACACGATGAGCAAACCGTTTGGTTTTATAATTCTGTATAACTCGGTAATCGTTTTATGGAAACTATCGAGATGTTCCAAAACGTGCGATGCAAAAACTTCATCGAACGTGTTATCTTCAAAAGGATAAGGGAATGTATTTATGTCATGCAGCTGATTGCCGCCGTAATCAACAATATCAAGGTTAATGTAACCTTCTTTCAGATCGTTACCACAGCCAAGGTTTAATTTCATAAAATGCTTTCAGTTTTGTTTTGCGGAAATTGACTCGAGGGAGTCTATTAATTCCCGGAATTTAATTCGTTCTAAATTAAGAATTTAAAAGGAATTTTCTACATCCATTCAACTAATTAGAAATGCTGAAGCTCCCCGAAATCAAAAGATCGGCATTGCACTTCTTCAGAAATAATTGCCGTTAGTTACAATTTTGTTTCTCTTCGCATTTTGTTTTTTCATAAATTAACCGGTAATCTTTAACAATATTTATTGCGTTATGTCCTCACAAATAATTGAACGATCGGAAATCCCGCTTACTCAACAACAAGAAAAAATGATTGCAAGCGGCTGGGGAATTGATGC
>JAVHOS010000298.1:0-1743 GCA_036170205.1 Ignavibacteriaceae bacterium | reverse complement strand
CCTAACATAAAATAATTTTCAATTATATAACATATTAGGTAAATTTGCATCATCCCCTAATAAAAATAGGTAATGGCTCGTAATAAATTATAGTAATAAGGTATATTGATGCGAAAATACAACTTTCTTCCGTTTGTTCTTTTGGTTTTAATTGCAGCTTTGGGAGCTTCTTTAAATTATAACTATTCTCACATAGAAGGGAATCCTTCAAATCCGGCGGATATTGCCTGGATGTTAACGGCAACTGCTTTGGTTTTATTAATGACTCCAGGACTTTCATTTTTCTACGGTGGTATGGTTAGTTCTAAAAATATTATTTCAACGATGCTTCAAAGTGTTATCGCAATGAGCGTTATTAGTGTAGTTTGGGTTGTAGTTGGTTTTAGTCTTTCATTTGGAGATTCAATTGGCGGGATTATCGGTAATCCATTAACATATTTTATGTTTCGCGGAGTAGGGGAAAGTACTAATCCTACTCTATCGCCGACAATTCCTCTTTTACTTTTTGCTATGTTTCAATTGAAGTTTGCTATTATTACTCCTGCGCTTATAACCGGTTCATTTGCGGAAAGAGTTCATTTTTCAGCCTATCTTCTTTTTATGATTCTTTTTACACTTTTTATTTATGCGCCCTTGGCTCACTGGACATGGCATCCTCACGGATTCTTACGAAATATGGGAGTGCTTGATTTTGCAGGCGGAACTGTGGTTCATATGTCTGCCGGGTTTGCCGCTTTAGCCGGTGCGATATTTCTTGGAAGAAGGCATTCGCATATAAAAGAAGAGAAACATGTTCCCGCGAACATTCCTTATGTAATTCTTGGAACCGGACTTTTATGGTTTGGATGGTTTGGCTTTAATGCCGGTTCAGCGCTTGGCGCAAATAGCTTAGCAACGTTAGCTTTTGCTACAACAAATACTGCATCAGCGGCGGCAGCATTGTCATGGATATTTTTTGATATTCTCCTTGGTAGAAAACCTTCTGCATCAGGCGCTAGTATCGGTGCGGTTGTTGGTTTAGTAGCAATCACACCGGCAGCAGGTTATGTTTCTGTTGGCGCAAGTCTTTTTATAGGAGTGATTGCCGCAGTTATTAGTAACCTTGCCGTCACCTGGAAGTCAAGAACAAAGTTAGATGATACGCTTGATGTTTTTCCGTGCCATGGGTTGGGTGGAATTGTCGGAATGATTTTAACTGCCGTATTTGCGAAAGATTTGGGATTGGTTTACGGACACACACACACTTTTTTTATGCACTTACTCGGGTTAGCAATAGTTTCGATATTCACATTCGGTGGTTCATATCTTTTATACAAAATTACCGATACGCTTATTCCTATTCGTGTATCAAAAGATGAAGAAAAAATCGGACTTGATCTCAGTCAACATGAAGAAAGTATCCATTCAAGTTTTTAATCTTCAGTTAAATTTACTTAAAAAACCTATCGTTTAATTCAAAGCGAAAGTTTGTTCAGACTTTCGCTTTTTTTAAGATTTTTCAGGTTGAAAAAAATTAAATATTTTCTATTTGACACTCACTATAAATTTATTAAGTTTCCACTGTGATTCTATTCAGGTAGCAATGCCTGCTTGTTCTTGTTCCTTTTTTGTGTTAGTTGAATTTAAAAAGATTTTTGCGAGTATGTTCGTCAAAATATTTGATTTGCTCTTTTGTTCATTCTTTTAATTAATAATTCTTTCATAACTATCTACAAATTTCATTGAGGAAAACATGAAAAAACT
>JAVHOS010000297.1:7320-8727 GCA_036170205.1 Ignavibacteriaceae bacterium | reverse complement strand
AGAGGGAAGAGTTAGTAAAGCAATTTCCATTGCTAAAAGAAATCATTGTACAATTTACTGCTAATATAGACGGTAACACAGATTAATAATCTGTGTTACAACGCTTGGATTGAGAGATTATTTATAATCGGGATGGAGGTAGGTATATTTCCAGTCTTCCGGCTTTTCGCATAAACCCGCTTTAACAGGATTGTTTACTACGTACTCTAAGATAAAATATAATTCTCTGTCATCCCTGACTATTCTATCAAAGCTTTCGCTTAACCAAAACGATCCATCTCGTTTTAATATTCTATTACTTTCTCTTGCGGAAACTCTTTTTATGGATTGCATTATCTTACTTATGCTTCGGGAATTTTCCAGTAACTTAAAAACCAGATGGATATGGTTAGGCATTATACAGTAGCAAATTAGCTTATAATCTTTACCATCAGGGAAGTGCAATGTTGATGCATTAATTTCCGCTACTTCTGGGACAGAAAGATAACAGCAGTTCATTCTATGTTTGTCGAGTAAATCATCATATTTCAAGAAGAGATTTTTCTGAGTTAGCTCAAGTTTGGATGGATTCTTTTTTGCTTCTTCATATTCATTGTGAAGTTCTTTTATTAGGTGATTGGGGATACTATCATGAAGTCGGTAAGTAATAAAATATATCCCGTCGCTGTAATAAAGATGTGGCAAATTGCGGCGATGAAAATGTTGGTCTGTCATAAAAAATTCCTCGTAAGAAACTATTTATCGTTAACACAGATTAATAATCTGTGTTACAAAGGGTCTGAATAAGATGTCTTCTTTGTCCCGGAGTAGAGTTCAAATTCTAAAAGGCGGCAATCGATTGTACCGTTGAAGAAGGGGATTTTCCGCTTTGTCCGCAGACCAATTTTTTTTGCAAGACTAAAATTCCCCGTAAAAATATAACCGGTATAACCCTGGCATTTTTGTTTGAAGAAATCGCCGATAGCTTTATAAACACTTTCCAATTTTAATTCTTCTCCAAGCCGTTCACCATATTCGGGATTAAGAAAAACAATTCCGCCGCCTTCGGGAATTTCTGTTTCTCTAAAATCACATTGAGCAAATTCAATTAGGTGGTCAACACCGGCGGTTTTTGCATTTTGCTTTGCAGCGTAAATTGCCTCTCCGCTTATATCAGTTGCAATAATTTTTCCGTTAAAACTTTTTACACTATTATTTTTTATTTCCGAACGGATTTTCTGCCAGACAGAATCATCATATCCTTTTAAATGCATGAATGCGTAATTATCTTTTAATAATCCGGGAGCTTTATTCAGCGCTATCATAGCAGCTTCAATTGCGAGTGTTCCGCTGCCGCACATCGGATTAACAAAATTTCCTTCGCCTTTCCAGTTTGCGGCGAGGAGTGTTGTTGCTGCGAGTGATTCC
>JAVHOS010000297.1:0-7220 GCA_036170205.1 Ignavibacteriaceae bacterium | reverse complement strand
TATCCATCTTCGAACAAATAATCTTCCCAATTAATTTTTTTGAAATTCTTGTAAAGTTCATCGGGAGTTTTTGCATCGAATTCATCCAGATAAAAAAGAACACGGTGAGCAGTGCGTAATGATAAATTAAGCAGCATTGTGTCAGCCATTGTTCCGGCAATTTCAACGTGTGTTAAAGCTTCTGCAACTATCTCAAATCCCAGCGAAAGAACTTCTTCTTTTAAAAATGGAACGACGCGAAGAGGACAGTTGATAAGGATTTTGTTTGTTTGTTCGAATAAAGTCATAAATAATTAGGAATTAGGAATTAGGAATTAGGAAAAAATAATTGAAATTGAAAGTAATTTTGAATTTTGGTTTTTTGATATTTGATTTTATACTCCGATATCTTCATTCCATAATTCAGGATTTTTTTCAATAAAGTCATTCATCATCTGGATACAAGTTTCGTTGTTAACAACTTCAACTTCCATTCCGCGCGATTTTAGAAGTTCTTCATCTCCAAGAAAAGTTTTGTTTTCGCCGATCACCACTGTCGGGATTCCGTACAGAATCATTGCACCGCTGCACATTGAGCAGGGGGAGAGGGTTGTATATAAAATACATTCACGGTAAACTGAAGCGGGTTGTCTTCCGGCATTTTCAAACGCGTCCATTTCACCATGAAGAATTACACTTCCTTTTTGCACCCGGCGGTTGTGCCCGCGTCCGATAATTTTTCCCTTATGAACAATAACAGAGCCGATTGGAATCCCGCCTTCACTTAATCCAAGTTTTGCTTCATTAATCGCGGCTTGTAAAAACTGATCCATTATTTACCTCATTTAATAAATTCTTGAATATCAATTTTCTGAACATCTTCGTAAACGATAGTTATCAATTCATCGTCTGAAACATCTGCTAAAGCTGAGATACGTTCTTCCTGGTTTCCGATCGCTTTATAAAGAAGATTACGCGCAGTACGCGCATTGCCAAAATTTTTATTTCTCACGCTATACAAATAGTTAAAAGTTTCCATCAAAATTTGTAAAGCGCCTTCATCAAGATTGTAGCCGCTCTTCTCGCTTATTAGTGAAGCGATCTCTAAAAGTTGGCGCGGTGAGTAATCTTCAAAAGTAAAATAATTTGTGAAGCGCGATTTGAGCCCGGGATTTGTCTCAAGGAAGTCATTCATTTCGCCGGTGTATCCGGCAACAATAACTGCAAATTTATCGCGATAATCTTCCATCCGTTTAAGCAGCGTCTCTATTGCTTCCTGTCCAAAATCATTTCCACCGCCGCGTGTAAGGGTGTAAGCTTCATCGATAAAGAGCATTCCATCAAGAGATTTCTCAATCATCTCGTCGGTTTTTTTCGCGGTTTGTCCAACATAACCAGCTACCAATCCTGCTCTATCAGTTTCAATCAAGTGACCTTTTGCAAGTAAACCCATTTCTTTATAAATTTTTGCGATCAGACGTGCGACGGTAGTTTTACCGGTTCCCGGATTACCAAGGAAAACAGAATGAAGATTTTTCGGAAGAACTTTTAATCCTCTTGCTTCCCGCAACTTTGAAACTTTGAGACTATTGATAAGTTTTTCAACAGATTTTTTTACCGAATCGAGTCCCGGCAGTTCTCTTAGTTCCATCAAATATTTTTCAAGCAGATCCTTATCGCCTATGATCTGTATCTTGTTGCCTTCTTCTTTAACAGAATGTAGTTCTTGAATATCATCCGTTAAAATTGTTTGTGTTACAGCTTCGGTTAAATCTTCTTTTGGGATATCAACAATTCTTAGCACTTGCTTGCGAATCGCGTTGCCAACGATATTTCTAACGAGTCTCGCATTGCCGAATGTTTTATCCCGCGTACGATATATTTCATTAAAGTACTTTGCGAGTTTTACCTTTGCAGCCGGATCAAGCGTAAGATGTTTCTCGGATAACGAATGTTCCATTATCGTCATTAATTCATCAGGAGTATAATCTTCAAATGTTATAAACTTTGTAAAGCGTGACTGCATTCCGGGATTACTGTCCAAGAAAGATTTCATTTGATCGGTATAGCCTGCGGCAATAACGATGAATTTACCGCGGTCATCTTCCATTCTTTTTAAAAGCGTATCGATTGCTTCTTTTCCGAAGTCACTTCCGCTATCGCCGCCTTTTACCAGGGTGTAAGCTTCATCGATGAATAATGTGCCGCCGAGAGAATGGTTAATAAGTTCGGTAGTTTTCTCCGCAGTCTTTCCGACAAAACTTGCAACTAACGCCTGGCGGTCGGCTTCTACAAGATGACCTTTTTCTAAAATTCCAAGCGCCGCATAAATCTGGCTGAACAATCTTGCAACTGTAGTTTTTCCGGTGCCGGGATTGCCGGAGAAGACTACATGATCCGCAAATTTTGATTGAATGTTTTCGCCCTGTTGATGATAAAACTTTGCAAGTTTTACAAGTTCGGAGATTTCTTTTTTAACGGAAGATAAGCCGGTGAGCTGTTCCAATTTAACAAGCGCTGTTTTCAGATTTTCTTCGTCGATACCCACTTTAAAATCTTTACCAACGGAAGTTTTAAGAATTGCCTGGATGTCTTCCTGCATTATGGTTGATAAAGTTTTCTTATTTCTCTGCGCTGCAGGAAGTTTGGAGCTGCGTTTACCAACTTGCATCTTTGCATTGTTATAGATCGTTCTAACAAGACGCGCATTGCCAAAAGTTTTATCACGTTTACGGTACAACTTTGTAAATTCTTTTTCCAAATCCTGGCAAGCTTCAGCGGAAATAACGTATTCTTCTTTCTTTGCCATCTGTTTGAAAATTTCAATCATCTCTTGCGGTGTATAATCTTCAAATTCAAAATTGTGGGAGAATCGAGATTTCATTCCGGGATTTGATTCGAGAAATCCATTCATCTCATCTGTGTAACCGGCAACGATAACCGCAAATTCACCGGCTTTATCTTCCATTCTTTTTAATAAAGTATCAATCGCTTCCTGTCCGAAATCTTGCCCGCCGCCTTTCTTTACAAGGGTGTAAGCTTCATCAATAAAAAGAACTCCGCCGAGTGCGTCGGTGATAAGTTTCTCGGTTTTCTGCGCGGTCTCTCCAATGTATTGCCCAACCAATGCGGCTCTATCAACTTCAACAATGTGACCTTTTTCCAACAACCCCATCGCTTTGAAAATATTTCCGAGTAATCGGGCGATGGTAGTTTTACCGGTTCCGGGATTTCCGAGAAAAACCGTGTGGAGTGAAATACCTTCTTGCGTTTTAAGTCCAAGTTTTTTTCGCTCATTGATAAACGTAAGGTAATCAACAAAATCGCGCATCGCTTGCTTGATGCTTTTTAATCCGGTGAAAGCATCGAGTTCTTTTAAAAGTTGTTCGAGAGATTTTTCTCCTAGGGGAACGACGGCTTCCTCTTTTTCAACTTTTGGTTTAGAATCAGAAACACCAACTGAAGAGGTTTGAGCCATGATTTCAACTTCTTCATTGTTTTCAATTTCTTGAGAACCTACAAGGAACCAGCGGGCGCAGGTAAATTCTCCATTTAGATAAATATCAACCCGTCCCTGCCCGCGGCGCCAGAAGCCTGCAGTATCGGTGCCCCAGCTTTGTACAAATTCAAAATGGCTCCTCAGCTTATCGACGTTAACCGTAAAAGTATATTTGCCCACTTCTTCATTGTTCAGATACCAAACGGCGTTTCCTTCAACCACAACATCGGCGTAATTGTAATAAGGATTTGTTACAACAACCTCAACGCCGATATAGCTGATCGAGCCTTCATTAAACTGCAACAAATATTTTCTTTTTTGTGCGCGAAGATTTGCGATGAGGTCGAATGTCTTTGCCATTATTGGTGTGTGTTTTGAAATATCGGGCGTAAAAAAATCTGTTCGTTTGGTAATTGTTTTTGCAACCGATTTTTTAGTGAGTTCCTTTCCCGACGGGAGTTCTTTGGTTAAGGGCGGTCTCTCTTTAGTAACGGAAGGAGTAGAATAATCTTCCCGGTTAGTGATCTTTGAATATAACGTTTTAAACTTGGGGTCTTCTTTAAGCTCTCTTTCGTACTCATTGGCTTTTGTTAACGCTTTTTTATATTGAAATAATGCAAGCAATGTTTCGAGTTCCAAAAGTTTAGCTTCGTGGAAAAGTCCGGCTTGTTTTGGATCGCCCAATACGTTCTTCAGAGACCACAAAGTAAACCAGTATTCTTTCAATTTGTAAGCTTCGTGAGCTTCCTGCAAATAATTTTTCTCTTTTTCTTTGCTGAGGAGCTTGGTTAGAAATGTACTTTTTTGCCCCGTAGCTGCACGATACCACAACCGGAGTTTTTGTAAATCTTCATCCAACGGATTTTGATTGGCAAAAACAGAAGATTCAAAAGCTTCAAGCGCATCGGAGTATTTGCCTAACCCGGCTAAACATTGAGCTTTAAAGTGTAATGCTTTTTCAACAGAAAATTCTTCTTTAAAGATGACGTAATTTAAATCCTGTATGGCTCCTTCATAAATTCCAAGCCGAAGTAAAATATATCCGCGGTAAAGGTGGGGGAACGCTTTTTCTTCTTCAATCTGGCAGGCTAAGTCTGCGTATTCTAAAGCCGACGAAGAATTTCCATTCTCTAAATACGCCCATGCAAGGCAGACGACAGCCCGATAATCATTGGGGTTTAGTTCATAGACCTTCAAAGCAGACGTTAGCGCCATCCTAAAACGACCTTGTTCGAGATGTTCGAAAACTTCTTTGAGGAGTTCGTCAAATTCGTCTGTAACTTTAATGGTATCCATTCTTGCAATAATAATTTTATAATGCGCTAAAATAAAAAGATAATGTTGATTGAGAAAGTGTTTCTGAACATTTAAAACAAAAAAGGCGAAGATTTCTCTTCGCCTTTTTTAAGTGAATAAGAACGGTTAGTACATTCCGTCCATACCACCCATACCTCCAGGAGGCATAGCAGGCATAGATTTTTCTTTTTCTTTTTGTTCGTAAACAACAGCTTCGGTTGTAAGAAGCAAAGCAGAAACAGAAGCGGCATTTTCTAATGCGGTTCTTGTAACTTTAGTAGGATCAATAACTCCGGCTTTAACTAGGTTTTCATATTTTTCAGTTGCTGCGTTAAATCCAAAATCATCTTTTCCTTCTCTAACTTTTTGAAGGATTACCGAACCTTCGAGTCCCGCATTGAAAACAATTTGTCTCAATGGTTCTTCAAGGGATTTTCTGATGATCTGAATTCCGGTTGTTTGGTCTTCGTTATCACCTTTTAATTTATCAAGGATAGAAATTGCGCGAACGAAAGCAACGCCGCCTCCGGGAACAATTCCTTCTTCAACTGCAGCGCGGGTTGCATGGAGTGCATCTTCAACGCGGGCTTTCTTTTCTTTCATTTCTATTTCAGTAGAAGCGCCGATTTTTAATACGGCAACTCCGCCTGAAAGTTTGGCAAGGCGTTCTTGCAATTTTTCTTTGTCGTAATCTGAAGTTGTTTTATCAATCTGAACTTTAATTTCATTAATTCTCTTCTTGATATCTTCAGTTTTGCCGGCGCCTTCAACGATCGTGCAATTATCTTTATCAATTACGATTTTTGCAGCTTGACCTAAGTAAGCTATGGTAGCGTTTTCGAGTTTAAAACCTCTTTCTTCAGAGATAACGGTACCGTTAGTTAGAACAGCGATATCTTCCAACATTGCTTTTCTTCTATCGCCAAAGCCCGGAGCTTTAACCGCGGCAACTTTAAGCGTTCCTCTTAATTTATTAACAACTAAAGTTGCTAATGCTTCGCCTTCAAGATCTTCGGCAATAATTACAAGCGCTTTTCCTTGTTGAGCAACTTTTTCAAGAACAGGAAGGAGGTCTTTCATTGCGGAGATTTTTTTATCGTGAATTAAGATGAAAGGATTTTCTAATTCGGTTTCCATCGTTTCAGCGTTGGTAACGAAATAAGGTGAAATGTATCCGCGGTCGAACTGCATTCCTTCTACAACCTCTAAACTGGTTTCAGCTGATTTGCTTTCTTCAACAGTAATAACACCGTCTTTACCAACTTTTTCCATTGCATCAGCAATTAAATTACCGATGGTCTGGTCGTTGTTGGCGGAAATAGAACCGACTTGAGCGATTTCGGTTCTTCCTTCGACAGGTCTGCTCATGGTTTTTAAGAATTCAACAATTTTGGTAACAGAAATATCGATACCGCGTTTCAAATCCATGGGATTTGCGCCTGCAGTAACATTCTTCAATCCTTCGCGATAGATTGCTTGAGCTAAAACGGTGGCTGTGGTTGTTCCGTCTCCGGCAACATCGCTTGTTTTAGAAGCAACTTCGCGAACCATTTGAGCGCCCATATTTTCTACAGGATCGTCAAGTTCAATTTCTTTAGCAACGGAAACACCATCTTTAGTTACGGTCGGCGCTCCGAATTTTTTTTCTAAAATTACGTTACGACCTTTTGGTCCTAAAGTAACTTTTACGGCGTTAGCCAGTTTGTCCACACCTTTTTTAATTTTGGCGCGGGCTTCAACATCATATTCAATTAATTTTGATGACATATTTTATAACTCCTCGTTATTTATTTTACAATTGCAAAAATGTCGCTTTCGCGCATAATTAAGTATTCTTCCCCTTCAACAGTAACTTCGGTTCCGCTATATTTACCATAAAGGACTTTATCGCCGACTTTAACGGTAGTAGCAGTAACTTTTCCCTCGTCACTTACTTTTCCGGTTCCAACAGCAACAACGGTTCCTTCAATTGGTTTTTCTTTTGCGGTATCCGGGAGGAATAATCCGCCTTTAGTTTTTTCTTCCGCTTCGAGTGGTTTTATTATCACTCGATCATGCAACGGTTGCAAATTGATTTTACTCATAGAGAAAATCTCCTTTTGTTATTGATTAATGATTTTTGCCCGAAGGCAGTTTTAATTAGCACTCAGAAATTACGAGTGCTAAATTAATGAATCTATCCTTTAATGTCAAGATAAAAAGTAGAGACGGGGCATGCCCCGTCTTTAGTAAAGACGTAGCACGTTACGTCTCTACAAAAAGACACTGAAATGCTTAGCCCTGAAAGGGCGAAATATACCAACTCAGGGCGAAGCCCTGAGAAAAAGAACGGGAAATGAAAAAGCCCTGAAAGGGCGGGATAACTACCGGATTCTGTACAAATGCAAAATATTATTTCGCCCCTTCAGGGCTGTTATATTAATTTGTGTTTTATTTTCATAGGGCT
>JAVHOS010000296.1:0-1747 GCA_036170205.1 Ignavibacteriaceae bacterium | reverse complement strand
CCCAACTCCACACATTTTTCAAGTGCAAATTCAAACCGCTCCGGATTTTTCAATTTCGGAATACAGAAGAAAATATTCTGAAATTTATTCACATACGTTTCAAACGACAGAATTTCAGCGGATAAAAAAGTTTTATCAATTTCTGTAATTCTACAAGTATATATTTTTCCACAGCCGTCGGTAACATAAATGTTATCATCAATTTTATGACGCATAACTCGTGTAAGATGCGAAAATTCTTCACCTATTACATTCACCGAATTCCCGGAAAAGGAATCGGGATGAGAGTAATATAATTCTATGTTAGAAAGATATGCCAAGGTCAAACACCAATTCTTTTTTGCCAAATTCGTTTAGTGCAAATTCCAATCGAGCGATATTATACGGAAGTATCAAAGTTGTCAAACCAAATCCATAACCCGAAAATCCGTGCGACAAATTAATAGACTTTCCTCTTAACTGTGTAACGCCGGCATCGGCAAATATTTGCGCGTACATCTCAACGCGGTACGTCAAAAGCGCTTCGGGAATCAACGGCAGATCAAGATGAATATTAATTTCTTTCAAGATCGGATATTTAAATTCAAGCTGGGAAAGATAGAGATTGTTTCCTTCCGATCGCTGCGTAAAATGTCCGCGAACTCTTTCATTGTATCCGAGAAAACTGTAATCGTAAAATGGAATTAATTTTCCGAATGTTTGGCGCGTAGTAAATCTCCATTTTGACGAAAAACTTTTGTACACCGTTCTATATTCCCGAAAATCGGAAGAGAAAATGTTGTAATCAATTCCGCTGTTTCCAAAACCTTTTTTCAAAATATCGGCGTTAAAAAATATTCCTTCAGTTGGGAATTGTGCAAGGTCTCGGGAATCATAATAGTAGCGCAAGCCGAGAAAAGGAAGTCGATCGATCCGTGTAGTTGATGCATTGATGTGCAGTACATATCTTGGCGATTCCACGTAAGAGAATCCGCCGTAAATATCGGCTTTATTAAAAAGATTGAACCTCTTCCCAACCGCAATATTTCCGCTGACAAATTTTTGTTTAAATTTTTCTCCATACAAATATTCGGCATACCCGCTTTTATTATTTTGATTTACATAGACAAAATAAGCGTCAAAATAAATCGCTTCTTTGCGAAACCAATACGGCTTTGTGTATTGCAATGTAAAAGAAGGATCATACCCGAGACTGAATGAAGTTCGCAGTTTTTCATTTCTTCCTCTAAAATTCATTATCAAAACATCCAACCCGTAAGTTGCTTTTTTCCAGTCTCTATCACGCAAAGCTAAAAAAGGAATTGGCCAAATATACCAACTCTCATTTACTTCTATGATAAGAGTTGTTTTATCTTCATTCGATTGGGGATAAAGTTTAACGTTGGTGAAAATTCCCAAACTATAAATTCTCTCACGGTTGAATCGAAGTTTTGTTGAATCAACAATATCGCCTTTGGAAAAATTTAGTTCAGTTAAAATGATTTCCGGTTCGGTAATATCATTTCCCTTTATAGCTATTGAATCAACTCGAAACGGTTTAAAAAATAAATTTTGTTTAGGAATTACATCCTGACAAAATATTTTAGAAGCAATAATTATGAAGATTAAAAAAAAGAATTTCAATTCTTTCCCCCATTCCTAATTCCTAATTCGTAATTCCTAATTAGCATAAGTTAAGTTCTATTGCCACACACCGGTTCTGCACGGTAGGAATGCCGTTCTGTTCCGCCAATTTTGCGGCTTCATC
>JAVHOS010000295.1:6217-8788 GCA_036170205.1 Ignavibacteriaceae bacterium | reverse complement strand
TTCTGGAGCTTCTAAAAATTGTAAAATTTTGAGACAGCTTTTTGATTTATTCCTAATTTGAAACACTCCTTTTAAGCAAATCCTTCATTTTCATCTTAAAAATAGTCTCTTTAGTGTGGCATAAGAGTTGGTCAACTTCTTAACACATAAAGAATTACTGAAATGAGTTTAAAACAAAATATAAGAAAGACCTCAATAACTTTAACAAATACTCAGACTTCCAAAGCAATAAAGGAAGATAGAGGAAAGTTGTTGCGGAAGAGAATTTTTACGACGGGATTTTATTCGCTCGGATTAATGATCATTATTTACTTAACGCTTCCTTATACCATTTTGTCATTCGGGTCACTCCTTGAATATTCAACATTGGTTTCACTTTTCATTTTTCTTATCGTACTTCTTTTTAGATATTTTTCAATTCTGGTGATGGCATATTTATATATTAACAATTATACGTTTAATAGAAAAGAAGGTTTTTATCCATTCGTATCCATCATCGTTCCGGTTTACAATGAAGGAAAAGTTATCGCACAATCGGTTCGCTCTTTATTGAATCTTGATTATTCAAATTATGAAATTATTGTTGTGAATGATGGATCAACAGATAACACCTACGAAGTGGCTAAACAAATGGTTGGTTACAAAAAAGGAAAATATGGAGATGTAAAGGTATCGGTCATCAACAAACCAAACGGCGGTAAAGCGAAAGCTTTGAATGCCGGAATTAGTTTTTCTAAAGCTGAAATTGTTTTGTGTATGGATGGCGATTCTCAATTATCCGAAGATTGCATCCGAACAGCGGTAAGACATTTTGTCGATCCTTCCATAGGAGCGGTTGCCGGGAACGTAAAAGTTCAGAATAGAAGAAAATTCTTTACAGACCTTCAAGCGCTGGAATATATTGAAGGTTTGAATATGGCGCGCGCTGCACAAAGTTTTATGCGGCTGGTAAATATTATACCGGGTCCTATCGGTTTATTTAGAAGAAAAGCGATCGAAGATGCCGGGTATTATTCGAGCGATACTTTTGCTGAAGATGCCGATTTAACGTTAAAACTTCTTGCTCACGGTTGGAAAATATTTTATGAGCCGCGTTCAATTTCTTATACCGAGGCTCCGGAAAAATTACACGAACTGCTAAAACAGCGTTATAGATGGACTCGCGGAATTCTGCAGGCTATTAGGAAACATAAAAAATTGTTAATTAATCCTACAATTAATTTTGGTGATACTTTTATCCTTTGGACAATGGTTTACGAAGCGTTAATTTGGCCTACGATGAATATTTTTTCTAACCTCTTTTTTATTTTCGCAGCTTTATTTTATGGTTTTTCAAGCTTGATCTTTTTCTGGTGGGCTGGGTTGGCATTATTGGATATGTCAACAGCTCTTTATTGTATTGCGGTAGAGAAGGAAGAGATAAGGTTGATCCCTTACGCAATCGTTTACCGTATGTTTTTCGTTTTAACAATTGATATTTGTAAGGCAATGTCCACTGTTGAGGAATTCTTAGGATTCGAAATGCAGTGGGGAAAGCTTGAGCGAATCGGTCTGAAACCGTTAGCAGAATAATTTTATACACAAAAGGTGAAATCATGGAACTCATTCCTATTTTAGCAACAATCATTCTGATGGCAACAATAAGCACTTTTATTCTTGCGATTGGAGCTTACATATTATACAAAGTAAGAGAACGCCAAGGTCAACAGGCAGAAATATCGCAACCTGCAACCTTGCAAGCGGAATTACTTACACCTGAGTTAATCGCTGAACAGCTCCAATATCAAGAACATCAAAAAGCTCCTGGACAAATTATGTTTGAACCCGTAAGAGTTCCGTCTCAACCTAACTATAGACCGCAGTCAGAACCAATATTTGTTCAGCAACGCGCACAGGCTGGTCCTCAACCTGTCCAAGTCCGCTATTCTCAACCAGGTCAACAAATGAATCAGCCACAACGAGTTGAGAATCGCCAGCAGGCACCGACACAACCCACACAAGCTTCTGAGCAAAAATTTATGCAGTACACTGCCGATGGTTACGTTTCTGCCAAAGCGAATGTGAAGAGTCAGGGAGCAGTTAAGTGGAGGTAACAAAAAATAAAGGGTTTACCGTAAACTCTTTAATTGTTATGGCTTTAGGCACGCTCTTTATGCTTGCCTCAATTGTTGTTTATCTCTTAATTTTAAAAGGTGTTATGGGAAGATTCAGCTACAAAGAAGCCTTCACCGATGTAAAAGGGATAAAAAAAGTTATTTCAGGTGAAGGAACCAATATAGCTATTCTCTATTCACAATACACAGAAAACATGCTGCCTCCTGGCAGCACATGGTTGAACGATAATATTACTACATGGAAAAAGTTTTTAAATAACTATCATTATAGTTATGATATACTTAAAGACAACGATATTGAAAAAGGTAAACACTTTAAATATCAAATTCTTATTCTCCCCGGTTCAAAGTCATTAAGTGATGAAGAAATTATTAGTATAAAAAAGTTTATCGATAAAGGCGGCTGCGTATTTGCAACAAGCGGAACCGCTTCTTTTTCTGCAGATGGTAAGTGGAG
>JAVHOS010000295.1:0-6117 GCA_036170205.1 Ignavibacteriaceae bacterium | reverse complement strand
AGTTGGCTTCAATATAAACCTCTCGCCTACGTAAAAGATTGGCCTGAAAATTATAGAGCTGCTGCAATGCTTGCAGTTATGGTAGGAGATCAACCACAAAATGTTAGAAATATTTTACCATTATTAAAAGAAGAGGGAATCAAAGCTACATTTTTTGTCGATCCCTCTAAGGTTTCTAATTATAAAGACCTTGTGAAAACCATCTCTGCCTATGGAGATGTTGGCGCTATTGTAGATATTGGTTATATGGCAGCTATTGATGATACTACAAATAAATTAGATGATTACAATACTCAAGTACAAAAAGTAAAAGATGCCAATGCTAAAATAGAAGTAATCGAGGGAATTCACTGTGATGGATTGCTGCCTTACTACGGTCTCTTTGATGATAACAGTTTGAGGGCAATTGCCGAGGCAAAATATAAATATGTACTTACAGATTCATTAACAGATCGTTCGGTTCCCAAGGCTATTATAAAAGGGGATAATACCGTTATCTCAATTACAAAAACGGCTCGCGATGACTACGAGGTGATTCGTGATTTTGGGTTAACTCAATCTGAGTTCCAACTTTATACTTATAAAGAAGATGTTGATAGAGTATTATTTGAGGGAGGACTTTATGTTTTTAAATTGCATACCGAATACCAATGTCAACCCCAGAATCTTTCTGTTTTAAGGGAATTAATAAAGTATATCAAACTAAAAAATATGTGGATTGCCTCCGGCAATGAAATCTATAATTGGTGGATTAAAAAGAATAAAGTTGAGACGCGTGTTGAATCCCGCGGCGAATCACGTGTTACCGTATCCATCAGTAATCCGGGAAACGAATTGCTCAAAGAAATTATGCTTGAGATTGACTTACAGATGAACGTGACCAACATAGAGATTTCTTCCGAAATTATTGGGACGCTTCAACCGGAATATTTATTCAATCCTTCTACGCACATGATCTATTTAAAGATTAAAGAGTTCAAACCAAATGAGACAAGGATTTATTACATTGACTACGATAAGCCAAAAGTATTATCAGGAATTTAACCATGAAAAAGTTTTTATTTATCGTTTCAACAGTTTCGCTTTTATATTATGGCTGCGTTGATGCCGTTAATTCACCTACAAATAACGGCAGCGGTAATAATGGAACCGATGCTCAAAATCCAACAATTACGCTTTCTTATCCACTTTCAAACGATACTTTACAATTAGGGACAAATGAATTTCTGTTTGTAGCAAAAGACGATATTGGCGTTCGAGCGGTTGAACTTTGGGTTGACAGTACATTTATAGCATTGGTAAATTATGATGGAACCGCAGCTTCTCCCTCCATCATCTGGTCAGTAGATTCAACCTACCTTGGGAAAATAATAAAATATTTTTTGCGAGTTTATGATACAAGCGGGAGATCAACCGACAGCCCGGCACAAACAAATATCTTTGTAACCAAAGTAATTGTTCCGCCAAAAGCGCCAACCGGTTTAGCTTTGCAGAAATTATCTTCTACAATAGTAAACCTTTCGTGGAAACATGATTATTTAAATGTAGATGGTTTTAGAATCTACCGCAAAACGGAAGCCATTGGCATCTACACAATGCTTAAAGAGGTCGGTTCAAAAAGTTTTAACGCGAATGATGAAACTGTTGACCCGTTATCTGTATATTTCTACAAAGTAGTTGCATTTAATGAACGAGGAGAATCTCCTCCCTCAAATATAGTCGCAAGTTCCGGAAACGCTTCCGGTGGCACTATCAGTACGCCGACCAACGTTTCGGCGGTCGCTTTCGGTTCGAGGAAAATTGTTTTAAATTGGCAAGATAATTCGAATAATGAAAACTATTTTAAAATTGAACGGAAAACTCTTTACTCTAATTATGAACAAATTGGAATCCTTCCTTTCAACATTACAACTTTTAAAGATTCAGGTTACGGACTTGTTCCAAGCACGGACTATATCTACCGTATAAAAGCTGTGTCAAACGATGATTCGGTAACATCCGCTGAGGTAAGTACAAAAACTTTAGGTTATGATCTTCTTGTTCCTCAAAATCTGAGAACGATAAATCTTAACTCAAAAACTGTCCGATTAGTCTGGGTTGACAACAACACAAACGAAACTCAGACATTGATCGAAAGAAGATCCGCATCCTCATTAACTTATGCTGTGATTGGATCAGCTCAAACAGATGAAACACAATTTGATGATACGGACGTTATTTTTGGTCTCACCTATTATTATCGAATTCGGGTTACAGACAATGTTAATTTTTCAGGTTACACAAATGAAGTTTCTGTTAATGTACAGTCTGTATTAATAAATGCTCCTTCAAACCTTCAGGCATATTATGGCACTGGAAACACAATCAATTTAACGTGGAGAGATAATTCAAATAACGAAGTTAATTTTAGTGTTGAAAGAGCGAGCGATATAGCACTCACCAATTTTACAGAGATTGCCGTAACCGACAAAAATATTACAGAATTTGTTGATGCTTCAACGGTGGGCGGAAAAACTTACGCTTACAGAATCAGGGCAACAGATGGAGTTGTCTATTCAGCTTATTCAAATACGATGACAATTAAAAATCCATCAAAATGATGTAAACTGAAATTATAATGATGACATCGGTAAATATTGAACATCTTGAGCTTATTAAAATGCTGGTGGAACCTTCTGCCAACGCATTTTTAGTTATCGATCAAAAAGGTGAAATTCTTTACCGGAACAATAAATCAATCGAAGTTTTTTCACTCACCGATGATATTCAAAACTTTTTAGAAATTTTTGACAGGCATGAAATTAATAATGTAGAAGATATTTTAGAAAACCTAAAGTATGAAATCTTTCCTGTTGAAAAAAAAGGGAAGTTCAAGCTGCATACACAACAGGAATTCGAAATACAGATTCAGATAAATCACTATCAGGGAGAGAGCAGCGATCATTTCTTCTTAAACTTTGAGAAAACTGAACCGATAAAAACTGAACAAGGGAAAACAGTTCAGTTTAATTTTTCAACTGAGGAACTGACTAAAGTATTTTCAAATCCTGAATTGCTCAGTACGATCCGTGAAATACAATCGAATTATCCTTTTACCTATTTAGGGAAAAACAAACTTCAAGTTGTTGTAAATAAATTAGAAGAGCTTTTCTGGTTGAAGGATAATAAGAATAAATATCTTTTAGTAAATCAAAATTTTGCAGAAAAGTTAGGGTTAAGAATTTCCCAAATTGAAGGCAAAGAAGAGGAATATTTTCTGCCATCTTTCAATCTTGATTTCTATAATGCAATTGAATTATTTCTAAAAACAACCGGAAATACTTTAATCATAAAAGGCATTCCGGCTAAGGGATTTACAAATTATCACAACTATCAATCAATCGTAATTCCTTTAGTTGATGCCGATAACAATGTAATTGCAGAGTTAGGAATTGCGCAAAAGGAAAAAATATCAGACAAACCGACAACCACACATGAAGCGAATTATTCAACTGAAGAAGTGATGAATTCAATTTTTTTCCCGGTTTGTATTGTTAATCAAAACGGAACGATTGAAAAAGCAAATATTCCTTTTCGGGAGTTCGTTGGTTTAGGGCAATCGACAGTCGAAAATGTTTCGCTCACTCAGGTATTTCCCCCGGAGGCGGCTGAAGAGATTTCCGATGCAATGGCGGCAAACGTATTAGAGTTATCAATAACTATCCCATTCAGAAGAGGGAAAAATATTCACCACCTTCAAGCAAAAATTAAGAAATTAAATAGTGACAAAGTTGAAACAAATGCTTATTTTTTGGTCGTAGAATTTCTTGATGCTTTTGATAATTTTGAAGCATTTATTAAAACTAGAGGAAAAATGTTTGACGTATTAGTTAAGTCTCTGCCCGATCCAATCTTGATTTATGATGCAGAAAACCTTCGCTTTCTGGAAGTAAATGATGCTGCAATCTCTCTTTATGGTTATTCGCACGATGAATTTTTGCAGATGGATCTTACCGATTTATATTCCCCTGAAGATATCCAAACCTTGCTCGATACTCCTGTTCAAGATAAAAAGAAAATTTTTTCGGGTCCTTTTAATCACAAGAAGAAAGACGGTTCAATAATAACTGTTGAAATATTTAAAGACATATTCACCTTTGAAAAAAAGGAAGCGCACTTTACAATTATCAGAAATATTTCAAGCGAATTAGAAAAACAAAATGAATTTAAACTGTACAAAGCTGTTTTTGAAGAAACAGATGAATTAATAGCTGTAACTGATAATTCCGGTTTTATAAAATTTGTAAATCAAAATCTTGTTTTATATGTAGGCATCAATAAGACAAGCCTGGTCGGGAATTCTCTTATAACTCTTTTCAGCGATAACGATCGAAGTGCCATAACCTCAAAAATATTCTCAGCAAAATTATCGACATCAACAAAACTGCCTGTCGAAATTAAAGATGCACAAAAAGTTTTCAAACATGCAGAATTAAACGCAATTCCTAACCTCAATGCAAACGGAATGGTTGATTCCTACACCATTCTCATCAAAGTTGCGCGATTGGAAGAAAAGGAAAGCGGAGTTCAATCTATTGAAAAGAAATCCGGGAAAGGATTGGACCCATCACAACTCTCTACAATTTTTCACGAAATTCTCACTCCTATCAACGTAATGTTAGGCTTTCTTCAAGAAGTTAAAGAAAGCATACCGGTTCCAACTACAGATCAAAAAGAAGCGTTGAATTATATTCAAGAAAATCAACGCGAACTGATGTGGACGATGAATTCTATTGCAGAGTATTCGACTCTTCTAAAAGAAGACGAAGCTGCTCAGATCGCAACGTTCTCTCTCCCTGACCTTTTTGATAAAGTGAAAGCAGAATTCAGTGAAGAATTGAGTCATAAAAATTATAGTCTTATCACAAAAGTGTCATCACTTTGGGTTGAAGGGGATGAGCAAAAGTACCGGATGTTTTTTAATACAATTGCGAGTGTTTGTGCAAAAATTAGTGAGGAGAAACATTTTTATTTTTCAGTTGAACAGCTTGATGAAAATGATTTTATTTTTTCGATACGCGATGAGCTCTCAAGAATTTCAGACAAATTACTATTTGCGCTCGATCCTGTTTTAGTCCAAAATGCTGATGTCTCGTTGATTCGCGCATACGGAGTATCGAGGTTTGCAATTTTGTCTATCCGTGAACTTTTAGAAATTTTAAACTGCAAAATCGAAATTATTCGTAAGGGGAATGATCCGTATGAAATGGGTTTTATTTTCCCGTTAAAAAGGAAAGTTGTTCAACCGGAAGAAATGAAAACTCAAGTGCGGAGACAAACTGTGGTTGAGCAGCCAGGCATGCCGCAAGAGATCCCTTCCAGAGCTACGCAGATAAGAGAAACAAGAACCACTTCAATTCAAACTCCGTTCGATCGCCATGCAACGATGGTGAATGAGGAATTTGAGAAAGTTACACCGCAGCAGCAACAGCCGCGTGAAGAACCTCCAATTAATCTTAGAAGAAAGGTAGTAGAAGAATTTCATGAAGCTCCGCCGATAAGAAAAACTTTAGATTTACAAAATCTTTCATGCTTGTATATCGAAGATCAAGTTGATTCACAAATTCTTTTCAAAGTTCAGATGAAAGAATTGGGCGATATTAAATTTGCCGTTAGTTTCGAAGAAGCGCTGCCACTTATTACAAGCCAAAGTTTTGATTTTATTGTAATGGATATCAATCTCCAGGGAGAATATAATGGATTGGATGCACTTAAAATGATCCACCAGATGCCCGGATTTAAATCTCTTCCCATTATTGCTGTAACAGCTTATGTTTTACCTGGTGATAAAGATAAGTTTGTCGCCGCAGGTTTTAACGAATTTATCTCTAAACCCATTTTCCGTGAAAAAATGATCGAAGCGTTAGAGAAAATTTTTCTGAAATAAACTTCTTTTTAATATCTTTAACAGGTAACAATTTTTAAAACTCATTTTGAAAAATTAATTTGTTAAAGAGATTTGTGAATCCCTCAATACAAGGCAAACAGTCTTCCCACAAAAAAATATTTTGCTTGACTTATTCCAATTTCCGGAATATATTTACCATACAGTTGTATGGTGTTTATTGAATTAAGTAA
>JAVHOS010000294.1:0-8798 GCA_036170205.1 Ignavibacteriaceae bacterium | reverse complement strand
ACCAAGCAAGATGCTCTTGATTACCACAGTATCGGAAGAAAAGGGAAGATAGAAGTTATTTCTTCAAAACCCTGTCAAACACAACGCGATCTTTCTTTAGCATACACACCGGGCGTTGCAGACCCATGTTTAGATATAGAAAAAAATCCTGAACTTGCTTATGAATACACGGCAAAAGGAAATTTGGTTGCTGTTATCAGTAACGGAACAGCCGTACTTGGTCTGGGGAACATCGGCGCTTTAGCCGGAAAACCTGTTATGGAGGGAAAAGGTGTTCTCTTCAAACGATTTGCAGATATTGATGTTTTCGATATTGAATTAGATACGTTGGATCCGAAGGAAGTAATTCGCACCGTGCAAATTCTTGAGCCAACATTCGGGGGAATTAATCTTGAAGATATTAAAGCTCCGGAATGTTTTTACATCGAAGAAGAATTAAAGAAGACAATGAAAATTCCTGTCTTTCACGATGATCAGCATGGAACGGCAATCATTAGCGGAGCCGCTCTTTTAAATGCATGCGAAATGGCAAAAAAAGATTTATCAAAAATTAAAATTACTTTTAACGGCGCCGGAGCTTCTGCAAATGCTTGTGCGAATCTTTATGTTAAACTCGGCGTAAAAAAAGAAAATATAACCATGTGCGACAGTAAAGGGGTTATTTATAAAGGTCGTAAAGATGGGATGAATGAATTCAAAGAAGTTTATGCAAGTGAAACTAAAGCTAGAACTTTAGCCGACGCAATAGTTGGGGCGGATGTTTTTGTCGGACTTTCAGTTGCAGATTGCGTTACTCAAAAAATGGTTCAATCAATGGCAAAAGACCCTGTAGTTTTTGCACTTGCAAATCCTAAACCGGAAATTAGTTATGAGGATGCAAAAGCTTCGCGTAAAGATGTTATTGTTGCTACCGGAAGATCAGATAAGCCGAACCAGGTAAATAACGTGCTCGGATTCCCTTTCATTTTCCGCGGCGCTTTAGATGTTCGTGCAACGGGAATAAATGACGAAATGAAACTTGCCGCTTCAAAAGCATTGGCTGAATTAGCAAGAGAAGAAGTTCCCGAAGTAGTATTACGAGCTTACGGCGGTAAGCCAATTGCATTCGGAAGAGATTATATTATCCCTAAACCTTTCGATCCTCGCGTGCTTACGTATGTTGCCCCGGCAGTTGCCAAAGCGGCAATTAAAACGGGTGTAGCTAAAACTCCGATTACCGATTGGGATGCTTACAAGAATCAACTCCGCGAACGACAGGGATTATCAAAAGAAATTATTCGCCGCACAATTGAAAAAGCAAAATCAAATCCGAGAAGAATTGTCTTCCCGGAAGGAAATCAGGTTAAGATATTAAAAGCCGCTCAGATTTTAGTTGATGAGAAAATTGCCAACCCAATTCTGCTCGGAAACAAAGATGAAATTAATGCGATGATCAAAGAACATCATATTGATGGCGAAGGGTTTACTATTATTGATCCTGTTGAGTACGATAAAATTGAAGCGTATGCAGAACAGTATTACAAACTGAGACAACGCCGCGGAGTTTCTAAACTTACCGCTGAAGGAACCATCCGACAGGGTAACTACTTTGGCGCAATGATGGTGCGCATGGGAGACGCAGACGGAATGATCTCAGGCTTAACTACTTCTTATCCAAAAACGATTAAACCTGCGCTGGAAATTATTCACACTGCTGAAGGAGTGCAAAGAGTTTCCGGCATGTACATTGTTTTGGCGCAAAAGCAAGTTTACTTTTTTGCCGATACAACAGTTAATGTTGACCCGACGGCAGAAGAATTAGTAGAGATCGCTTATCTTTCTGCAAAAACCGCACAGCGTTTTAATATGGATCCGCAAATTGCCATGCTCTCGTTCAGCAATTTCGGTTCTGCACCGTATCCGCAATCTAATAAAGTTAGAGAAGCGGTTGAGATGATGAAGAAAAAATATCCCGATTTAGTTGTTGACGGAGAAATGCAAGTTGATGCTGCCGTTGTTCAAGAAGAACTGAATGAATATTTTACCTTCTCGGATCTAAAAGGAAGAGCGAACGTGCTAATCTTCCCGAACCTGGATGCAGGAAATATCGCCTATAAACTTTTATGGAGAATCGGCGGAGCGGAAGTTATCGGTCCGATCATTATGGGATTGAGCAAACCTGTTCACGTTTTGCAGAAAGGCGCTGAGATTGAACACATTGTTGATATGGCTGCCATTGCAGTTGTTGAAGCGAATGAAAAGGAAGTTGTCGGTAAGAAGTGATCTGTCCGAAGTAAGCAGTTTGCTGATGACGATAAATTGAATAAAACCTCCGGTGTTTTAATAATGCCGGAGGTTTTGTTTTAAATGCTGCGTGAATAAATCTCTACTTCACAGGCAATTCTATTATAAACTTTGTTCCTTCGTTCAGTTTACTTTCTACGGCAATAGAACCATGGTGTTTGTCTATAAATTCTTTACATAAAAGGAGACCGAGACCGGTTCCTTTTTCCCCTTTAGTTCCTTTTGTTGAAATCGATTTATCAATTCTGAAAAGATTCTTTTGCACATCGTTCGGAATGCCTACACCGTTATCGGAAATCTCAAGACGAATTTTGTTCTCTTTACCGGTTGCATTTATTTTGATGACACCATCTTGCTCGTTTGTAAATTTTACACTATTGGAAATTAAATTTCGCAGAACGGTCTTTAACATTTCTTCATCGGCGGAAAGATGAAGCGCTTCGGGAACTTCGATGAAAATTTTAATATTCTTATTTGCCGCCGTTGGTCCAAGCAGAAGAACCGTTTCATCAACGAGCGATTTTAGTTTGCACTCTTCCGGATTAAAGTCCATCCGCCCTGTATTGGTTCTCGCCCAGAGTAGTAAATTCTCAAGCAATTGATAACTCTGTTTCGATGCATTAGCGATATGTTCGATGAACTGGTGTTTTTCTTCTTCGGAGAGTGATTTGTAATCTTCCAGCAAAAGATCGGTTAACCCGAAGATAGCATTAAACGGTGCGCGGAGATCATGCGCAATAATTCTGAGGAAGGTATCTTTCATCGCGTGGAGCTCTTTTAACTCCACGTTAATTTTTTTGAGTGTATTATTTTTCATTACTACCCCTAAAGCGAGGATGAGAATAAGTAACGCAATAAGAAAGATATAGATGAACTGGCGTTTTTGCCCCTCAACCTCTTGAGTTAAAATTCTATTTTCACGTTCCGTCTTTTCCGATTGATAGAGAGCTTCAATGCTGGTTAATTCGGAAAAATTCTCCGCTTCTCTAATCGAATCATTTAAAGCATGATGCCGCTTCAGAAAGATGAGTGCGGAATCAAACTTCCCAGTCAGTTCATAATATTCGGCAACGAAACCGAGAGATTCACTGATCAATTTTGAAGAGTGCATTTTAGAGGCGATGGAAAGGGATTCATTAATTAGTGGATACCCGGCTCCCGAATTATTCATTTTTGTATATGCCAATCCGAGATTTTCCGAAGCGGATACGATTTCTTCTTTAAAATCTAATTGTCTAAAAAGGTTTAGTGCTTTTGTAAAATAGTTAACCGCATTTTGGTACTGATTTTTAACAGAATAAATTTTGCCGATGCCCATCCAGCAGTCGCCAAGTCCGCGCTTATCATTTACCTTCTCATAGATTTTCTCTAAACTTTTATAAGATGTAAGCGCTTCTTCATATTTGTTAATTAAAAGATAAACTCCGGCAATATGATCTAAGACCCTGGCTTTTTCATTCTCATTTTTTTGTATCTCACGAATGTTCAATGCGTACCGATAATAAGCGAGAGAACTTGCATAATTTTTTTGAAGCGCAAAGATGGTTCCCAGCGTAAGGTTGGCAAACGCCATCCCATCCATGTGATTGATCTCTTCAAATACCCGCAGCCCGTGAATAACATTTTCGGTAGCAAGATTAAGATTATTCCGCTGCCGGTAAATAACTCCAATGTTGTTGTAACTAAAACCCAATTGAACGGAGTCTTCCGCTTCCTCGGCAATTTTTAATGCGCGAAGGTGATGAACAAGCGCTTGGTTGTAATCTCCCAAATTCCGCTGAATAACTCCAATAAGATTTTCAGATTCAGCCATATAATGATCATCGGAAATCTTTTTAGCAAGATCAAGAGAATGTGTTGCTAACTGAAGCGCAAGTCCTGGATTGCTTCCACGGATGTTAAGGCAATACTCGTTTATAATTTTAATTTTTGCCTGATTGTCTTGTGGTTTTTTAATCCGAAAAAGACTATCAAGCTGCGGCTGCCCGAATACAGAGATTGTAAAGGAAAGAATTATAAAAATAATTTTCATACTGATAAATAATTTATTGCGCTTTAATTGGAATGGTTCTTTCTATCCGTATTTGAAAAAATATCGAACATCGAACAAGGAATAATGAACATTAATTTGAAGTGAAAAAACGAGTTTTTATTTTCTTGCTTCATTGTTTTTTCTAGCAGTATCAATACTTTTTACAAAAATCGATATAAGTTCATTACACTCAATCATTCCACGATCTATTAAATCAAAATTTTTTATTAAAGGAACATTTTTAATAATTTTTAAAGCGATTACTGTTTCTCTTAATTCTTTTAATAGAATTTTAAGTTTATGAATAAAGTCATTTCTTGATTCAGCGCTTTGTGCTTCACCATATAAAAGTGCGGGAGAAGTTCCTGATCTAACTAACTGTCCAGCTATATGGTTACCTGCTCTGGTCGTATAAAGATTCTCGGTTATTTCTATTATGAGTACTGAAAATCTAACCAGTCTTTCTTCAAGGTCAAATTTTTTAATTTTATCTTCAGTCATACTTTAATAGCTCTTATTCGATGGAATATCGGTGCACTTTAATTATTCGGTGTTCCTTGTTCATTATTCGATATTAAATTCTACCTTACTAATCTTAACTGAATAGCAATTATTACTTTAAACTTACCTAATAACCCACAACGATTTTTGTGGATTTGAAAGATACCGGCATCCGTTTTCGCTTACTACAATTTCTTCTTCCATTGTCACGATGCCGTGTCCTTCAACCATCAACCGCGGTTCAATAGTATAAACTTGATCTTTTTCAATAGGAATAAAGGGAAGGTTTCCGTAACGCTCCCAGCGCGGAAAGAAACCGCTTCCGCCGTCATGCGCAGTTCTGCCAACTTGATGCCCGAGTCCGTGCAAATATTCTGAATATCCGTTTTGAGTGATATAATTTCTTGCGGCGTCATCAATTTCGCAGCCTTGCATTCCCGGTTTAACTTTTATTGCAGCTTGATTTATTGACTCGCACAAAACATTAAATCCGCGTTGTACTTTTTGCGGAACCGTAGTTTCACTTTCTCGTGCTATGTACCAGGTACGCTGCATATCCGAACAGAATCCGTTTATCTTCACGCCGAAATCAATATTCAAAATATGTCCCCGTTCAATTACTCTATCTGTTGGTCCGGAATGAGCGCCTGCGGTGTCTGGTCCGGTGAAGACAGCAGGGCAGTGGTCTTCGTCCCATGCCATTTCAAATCCGCGGGAAGCAGCTTTTTCTTTTATAAAATCGGCAACATCTTTTTCTGTTTTTCCCGGCTGCAAATAATGAGTGACTTCATCAAAAATTCTTTCAGTCTCTTTAACACAGACTCTCATCAATTCAATTTCAGATGCTGATTTTCTTCCGCGCAGCGCGGCAATAATTTCTTCGGAAGAAACAAACCGTTCGATGTAAGGCGTATCTTTTAAATACTCTGAAAGGGCAAGGAACATTCCGTGGGTTAATCCATCCGCAAGGTTTGCATGGAGCGAATAATTCAAAGCGATTTTTTTTGGGTCATGAGTTTTAAGATATTCAAGCAGCGGTTCTTTAACCGATTGAACAAATCCGATTACATTTTTATATGTGCCGACCGTTTTCATATTCGGAACATCAAGCGATCCGAGAATGGCTGTGGTATCGCCATTCCGGTTAATAATAAAGGCTGATTGCCAGGTGCAATTTGTTCCAACTACAAGTTCCAGAGTCGGATCGCGCATGGTTGCGCTCTCACGTACGAATATCAACCATGCGTCAATATTTTTTTCGTTAAGTATTTCAACGGTTTGTTTAATTTTTTCGTGTACAAGTTGATTCTTCATAGTCAATCCTTTTAAATAAACTTCTATTGTTTAGACAAACTTAGAGAATTGGATAAGTCTCCGCAAGGAAAATTTATCCGGTGGTATTATTTCGTGTTAGAAGCAATGTTTTCGCACAATTCTGTTAAAACTCCAAACGTAGATTTCGGATGAAGAAAAGCAATGTTCATTCCTTCTGCCCCTTTGCGGAACTGCTTGTCAATCAATCCAACTCCTTTGCTTTCCAATTCCGGCAAAAGTAAATTTAATCCTTCCACAGCAAAAGCTATATGATGTACTCCCTCTCCCTTTTTCTCGATGAATTTTGCAATCGGACTATCGTCGGAAGTTGCTTCCAACAATTCAATTTTAGTATCACCAACCATGAAGAAAGCGGTTTTTACTTTTTGCTCCGTGACTTCTTCAATTGCGTAACATTTCAATCCAAGAATATTTTCGTAATAAGCAATTGCTTTATCAAGATTTTTAACAGCAATGCCGATATGCTCTATTTTATTTATGTGATTCATTCCTAATTCCTAATCCGTAATTCCTAATTAATTAAATAACCACGGTTTCTTTGTATTCGCCAAAAACTTTTCTTAGCGTATTTGAAATTTCTCCAACACTTGCGTAAGCACGGACGGCATCTAAAATAAAGGGCATTAAGTTCGCATCGTTTTGAGCTGCTGTTTGCAAAGCTGAAAGGGCAGCGGATACATTTTCACTATTTCTTTCTGCGCGGACTTTATTTAAAAATTTAATTTGTTCTTCTTGAACGTTCATATTTATTTTCAAAAGTCCGGTTGGCGCATCTTCTTCGGTTTGAAATTTATTTTGTCCAACGATAATTCTTTTTCCCGATTCAACTTCCTTTTCAAATTGATAAGCGGCTCTTTGAATTTCACTTTGCTGATAACCATTTTCAATTGCTTGCACAGCGCCGCCGAGGTCATCAATCTTTTGGATATACTCTACCGCTTCCTTTTCAATTTGATCGGTCATTGCTTCAACATAATAAGAACCTGCAAGCGGATCGATAGTATTTGTAACGCCGCTTTCATAAGCGACAATTTGTTGTGTACGAAGCGCTACGCGGACAGATTCTTCTGTGGGAAGCGCCAATGCTTCATCTCTCGAATTTGTGTGCAGCGACTGCGTTCCGCCAAGAACCGCGGCTAATGTTTGAATTGTTACACGTACAATATTATTATCAACCTGCTGCGCCGTTAATGTTGAACCGGCAGTTTGCGCGTGGAATCTCATCATCATTGAACGAGCATCTTTTGCTTGAAATCTTTCTTTCATAATTTTTGCCCAAAGGCGGCGCGCGGCGCGGTACTTTGCGACTTCTTCCAGCAGATCATTATGCGCGTTGAAAAAGAAAGAAAGCTGCCCCGCAAAGTTATCAATATCTAAACCGGATTTTAACGCGGCTTCAACGTAAGCAATTCCATTCGCTAAGGTGAATCCAACTTCCTGCGCGGCGGTAGAACCTGCTTCGCGAATGTGGTAACCTGAAATTGAAATGGTATTCCACTTTGGAATTTCTTTCGCGCAGTATTCAAAAATATTTGTTATCAAACGCATGGAAGGTTTTGGCGGGAAGATGTAAGTGCCGCGTGCGATGTATTCTTTTAAAATATCATTTTGAATTGTTCCGCTTATCTTCTCTTTTGCAACTCCTTGCTTTTCCGCCACAGCAATATAAAGCGCAAGCAGAATAGCTGCTGTGGAATTGATAGTCATTGAAGTGGAAATTTTATCAAGCGGAATTTTATCGAACAAGATTTCCATATCGGCAAGCGTATCAATCGCAACGCCTACTTTTCCAACTTCGCCATACGCGATCTCATCATCGCTATCATAACCAATTTGCGTCGGTAGATCAAACGCAACAGATAAACCCGATTGCCCTTGCGAAAGTAAAAATTTATACCGCTCGTTAGATTCTTTTGCTGTACCGAATCCTGCGTACTGCCGCATCGTCCAAAATCTTCCGCGGTACATTGAAGGCTGTATGCCGCGGGTAAATGGATACAAACCGGGGAAGCCAATGTTATCCAAATATTCTTCGGATTGAATATCGTTCGGAGTGTACAAAGGTTTTACTGATGAAAACGAAACGGTTGTAAAATCCTTTTCACGCTCGGGATTTTTTGCCACTGACTTTTGATAGGTCTTTTCGTCCCAATTGTTATACGCTTGTTGAACTTTATTTCTCAATGAATCCATGGACAATGTTTCTCCAATTTTACTTTTGCAAAATAAGAAGAAAAATCGGGAAGCGGCAATTTGAGGGAAGACGGTTGATGGAAGATGGTTGAAGGGTGATGGGGTGGGCAATGGCAGAAAGTAAAGAAGGAAAAGGTAAAGAAGGAATTTGTTTTAGCGTGAATTGTGAAATGGGGGTTTACCAAGTGAAATGGAAATTGTGAAATGCAATTTGAAACCGATGCGAAGTAAAATGAAAACCGCGCTAAGCAAAGTGAAAAACGTGCGAGGTGTTTTGAAATCCACGCGAAGTGTTTTTAAAACCATGTGGAATGTTTTGAAACCGTGCGAAGCCTTTTGAAAGTCATGCGATGCGAAATGAAATCCGTGCGAAGCATTTAAAAGTCGTGCGGAGTGTTTTAAAAGTGATGAGATGCAAAGTGAAAACCATGCGAAATGTTTTGAAAACCATGCG
>JAVHOS010000293.1:23542-31188 GCA_036170205.1 Ignavibacteriaceae bacterium | reverse complement strand
ATAAATTCGGGAGCTTTCCTTCGGGAGATTTCAATTTTGCTTCCGTCAATCATCGTAACATAATTTCCGCTGAAGTTTGAATAATCTTTAATGAATTTTAAATTGATTAGATGCGATTTATGCGTGCGGAAAAAATAATCTTTCGGAAGCGTATCTTCAAAATCCTTCAACGTACGGGAAACGATTTTATTCTTCCCTTCTTTAATCACTATGCTTGTATAAGCTCCTTCAGCTTCTAAACGGATGATTTTATCAAACTCCACCACTTCAAAACCATGCGATGTTGGGATCATCAATTTATTTTGTCCGGTTAATGGTTCAACAGCTGTGATTTTATTTTTAAGCAATAAAAGCTTTTTTATCGTTTGTTTAAGTTCTTTAATATTAACCGGCTTTAAAAGATAGTCTGTTGCGCCTGCTTTTACTGCATTGATCCCAAATTCCTCATGGGCGCTAACGATTACAACCAGAAAGTTTCTTTCGTCAAACTCTTCAAGAAAATCAAACCCGTCTAATACAGGCATATTGATATCGAGAAAAACGACATCGGGGTGGTGAATGGCAACAAGTTTTTCTGCATTAATTGCTGAATCGGCGCAGTCCAAAATTTTTACTTCAGGGCAATACGTTTCAATGATCTTTTTAAGATTTTCTCTTCCGTGCAGTTCATCATCAACGATGATTGCGGTTAATTTAACTTCTTCTTTTTGTTCACTCATTACTTCGTTTAACTTTTATTTCAAGTTGTTAGAATCAGCCTGATATTCATTGCAAACATAACACAATATTAGAGATTAGCTTAACGGCTCTATTTTTTATCACTTGCCATAAAATTCCAATTGACTTTAAACCTTTTTAATTTTATGTTCTCGTAAGTTGTTCTACAAAATTTGATAAATTGTTTAACAAGTATGCTGTCCGGTTCAATAATTAATAAAAGTTATTGAGGAAGTTCGCCATGATACTTTATGAATGTAATTCGGCAATACTGTCTTTCGACTCTTCGATTCCCTGCCTGGAGTTGATTGTTAAGCAGGGATTCCAAACCAGCAAAGAGTTCAAGAAATGTAATAAGATAGCAGTAGAAAAATTTATCGAGCTGAAACAACAGTATCCTCACCTTGGTATTTTTTTCGATGCTCGAGACATGCCTAAAATTAAAACAAGCGATATGGATTGGTTGGCTGAAAAAATATTTCCAAGGCTCGAGGAAGCTGGATTAACAAAAAAAGCCTTTCTGTATTTTGAAAGCGAATCTGCAAAAACCATGCTGACAAAATATAAGGATAAACTAATCGGCTCGAAGATTATTTTGAATGAATTCAAATCATTTAAACAAGCGAGAGCCTGGCTGAAAGAGTACGGATGCGAAGTTACAGAATAGTGTTGCTTACCACCGGGGACAATAAATCTTCTCTTACACGGAAGCCTCTCTTAATGAGCAAAACATTTAAAATAAAATTAGTTTTAGCTACGTTGATATTGCTTCCTCTAAATTTCTATTCTCAAAATTATTCTCCCGGAGATAACGAATTATTGCTAATGCCAACGGCTTACACTATGCCGGAAAAAAATTCTTACTTTTCTGATTATGAATTACTGCTGCTAAATTATTCGTATGCAGTTACCTCTTCCACACATCTTAGCGCGTTCAGCTTTTTCCCGGTAACAACTCGATTTTATGAATCCTTCACTATGGGATTTAAACAAAAAGTAATCGCCTATAAATCAGTTCAATCTTCCGTCTATGGAACATTTACGCCCAAAGGAAGCGCTTTTTCTTTGGGTGATGTGGTGAGTATTGCAGACGGTAAAAATAGTTTCCATTTTAGTTTGGGATATACAAAAGTTGCGGAAGACGCAAAACCGTTTATCGTTTTTATGGCAGGATTAAGAATTGATCCTTCCGAAAAAACATCACTCATGTTTGAATATGAAAATGTAAGTTCAACCTTCGAAGAAGGAAGTGCAGGAATGATAAGTCTTGGTTTGAGGATCCGCTCAACCAATATGTCCTGGGAGATAGCCGGAATGCGCCCGCTTAAATCCACGGGCAACTTACTGTTCATTCCGTTGTTAAAAGTTGGGTATTATTTCAACTAAATTAGAAATTCCACTTAAATCCTAAAGTCGGATTGATCTGCACTTCAGTTTTTCCGGGAATAAAATTATTACTAATTTCAACTTCTCCACCTAAGCCGAGATGATTTCCAAAGTTCACCCAAAGTTGAGGTTCACTTAAGAAAACAAAATCACGTGAATCGGTAGCAAAGTTTTTAGTTGACCAGATATCAAAAAATCCGGTAAAGTTGATCTTTCCATTCATGAGAGGGATAAACCAGACGCCGGTAAGTTGTACATCACTGCCTTCGGAGAAATAACTTTTCCGGTAAAGGATATCGGTGTTTAAAACAAAAATTCCAAGATCAATTGGATAACTTAATCCCGCAAGCCAAACATGCCCGAGAGGTCCCCATGGGGCGGTTCCATCGTTGTATTGCACGGTTGCGGAGACATTTTTTATCGGAAGCGGTAGGAGCAAATATCTCGCAATCTCAAAATAGCCGAGTGATGCGCTTTTATTTCCCGGATGATTAAAATCGAAATCTACGAACCAATAGGTGGCTCCATATTCATCGGGTTTAAACATTTCAAAAGTTGAAGTAAAATATTTTCTATCTTTTCCAAAATCATAATGAAGTTGAAAGTTTTGAGCAAGTGTTGAAAAGCTGAAAAGTACAACGGCAAGAAGTATTCCTTTTTTCATATGATCCTCTTTGTTATTTACGAACGTTATTTTTTTATTAATGAAAGTTTATCTGCGAATTCATCTGCAAATTTTCTAATCAATTCACCTGTTTCAAAATTGTTGGTTGCCCGAGTATAAGTGTCCGCCATTTTTAGAAAAATTTGGTGGAAGAAAATATTCATGTTTTCAACCAGCATTTTGTTTGTCCAAAGATCTATGCCGAAGGTTAATTTTTCATCTGTATCCCAAAGAGAAAGCATCATGGCGTCTGCTTCTTTTTCTCCCTCAAAACCGGCATCATCAGCTTGCCAGGAAATTGATTGTGGTGCATCCTTCTCGCCAAGTTCAATATGCAGCGTAATTTTTGACTTTTTGCTCATTTCATCTTTTCAATTAGTTAAATTATTTCATTTAATAGGTGTTATGCACTAAAATTTATCCAAAGAATAACACTTATTTTTTTTATATTGACAAAATAAAAAATAAATCATAGGAAAAAAATTGAAACAGATAGTTTTGCTCATTATTAGTTCATTATTACTCGCTTCATGCGGAGAAAAAATCTCAAAATCAACCGACCTGAAAAGCACAAAAGAGAAAGCAAGTTACAGCATCGGATTCAGAATTGCTAAAGATTTTAAATCAAACAAACTTGATGTTGACTCTGAAATAGTTGTGAAGGGATTCAAAGACGGATTGTACGGTAAGCAGCTCTTAACCGATGAACAAATCAACAAAGTATTGATGGAGTTTCAGCGTGAAGTTTACGAAAAGAAAATGAAAGAAGCGCAAGGACTTTGCGGTAAAAACAAAAAAGATGCTGAGGCTTTTCTTGCGCAAAATAAAACTAAACGGGGCGTAATGACCACAGCAAGCGGACTGCAATATTTGGTCGTAAAATCGGGTAACGGTCCCTCACCGAAAGCAACCGATAAAGTAAAAGTTCATTATATCGGAAAACTGCTTAATGGAACAGAGTTCGATAATTCTTATAAAAGAAATCAACCCGCTGTAATTCAACTTAACTCTGTAATTAAAGGATGGACAGAAGCATTGCAATTGATGAAAGTTGGCGATACGTGGAAATTGTTCATCAGCCCTGAACTTGGTTACGGAGATGCCGGAGCAGGAGAAGTAATTCCTCCCGGATCACTTTTGATTTTTGATGTTGAGCTTTTAGGAATAGAAAAATAATTTGAAGGAAATCAAATGAAAATTTTTTTATTATTTCCGTTAGTAATACTTTTTGTTTTTTCAGTTCCATTTCAGGCGCAGAAGAAAGTAACTGCGCCTGATTGGAGTTATGATCAAACAATTTACGAAGTGAATTTACGGCAATTCACGCCGTCGGGAACAATTAAGGAATTTCGTACTCATCTTCCTCGTTTAAAAGAACTTGGCGTTGGAATTCTCTGGTTCATGCCGCTTCATCCGATTGGAGAAATAAACAGAAAAGGAACGCTCGGAAGCTACTATTCGGTAAGAGATTATTACGGTCTCGATTCTTCATTGGGAACGAAAGAAGAATTTAAATCCCTGGTTACAGAAATTCATAAACTCGGAATGCATGTTATAATCGATTGGGTCGCCAACCACACATCATGGGACAATGATTTAGTAAGAAAACATCCCGAATACTATACAAAAGATTCTGCCGGTAAATTTGTTCCGCCGGTTGCTGATTGGGCTGACGTTATCGATCTTAACTATAACAACAAAGATTTGTGGAACTACATGTCCGGTGCTATGGAATATTGGTTAGATGAATACAACATCGATGGTTTCCGCTGCGATGTTGCCGGAATGGTTCCCGATGAATTTTGGAGTTACCTCTATCCAAAGTTAACAGCTCATAAAAAAGTTTTTATGCTGGCTGAAGATGAGCGTCCGGTAGATCATACAAACGCGTTTGATATGACCTATTCATGGGACATATACCATGCGTTTAATGAAATTGCAAAAGGAAAGAAACCTGCTTCAGAAATTTTTATGCAGCTCCAAAAAGAAAATGGAGTATTTCCACCTCAGGCTTTTCGAATGAGGTTCATTACGAATCACGATGAAAATTCTTGGAACGGAACTGAGTTTGAACGGCTTGGTGACGGAGTAAAAGCTTTTTCCGTTTTGGCTTTTACTTTACCCGGAATGCCGCTTCTCTACAACGGGCAAGAGGCTGAAATGACCAAACGCTTGAATTTTTTTGAAAGAGACCCGATTGAATGGAAAAAATCTGAACTCTTTCCATTTTACGAATCACTCATCAAACTAAAAAAAGAATTTTCGGTTTTGGATGCCGGAGAAAAAGGGGCTTCACTTGAAGAGGTGAAAAATTCCGCCTCTGATAAAGTAATTTCCTTTGTTAGAAGTAACGGAAAAGAAAAAGTATTTGTGGCTGCAAATCTTTCTAAAGAAAAAGTTAATGTTGATTTTCCCTCAGCGCCTGGAATGAAAAACGGAAAAGATTTCTTTACAAAGAAAAAAGTTGAAATCGGAAAAACTTTTTCAGTTAAATTGAAACCATGGGACTACAAAATATTTACGAGTAAATAAGTTATTAAGGAAAAGTTAGAGTTTTAATGAGTCAGAAATTTGAAGCGGTAATCGGGTTAGAAGTTCACGCACAGCTTTTAACGAACACAAAAATATTTTGCGGATGTTCAACTAAATTTGGTAACGAACCGAACAGCAATGTTTGTCCCATTTGTTTGGGGCATCCCGGTGTACTTCCGGTATTAAATAAAAAAGTCGTTGAGTTTGCGGTGCTGATGGGATTGGCGACAAAATCAATTATCAACAGAAAATCTATTTTCGCAAGAAAAAATTATTTCTATCCTGATTTACCAAAAGGATATCAAATCTCACAGTTTGAAAAACCGATTTGCGAATTCGGTTCGATTGAAGTTGAAAAGAAAGACGGAACAAAAAAAAATATCGGTATTACCCGCATACACATGGAAGAAGACGCCGGCAAATCGATCCACGATAGGGGAGAGACGACCAGCATTGATGTAAACCGGTGCGGCGTTCCGCTGTTGGAAATTGTTAGCGAACCTGACATGCGAACATCCGAAGAAGCTTATCTTTATCTTTCAAAAATTAAACAGCTCGTGCAATATTTAGAAATTTGCGATGGCAACATGGAAGAAGGTTCGCTCCGCTGCGACGCTAATATTTCCGTTCGTCCTTTTGGTCAAAAAGAATTCGGGACAAAAGTAGAAATTAAGAACATGAATTCATTTCGTAATGTTGAGCGTGCGATAAATTTTGAAATTAACCGGCAGATTGAATTGATCGAAGATGGTGGAAAAGTAATTCAGCAAACTCTTTTGTGGGATGCCGATGCAAATGAAGCGTACTCGATGCGAAGCAAAGAGGAAGCGCACGATTACCGCTATTTCCCCGATCCAGATTTAGTCCCGGTTGAAATTAATAACGAGTGGTTCGATGAATTAAAGGCAAAAGTTCCTGAACTGCCGGATGCAAAACATGAACGATTCATGCACGATTTTCAACTTCCCGTTTATGATGCCGGAGTACTCACGCAAACAAAAGAACTCGCCAACTATTTTGAACAAGTTGCAAACGTAACAAATGATTATAAAGCTGCGTCCAACTGGGTAATGGTTGAAGTTCTAAAAGTAGTTAACGAGCAAAAAATCAGTGTTACGGATTTTGCAATCACACCACAAAATCTTGGCGGATTAATAAATCTCATTCATCAGGGAACGATAAGCGGGAAAATTGCGAAGGATGTTTTTGCAATCATGTTGGAGACAAAACAGACCGCAGAAGAAATTGTAAAAGAAAAAAATCTTGTTCAGATTTCCGATACTTCCGAAATAGAAAAGATCATTCAACAAATATTTGATGACAATGAAAATCAAGTAAAAGAATTTCTTGACGGAAAAGAAAAAGTATTTGGCTTCTTCGTTGGACAAACGATGAAAGCCACAAAAGGGAAAGCGAATCCGCAAGTAGTTAATGATCTGTTAAAGAAAAAATTTGAATCACTTAAACAATAAAGAAAACAACGAATGAGTTTACAACCTGAAAATGAATCTCCTAAAACGGGATTGCAAAAAATTAAAACAATTGCCGATAAAATTTTCCATCCTTTTGGAAAGAAAGTAAGAAAAGTTCCGGAAACCTTTTTAGAAAAAGTATGGGAATTTTTTCGTTCTCTTTTTTCTGCAGCAATTGCCGCATTATTTATCATCACCTTTTTTATTCAGAACACGCGTATTCCAACTGGTTCAATGGAAGACACCATTCTTGTTGGTGATTTTATTCTCGTAAATAAATTTGTGTACGGACCAAGTTCTCCCAAATATATTCCATTTACTGAAATTGAGATACCATACTTCACAATGCCGTTCTTAAAATTTAAAGATCCACACCATGGAGATATTGTTGTGTTTGAATATCCGGGAAACAAAGAGCAATTGCGTGCCGATGAACGGATCCCCGGATTGCCGATTCCCGAAGAACAAATCGCTATGAATGTAAACTATGTTAAACGCTGCATCGGTTTACCGGGAGATACGATTGAAGTCCGTGACAAAGTAGTTTTTGTGAATGGAAAAGAATTCTGGATCCCGCCATACATAAAATATTTATCGCCTTATCCGCTTCCAAAAGATAGAGTGAACACGGCAATATTTCCAAAAGGAAAACCATGGAATGAAGACAATTACGGACCACTCGTGATTCCCAAAAAAGGAATGACGATTCCAATATCTGTTGCAAACGTTGAAGAGTGGCGGACTATTATTGATAGAGAATTTGCTGCAAGAGTAATTGAAGTGAACGGTGAGACTATTACTTTAAAAGGGAAACCAATCTCTTCCTACACTTTTCAAAAAGATTATTACTTTATGATGGGTGACAACAGAGATGA
>JAVHOS010000293.1:0-23442 GCA_036170205.1 Ignavibacteriaceae bacterium | reverse complement strand
TGATGGGTGACAACAGAGATGACTCCGCCGATTCACGATTCTGGGGATTTGTTTCTCGCGACATGGTAGTTGGAGAAGCGTTCATGTCCTTGTTCTCCTGGGATAGAGAAATTCCTTTCTCCGAACTCTTTCGTTTATTGGGTTCGATCAGAACAGATAGAATATTAAAATTGATCCATTAACTTACCTTACAAAAAGTGCCTTGATCTTGATCGTAATCATGCTCTTAATCGGATTAAAGACTGAGCAAGATTACGATTACGAGCAAGAATAAGAATTCCATCTGTAATGTGACTAATTAAAATATTCCAACAAACATTTTACGCAACGCTCACAAACGTTCCGGGAAGTTAATCTTTACAGAAAACAAAAAAGCCACTCCGATTAATCGGAGTGGCTTTTTTTATGAAGACCTAAATGAATAGGTTTTTATAATGTGTATCTAATACCAAGCTGCATTGCCCATCGTGATGCAAGATCATCATAGGAAAATGCTGAGTTGTTTTTCGGCTGAGTGAAGCTGTAAACAGGAGTATTCGCTTTGCCGTGATAATTAATCATACCTTGATACGATACGATACTATAGGTATCGTTAAAGGTGGATACATCAGAGACTTTTCCCCAATTGGAACTAAGGAAGTTTGCAACATTCTGTATATCAACATACAGTTGCAATTTCCCTAAACCCCAATAATCGGGAATATCTTGTGAAATATGCAAATCTATATAAGATCTTGCAGGAGCTCTTCCACCATTTCGTTCAGCGATTTTCCCACGGTTTTTACTTAGGTAATCATCGTTCTGAATAAATGCGTCAAGATCAGTTGCAGAAGCACCGGCAGAATTTGATGGAACAAAATTTCCGCCAGAAATGCTGCCAACTAAAATGTCGCTTGCATCCTTTGGAATGTAGAATAAATCATTACCGTCAAATCCATCATTATTCAGGTTATTTGAAGCTGTTCCCCTGGCCGTGAACGAGAAGGGGCGGCCGGATTGAGTATTATAGAATAAAGTAATTGAAGTTGGGGCATTTTTGAAAAATTCATGTGTGAAAGTTACAGATGTATAGAATCTGTGTCTAATTTCCCAATCTGAAGTTGTTAATGCCGGAGCGTTCGGATCACCACTGACAGCAGAATATCTCATTTGAGATTGCGCTTGAGATGAAGTTACACTGTTTTGATCGAAAGCTCTTCCATAAGTATAGCCTGTGTTCACAGAGACGCCTCTTTCAACATTTCTCTGGAGTTGGAATACTAAATTGTACTGATATCCCTGGCTTGTATTGTAAAGATACATAATGTCATTGAAGTTATTATTGTAGCTATCAGTTCCACCGTAAATTGGGCGTCCATCAGTCGCAACATATCCAGTAACAGGTTTCAGATTAAGTTTCTTGTAAAGTAGATCGTTGATTGATTTCGAATAAAGGAATTCAGCAGTGCCAACGAATCCGCAAATTAATTCTTGATCTACACCAATATTGTATCTTAGTAATTGAGGCATTTTCAATTTAGGATCTGCCAAATCAATTTCAGATTTAACATTTGGAGCGCCTAATGAAGCGTGATCGCCGGGATAATATTGGTTATTAGGATCTGATCTAAATGGTAAAGTGTTATTGAATGCGCTGACTTCAGCGATAAGCATTCCGGAGTTTCCATAGTTATTTGAAATCCATACATAAGCAGGGCGACCGGTGAAAACACCGACTCCGCCTCTAACTTGGGTCGATCTATCACCAAATACATCCCAGTTAAAACCAGCTCTCGGAGACCATAAAAGATTTCCGGAAGGAACTTCATTAGTTTTGATTCCAGCTAAATACTTTGAAACAGAATCATTCTTTGCTGGTGTGTTAGGGAATGTAGGAATATCAACACGTAATCCAAAAGTTAATTTTACTTGTGGCAGAACTAACCATTCATCTTGAGCATAGAAACCAAACTGAGCTACACTGAACTCAGCGGAAGGTTTTGGGTCTCCGGTTCTGGAATAATCGTGATAATATGTAGCAACTTTATCATTTTGGAAATCAGTAAGATTATTATATTGATAATAGCCAAGGAAATTTCTGATGAATAAGTTTCTAAAACTAAAAAATTCATTATGCGTTCCAACTGTTATCGTGTGGTCACCGGCAAAGTATGAGAAGTTATCAGTGAATTCCATAATATTCTGATCCAACTCATTAGCGCCAGAATACTGGTCGTAACCGGCAGTCATAGTAAAGTTTTTACTTAATTCACTAACAGTTACAAGTGGTGTAAGTGCGCCGGTATTGTTTCTGTGGTCACGGATCATTGTATAACCAAAAATAACTTCGTTATACATTTCGTTACTAAAGCGGCTGTTCAACTTCAGAACTGTTGAGTTGGTAACGCTGTTCATCCTGTAATTATAAGAGTCGAAACTCATACTTGTAGCGCCTCTCCCGGCTAAGTTGTCTTTGTAAGCATCAACGAAGTTATTTGTAAGAGAAAGTTGATGGTTTTCGGCTAAGTTATAATCAAATCTTAACACAAATTTCTTACTCGGTTGTTCGGAATTAAATACATCAGAACTTCCTGGATTCGTTATCCCTTTTGCAATTAATAAAGTTCTGAATTGATCAACTAAACCTTGTAATTGAGTTGGTGTATAGGTTTTAAATCCGGTTTGTAGTGAAGTATTATACTGTGGAGTTGTATAAGTGGTTAATTCACCATTTAAAAAGAAGAATAGTTGGTCTTTTATTATAGGTCCGCCAACGCGGAACCCGTATTGATAGTTAGAAAAATCAGCAACCTTTTGATCAATATTTGTATTGGGATTTCTTTTACCGGTTAAATTTTGATTTCTCCCGTAGAAAAAAGCCGAACCATGGTAATCATTTGTACCGGCGCGGGTAATAGCATTAATACCGCCACCGGTAAATCCGCCAAAGCGAACATCGAAAGGAGCAACTACAACTTGGAACTCTTGGATCGCATCCAAACTGATTGGATTAGTTCCTGCAGTACCGCCAGGTGTGCCAGATGAACCGAGACCAAATAAATCATTGTACTGAGCGCCGTCAATTTGAATGTTGTTGAATCTACTGCTTCTGCCGGCTGCTTGAAGATTGACTCCGGAGAAGAGCGGGGATAATTTGGCGAAACTAGAAAAACTTCTGTTGATCGTAGGAATTTCTTCAATCTGTTTAAGTGAAACGTTTTGTGCAGCGCCAGTTCGTGCTTGACTCATAATCGCACTTTTTTCTGCAGTAACTGTAAGCTCGCTAAGAGTTACAGAAGTTTCCGGAAGCTTAAAATTGATCATTAAATTTTGGCTTAATTCAAGAAAAACATTTTCTTTTACTTGAGTTTGATACCCTACAAAAGAAACGGTGATTTTGTAAGGTCCGCCCGTTTTTAATCCGGTCAAATTGTATTTCCCGTCTATACGTGTAGACGTTCCATAAACGGTTCCGGTTGGAATATTAACTGCCATTACCGAAGCGGAAGGGAGCTCTTCTCCATTCATAGCAGAAACCTTTCCATTTATACTTGCGCTTGTTAGTCCTTGCGCCAGTGATATCTGGGTCATTCCAAAGAACACTGTGAACAAAAGCATCTGTAAAAGTAGCTTTTTCATAATTTAGAATACCTCTATTTAGTTAGTAAAATTTGAACGTCTAAATTTCACTCTTTTAAACCATTTATTCAAATTAAATTTTTGTTAATAAAAAAAAAGATTTTTTTTGATCTCTGTAAAAGTGGTATCTTCAGGTTACATTAATTAGAAAGGTCAAATGAAAATTCTCTCCCTCGATTATCAAAAATATTCACTGCAAAACAGTCTGGAAGTTATTCTTTATCAAGATAAATCGCTGCCCATTGCTGTCGTAAATCTCTGGTACAATGTCGGTTCAAGCCGAGATCCAAAAAACAAAACCGGACTTGCGCATCTCTTCGAACATATGATGTTTCAAGGCTCTAAGCATGTTAAGAAAGGGGAGCATTTCAAATTTATTCAAGACAACGGCGGTACTTTAAATGCTTCTACAAGTTTTGATGTAACCAATTATTTCGAAAAAATTCCTTCCGACTTTCTTGAAACTGCGCTTTGGCTTGAATCCGACCGGATGGGATTTTTTCTTGAAGCTTTGACTGACGAGACCCTTGCAAATCAAATTGAAGTTGTAAAGAATGAACGGCTCGAACGATATGACAATCAACCATACGGACTTACTTGGCAGAAATTATTTGGATTGTTGTATAACGACTCTCATCCTTATCACGCTCCAACTATTGGTTTTATGGAACATATTTTATCTTACAGCCAAAAAGATGTGAGCGATTTTTTTAATACCTACTATCAGCCGCGAAACGCTTCATTAGTTATTGCCGGCGATTTTGAAATAGACAGCGCCAAAGATTTAATTGAAAAATATTTTAGTGAAATAAGTTCTTCGGCTAAAGTTGAGCCGCTTAATGTTGAAGGGTGTGAATTAGTTGAACCGAAAAGTGAAGTTGTTTTTGATTCTGTTAGTTTGGAAAAAATTCTTCTTGTTTGGAAAACCGAAAAAATATTTCATGAGAATAATTTTGCGCTCGATATTTTGTCGGACATATTAACCGGTTCAAAAAACGGCAGGCTCCACAATATTTTAGTGCTTAAAAAAGAACTTGCACTTCAAGTTTCCGCTTTCCAGTACTCCGGTAAATATGGAGGATTTTTTTGCATAACCGCTACCGCTAAACCAGGCAAATCGTTAGATGAAATCAAAAAAATAATTCTTGAAGAATTGACGAACCTTTTTTCCAATGATATCACAACTGAAGAATTAACTCGTTCAAAGAACGGAATAAAAGCTAATTTTATTTACGGAATGCAAAGTTTAGATTCCGTAGCAAATCATTTAAACCATTACAATTTTTATTTAGGCGAACCAAATTATTTTTCAAATGAATTAGCTCTTTATGAATCAGTTGAAAAAGAATCGATAAAATATTGTGATAAGTACTTCGATAAATCCCATATTGATCTTCGGTTTGTTCCCAAAGAAAAGGAAGGGAAAGTATGATCACTTTAGACAGAACTACTCCGCCGCAAATTGTTGAGCAAGCAAAGTTTCATCTTCCTAAAATTGAAGAAATTATTTCAGACAGCGGAATGAAAGGATTGTCCATTCGAAAAACAAAACTGCCGATGGTGCAATTTACACTGATTATTTCAAGCGGAAGTGTGCTTGAGGATGAAGGGAAGAGCGGACTTGCAAATCTTACCGCAATTTTAATAGATGAAGGCGCCGGCGGATTGACATCGCTTGAACTAAACAATCAATTCGAAATGCTCGGTTCGTCAATTCAAATTTCTATTAATCATGAATTTATCTACTTCACGATAGTTTCACTTGAAGAAAAATTCAGCGATACGTTAGCGCTGCTAAGTAAAATTCTTAATCAACCTCATTTTGAGGAGACAGAATTTATGCGCGAGCGAAGTAAGGTTCTCGCCCAACTCTTGCAAATAAAGGATGAACCCGATACGATAGCGGATAAAATATTCGAAGAAAAAGTTTTTGGAGTTGAAAATAAACTCGGTCACTTTAACCTGGGGAAAGAAGAAGAGGTTAAGATATTAACTAACGAAGATGTAAGAAATTTTTATCGCTCTCACATTTCCTCGGATAAAGCGGGATTCATCTGCGCCGGCTCGGTCAGTTCCGAAACGCTTAAAAACCTGGTCAATCAATTTGTTGATAATTTTGGAAAGGCAAATCCTACTGAAGCTTCGCCATTTATCCAACCGAATAAAAAACGCCGGTTTTATTTTGTTCACAAACCTGATGCACAACAAACAGAAATACGCATCGGGAATCTCTCAGACAAAAGAAGCAACGGTGATTTTTATGCCAAGACGGTTATGAACACTATTTTAGGCGGTCAATTTAATTCGCGAATCAATTTTAAACTCCGGGAAACAAAAGGATTTACCTACGGAGCCAACTCGCTTTTTTCATATCGAAAAGAAAGAGGCTATTTTCTTCTTACAACATCAGTACAATCGGAACATACGATTGATGCGGTCCAAGATATTTTTTATGAGTTGAATCAGATAAAAGAATCGATTACAACCGATGAACTTGAAGCGGCGAAACTTTCCATCATAAGAAGATTTCCAAGCAACTTTGAATCCTATTACCAGTTGGCAGCCGGATTGAATACGTTATATATTTATGATTTGCTGCCATCTTATTTTGATGAATATCTTTCAAACATTAGATCTGTTACAAACGATGATGCTTTGAATGCAGCGAAGAAAAATATTCTTGAAGATGAGATCGTGGTAGTGTTAGTTGGAAATAAGGAGCAGTTTATCAATAAATTAAATGAATTTAATTTTGATGAAGTTGAAGAATTAAACGAGAGTGGTAACCCGGTTATTGCCCTTTAATCTGCAGCACGGCTTCAGTTGCCGGTATAAATTTAATCCCTCTTTTTTTTACTTTCGCTATTTTATCAATCGAATTTAAAAAATAATTTGCCGGAAGGATTACTAATTTAACTCCTCCTTTTTGCATACCGCCCGCTTCAGCAAAGAAATGTTTTTCGCACTCGTCTTCCTTCAGTCCGGAAAGATTTGCAAATGAATTTGAAGAAAAGAGTTTATACTTCTTCTTCAAAAATTCCTTCCTCACTTTTTCGTAAGCATTTGAACTTAAGAGAGTTGATCGCTGATGTACGAAGAAAAAGTTATTTCTTGGGTAATAACGCAATAGAGAATTAATTGCGAGTTTATTGCGGACTAACGGAAAATTCTCTTCAAACGTAAATTCAGAGTTGGGACTTGAAGCTGTCAATTCAACAATATATTCTTTACGGTTTTCCAAAATGGTTTTTGTGAACTCCGCACTTTCTTTTTCCGGTTGAAGAAGAAACGCAAAGCTTTCGGGTGTTGCCAATAATTTATTTAATTCATCTGCTGAAAGATTTTCGTAATCGGTGAGCACAAAAGCCAAACTTCCGTTGTTGCGGTGAAGAGAAGTATCTTGAATTAATTCTGTATAGAATTTTTCTTTATACCCGGATGATATTTCCAAAATTGATTTCTTATTCAAAACCAATTCGGTTGAAGATATTTCTACATTCTTTTCACGGAAGTTGTCAAAAACACTTTTCAATAAAACCGGTATCGGAACATCGTAAGGGAGCGTTAAACGATAAGCGAAGAGTAATGAATCTTCTTTTTTCTTCGGAGATTTTATTTTTTGCAGATGTTCATTCCCCAAATAAAATTCATCAACGCTCTTATTAAACAGTTGATTTATTTCGGCTGCAGAAATTTCTTCGGAGTTGGGTTTAATTTCTTTAGGTGTAAAAAAGGAGAGAATGATATTTAAAAGTAAAAGAAAGATCGCAAGCGCAAACAAAAGAAGAAATGCAAGGCGAAATTTTCCCGATGCGTGTTTGATCTTAAAGGAGGAATTTGAAGCAATCATTTATGAGTAAAGTCCGGTTTCCGTTTCTGCAAAAACGCAGAAGTCCCTTCTTTAAAATCTTCCGTTCCGGTGGTTAAAGCGAAGAGGCTTGCTTCAAAAGACTCGCCTTGACTTTGCGGCAACTCTTTAACCGATTGTATTGCTTTCAATGCAAGTCTTACCGCCTGGGCAGGTTTTGCAGCAATTTTTTCCGCTAATTCTTTTGCCTTAGCCATCAATTCATCTAAGGGATAAACATGATTTACTAACCCAAGTTGCAGAGCAGTGTTTGCGTCAATAAAATCAGCTGTCAAAATATATTCAAGCGCTTTGGAAAAATTGATAAGACGTGTTAACCGCTGCGTTCCGCCGTAACCCGGGATGGTCCCTAAATTTATTTCCGGCTGCCCGAACTTTGCATTTTCGGAAGCTAATCTTATATGACAAGTTAACGCAAGTTCACACCCGCCGCCGAGCGCAAAGCCGTTTACCGCAGCTATAACTGGTTTGGATAGATGTTCGATAAATGAAAAAATCTTTTGTCCTTTTTCAGCAAAATCTTTCGCGGCTAATGGAGAAAGTTTATTCAATTCGGAAATGTCTGCACCGGCAACGAAAGCTTTTTCGCCGCTTCCCGTTAAAATTACTGTGCGAACTTCCGCATTATGTTCAATCGAAAGAAAAGCATCGTAGATTTCGTTCAATGTTTCATTGTTCAACGCATTCAGTTTTTCCGGACGGTTGATTGTAACTGTTGCAATATTTTTTTCAATTTCAACTAAAAGATTTTTGTAGTGCATACTTTCCTTTAAAAACTAACGTAAAGTGGTAACCGTACTTTCATATCAATTGAAAGGTACTGGTTGTTTTGAAGATAATTATAAGAAGCGAGCATCTCAACCAAAAACATTGAGGCTCCAACCCCAATACTGAAGCCCACTTTAGAGCCTTCTTCCAAAAAATTATTCTTACCGGAAGAAACTTTAAATTGATGCAGCTTTTGAAAAACCGTTAAGTTGGCGGATACTTCTATGCTTGGAAGAATCAATACAACATTCTGCAAAATCGGAGAAAAGTAGTAGCGAGCGCCGAATGAAAGCGGCAGCAAACTTGTTGAGAATTGAGAATAATTTGAAACCTGGTAAAAACTTTGCGCTCCGGGAAACTGTTCAAACCCGACCTTACCAAAAAGAAAAAGAGGAAGATACTCATTGTTTGTGTATGCAATTTCAACATTAAATCCGTAACCGAGCATGGTGGTATTGTTAAAATCAAAAGCGGGAATACGGGGTCCGACTCCAATAGCAAGAAATGTTCCGCGCGCTTTATCAGAAGCATAAAGCGATGACGATATACAGAAAAGACTAACGATTATTATTACAAAATACTTTTTCATTGCGTGGAAAATTTTCTTAATCAAATATAAGAAAAGAAATATTCTTTTAACTTTCCTTTCTTATAAAGATGGTTGGAAGAAGCGATAAGAAAAAATACACCGGGAAAATAAGTGGAAGAATTTTTTTATCTACTTCGAAAAAACCTTCCCAACTGGTATATGTTTTTGCTAAAAATAATTGTAACAGAGTTTCCGATTGACTTCCGAACATTAGGAGTGCCATCCAAACGGTTATGAAAAAATAAAGAGTAAACGACAGAGGATTACTTTTCTTGTTTACAAAAAGTGAAATAGCGAAAAGCAGCAATGCCGAACTTATACAAGAAACTATACTAAAAGAAAATTTAGGAAGACTAATAAACTCCGGTAAAAACAAGAGGAGGAGGAGCAAGAAATTCGGTAAGATTTTTAATTTAAATGATAATTCAATTGTTTTTAGTAAAGTAAAAAGAATAAAAAACTGCGGGAAATTCCAGACAAAGTAAATCGGGAAATCAACGATTGAGGACAAACCTAATTCATAGAAATAATCGGGATCACCCAATTCAATTTTTTTAAGCAGAAACAAAGTTGAGAAGATTACTATTGGCGGAATCAAAACGGAAAAAAATATTCTTAGTAATTTTTTAAAGGAAATTGTTAGCAGCGTCTGTTTAAACGCTTCAATTCCTTGGTAGAAAAAGAGGAAGAGACCGGCAAGAAAAATAATTCCGTAAAATCTGAATCCAGCCAAGAAAAAATAATTGGGGAGATTAAAAAAACGGAGCGCAAAATTCACAACCGGAAGAGTGAAAAGCAAAAGAATGTAAATTGAAACCGGAATTTTTTTCAAGAGTATTTAATCCTCATCTTTAATGTTGTTTTGCTCGACTGCCGGTTTAGCTGAAACTCCAACGCCATGTTTATAAACTAATTTTCCTCCATGTTCGCCGGTTTGATAAACAAAATAACAACCAACTAAAGCAAGAACAACAAATCCGATTTTTAATTTGGTCGCGTGTTCCCGGAATTTGTTTTTAATCTCAACATTTATAACAAACATAGTTCGGAGAATGGCAACTGCTAAAAAATACCAGAGTGTAATAGTTGCAAACGTCTCGTGTTCCTCCAAAAGATGTTCGCTTGCTTTGTTCCAATTCTTCCAGACCTCTTCCGCTTGATGCCCTGTTAATACAGCCGTAAACGCACCGAGAATTCCGAGCGCCAGAATTATGAAAGCTGCTTTTGTAAAAAGTTCTTTCTTAAATAGTAGCCCAATCGTTTCTAAAAAAGTATAAACAATAAAAAGCACAATGGGGAAGTGAATTATTTTGGGGTGAAGCGATCCGAGAAATTCCATACATTAATCTTTCAGCTAATTAAAATATTACTAATTGGTTATAAAATCTTTTACTTTTTATTTAGAAGTATAGAAAAATGAAATACAACTAACAACCTTCCGCGCGCCAACCGCAAATTAGTACTTCACCTTAAATAAAAATAAACCTTTTGCCGGGACTGCTTCTCCGGCTTTTGTTCTATCTCTTGCTTCAATAATTTTTACAAGCTCTTCAACCGGTTTTTGCTCTTTGTGGAAATCCAAAAGAGTGCCGACGATGGTTCGCACCATACCATGCAAAAATCTTGTAGCTTCAATTCTAAAGATCGAAAAATCTTTTTCTCGCCGCCATTGGGCATTCAAAATTTCGCAGATTTTATTTTCGGTTTCTGCTTCATGTTTGGTAAAAGAAGTATAATCTCTCTTTCCAATCAACATTTTTGAAAGCGCATTCAGATACTGTAGATCGAGTGGTGAATAATAAAAATGCGTATAATTCTTGAAAAAGGGAGTTTTATTTTTTGAAATAAAATAGAAATACGTCCTGCTTGTTGCATCGTAACGCGAGTGGAATTCCAGATCAACTTCTTCAATTTTTGTAACGGCAATATCATAGGGAATCGTATTGTTAAGTGAATATCGGAACTTGTATAAATCGAGTTGCTGTTCACACTTGAAATTCGCGACTTGTCCCAGTGCATGAACTCCGCTGTCAGTCCGCCCGCTGCCGTTAAGAACAATCGGTTCGCGGACTAATGTCTCAATTGCATTTTTGAGTGTCTGCTGCACCGACGGTTGATTTTTTTGGATCTGCCATCCGCAGTAATTTGTTCCATCGTATTGAATATGTAGTTTATAGTTTGGCAACGTTCGGGAAATATTGTTTTTTTTTAATCACAATTCTTAAAACAAATATAGGGAGAAAAAAAATTTCAACATTAAGTGCCGTTCAAAAGAATGATGAATTCCCGCGTTGGATATTGTTGTATGTTTCTGAACCGTTTACCAGACTATTCTCCCATTTATCAAAAATGATTTAATCAATGGGAAATAGATTTTTAGTTTGCCTCCGCTTAAAAAGAAAATTATAAATTTAACCGGTTTAATGCCTATGTATCTAATCATTTTACTTTTTGCTTTTACTTCGATCATTTCTGCGGGAACAAAAAACATCGAAAAAAAACTGCACTTAAAAAAAGTAAATGCCGGCGTGATGATCGACGGTATCATTGATACGATTTGGAATTCAGCAGATTCAACCGCGAATTTTTTTCAGCTTTCACCTTACTACGCAAAAGAACCTTCAAAACGGACGGTCTCGAAAGTGTTAACTACCGACGATGCAATTTATTGTTTGATGATCAATTATGACAACCGTTCAAATATTCAAACGAACTCCGGAGTTTTAGATCAATATAGTTCCAGCGATGTTGTCTCTTTTATGATCGACACATTTAATGATAAAAAAACCGCTTACAAATTTGCGGTTACCGCTTCCGGTTCTAAATTAGATTGCAGATTGTTGGATGACGGTAGAAACCGCGATTATAATTGGGACGGCATCTGGTTTGCCGATTCGAAGGTTTACGACTGGGGTTTTGTTGTTGAAATGAAAATTCCATACAAGTCGATTCAATATAACGATGATGAAACGTGGGGACTGGATTTCGACCGCTGGGTTCCTGCGCAGAGTGAAGACCTTTATTGGTGCGAATATGAACAAAATGAAGGACAAAGAATTTCAAAATTCGGTCAACTCGTTTTTGATGATTTCAAACCGACAGTGAAAGGATTAAATCTCGAATTATATCCACTTGCAATTTCCAAAATAACTTATCAACCGAACGGCAAGTATAAAAATGATCCAAACGCCGGTCTCGATATTCTTTATAATCCTTCACCGAAGTTAACATACCAATTAACTGTCAATCCCGATTTTGCACAGATCGAAGCCGACCCGTTTCAATTTAACATTTCGCGTTATGAAACTTACTTTAGCGAGCGCCGACCTTTCTTTACACAGGGAAACGAAATATTTATGCCCGCAGGAAAGCAACAAAACTCAGGCTTTTACAGTCCGATGGAATTATTTTATTCGAGAAGAATCGGTAAAAAATTACCCGGCGGGAAAGAAGTTCCCCTTATTTTTGGAACAAAAGCGTTCGGACGAATTAACGATTGGGAATATGGCGGATTCCTTGCAATGACCGGCGAAACCGATTACTCAGATTACGATGGGCTTAATCAGAAAGAAGAACGCGCTTATTTTGGTTCGGCTCGTTTTAAAAAACAAATACTAGACAACTCGAACATTGGCGTTCTGTTTGTAGGAAAAAATTCTGTTGGAAATAATTCCGGCGTACTTGATGTTGACGGAGCGTTCAGAGAATCTGATTGGCAGCTTGCTTATCAGGTCGCCAGATCGTTTAAGAATTCCGATGGTGATTTTGCTCTTTCAGCAGGATTTACAAAATCTACTTCAAACTGGATGACGTTGTTGCGTACGCGATATGTCGGTGACAAATTCGATATTAGTGATGTTGGGTATGTTCCATGGAAGGGAACTGCAACCTTTACGGGAATTGCGGGACCAGTTTGGTTTTATGATGAAGGAGCGCTTGCACAATTACAACTTTACGGAGGTGGAGCTTTTACCTATGAGAAGATTGATGCGTACACCGACAATGCGGGAATAGTTGGGATTAATATGCAGTTTAGAAATAATTGGGGTTACGAGATCGACTATTCGTTTGGAAACCAGAAAGACTCTGATATAAAATATTTTGCTTCGGAATTAACATTTAGTTCGTGGTTCAATATTTCTCCAAAATGGAATGGAAATTTGTACGGAGGGTACACGAAGGCTTATAATTTTTCCCGGAATTATCTGGCATTCTATTCATGGGGTGGCACTTATTTCAAATGGAAACCACTTTCTATTATGGACGTTGGAACATCCTATGACATGTTCATCGAAGGAAATCCGGAAGGAAATGTTGAAGAAATTACTTACAACGCAAGACCGTTTGTTACCATCACTCCGATAAATGATTTACGCGTACGCGTTTATTTGGATAATGTTTTTATTAAATCTTCCGATAAACTCGAGCAGGTAATCTTCGGATTTTTATTCTCGTACAATTTTTCTCCCAAAAGCTGGATCTATTTTGCCATGAACGATATTCGTGATAGAAGCCAGCAGTTTGATACATCAGGTAATTCTTTGCCGGTTCAAATGCACGTTGTAGATAGAGTCGGTGTTTTCAAAATAAAATATCTCTATTATTTTTAATTGAAGAGAAACAATTTACGTCAAATTGTAAGAAGCGATTCTTTTTAACGGAAAATCACTTTAATAGAATCATTTTTCTATTCTGGATAGAATTATCCGTTTTTAATTGATAAAAATATATTCCTGAAGCAAGATTTTCACCATTAAAACTTGTGCGATGAATTCCCGCTTCCATTCCTTCGTTTATCAATATTGCAACTTCATTGCCCAGGACATCAAAGATTTTTAATGACACCTGACCTCGGACTGCCAACTGCCAACTGATGACTGTACTTGGATTAAATGGATTAGGAAAGTTTTGTTCAAGAGAGAATTTGTCCGGTTGAATTTTATTTTCTTTTACATCGGTAAATGTAAAATCGAAAGCGAAAAATTCATTTGAATCGATATTGCCATTACCATTCCCGGTTGGAATTTGAGAAGCCAATGTTCCGTTATCAGCAGTTCCGTATTGTCCTATCGCTAAATAAATTTTTGCCGGAATGGTTCCAAATTCTTGTTGAAGGTTTATCGTTCCTTCTAAAAAATTGTTCGCGCTGTTTTTTACTGTACCGCTTTGGTCAAACCAATTTGAATAGTTGTTTGTACTTTCGTTTGCGAGATACGCCGCCCATGTCCCAACCGTTCCACTTTTTGCCCATGGTGCAGTTTTATCAGTTGCGGGATTATCAGAAACAAAAATGAATACATCTTTCCCTTGATTTTTCGCTGATTCTGTTGCTACATAAAGTTCGGTTCCATTCCAATCGAGATAAAGTTTTGCATTATTATTTTGTGCAACAATTTTTGCGCTTGCATCGAGCGTACCGTCAATTACAAAGGTAGAAGGAATTTGTGAACTATCATTTAAAAGAATTTTATAATTTTTTCCGTTGTTATTGTCCCAGGTGTTATCGTTATAATGGATTACAAAATCTATTTGAGTAACAGTTTGCAGCGGATTATTAAACGAACCGATTTTAATTTGAATTACTCCGGCAGAATCAGTTCCTTCAAATGGTGTTTCAACCGCCTGCCCCGCGCTGAACAAAGTTGTTCCGGTCGGCCAATATTCTTTGATCGGTTCTATAAATCCATTAATGCCCCAATGTAATTTTGCTCCTTGTTTTACACCGGTAATTTTAATTGATATTGTATCATTTTTTTTCGGAGTTTCAGGCAGCCAGGTAAGTGAAGAATTCCCGGGATTCGTTCCTTGTCCATCTCCAACCCAAACATGTTTAATTGGGCTTTTGGCAATGTTGTTATTACTGTCAACCGCTTCGATGTAATAATCGATTAAATAATTTTTAAATCCTTTTATTTCAGCAGAATATTCTTTCGCTTTAACTAATGGCGTGGGAGAAGTTTTAGAAGGAATGAACTTTCCAGTCATTTCAATTTCTTGCCATGCGGAAACTTCATCTCCACCGGCATACGTTTCATTTTGAATTGAAGCTGATGGATTAACTCCGTCATTATCCGTTCTTAATTTTAATGATACCGATTTTAATCCGCTCACATCATAAACATAACTCCAGATTTTAAAGTCTGACGGTTGAGATATCAACCATTCAGTCGCACCAGGATTATACGGTTCACGTTGAGGAGAAAAAATTGTTGGAGGCGTTAAATCTGCGCCCAATTTCGCGAGTGACTGAATCGTTTGTACTGCCAGATTTGCCGCGCGTGTTGGATGAGCGTCCCAAATACCATCGATCGAACCATCCCAATACCAATAATCACTCGCCTCACCGACAAGTAAAAATTTCCAGGCTTGAATTGTTGCTGCGTCATTTGCATTAATTTGATTTGCGGTTTCTACATAATTTTTTGCCGCAGTAATAACTCCCCAACTATTTCTGTCCGGACTATACCCATCACTTCCGGGATCGCCGAGCCATTTCTTAAATTCCGGATCGCCGTTATCTGCGCCGCTCCAGCTTCCGTCTTCAACATAAATAATGTCATCTTGATTCGGGGGATACATTTCTAAATAATCTTGAATAGTAGTGCAGACAAATCTTTGCGGATTTGCTTTCAGCCAATCAACAAAATTTTGGAAGTTTGAACCATAATAAGCAGAACTTCCGCCGCCGTAATTATCTCCATCGTGGTGAAGTACAAGGAGTATCGGATGATTCGGATCAGTATTGCTGCTTTCAAATTGACTCATCACGTTTTCATAATTCAAAGCGCCGAAACCACCGCGTCCATCTTCATTTCCCAAATATCTATCGGCTGGAATTGCGATCATCTTTTTCTTTTCACCGGTTTCGGGATTTACATTTTCAACATAATGTGGTTGCCGCGCCCATTTTGCCGAAACTTTTGTCGGTGCCCAAACTCCGTTAAGTTGTATCCAGTCATTCGGATTTTCATCTTGAATATCTGCTTTGTTCGGTTCGTAAAGATTTCCGCCTCTGTCAAAAGGATATCCGTTTACCGCTCTTTCAAAATGAATATTGTCAACCAAAGCCCACTCAATTCCTTCATCAACTAATGCGGGAATCATTCTATTTGAAAAAGCATTTTCCGGAGGAAAAATTCCTTTTGAATAAACGCCTGGAAAATTTTGTGCGAATGTTTCCTTGTGCATTTGAATTTGCTTGCGTATGTCTTGATAGTCGATCAATCCCATCAGCGGATGAAAATAACCGAAGCCGACCATATCGATCCTCGGATTTCCGAGAGATGTTTTTTGATTTTTGATGCTGTTCCAATTGCTTTTCCAATTACTAAAATTGCCGTTCCCGCTTGCTTCAAGATTATTTAAGTTTTCAATTAGAGACCCGGTAAAGCTAACTTGAGCGCCAAAATTTTGAAGCCCGGCAGAAATTCCTTTTTGTACTGCGTCGTTCGGCCATGAATTATAAGGTCCAAGTCTTTCATTGTGAATATCAAATACCGAATAAGGATACCTTCCTTGAGTTTGCGTTGTAACGATAGATTCATAAGGCCAGTAGATCGGTTGGTGCATATGCCAAAGAAATGCGATGTATATCGCTGGATTAGTTTTTTCTTTTTTATCAACTTGACCGAGAAGGAGAAATTGGAAGGCTAAAGCGGAAAGTAATATTTTTTTCATATACGTATTGATAATATCTATTTTTTCTTATTTTTACTTCGTCAAAATATAATTACTAAATTCAATAATCAAACAAGGTTTGAGGGATAAATGCTATCGATTGTAAAACGAGAAGACTTGACCCATGAAATTTTAATTGATAATAATGAAATAAGTGAACTTAGGACGCTTAAATTACCGGAAGATTGGTGGCATACAACAGTCTCTTATGATTTGAACAAAGCTAAGCCAATATTAAAATTCATTAAATTTGATTCTACTAAAAAAGGGAGAACCAATACACCATTATTTCCCAAGATCGATTATTGGGATGTGAAGAACGGCGACTATAGAGTTAAGGAATCCCAAATAAAATCTTATAAGTTAAATCCGGAGTATAAAAAAGCAATCACTTTTGCTCATTTTAGTTTTACAATTGTTTTAACCGTTGCGACCGTGGTTTATATCCTTTCTCAAATTGCACAAGTTTAGGTATTGAATATTCTTGAAAGAATGAAGTTACATCGACAAATTTTTTTACTTTTAATTTACGTTGGATTTCTCCCGCTAACATTTTCTCAAACAAGATTTGAATTTCTTCCCGATGGTTTAAATTTTCTTCCACTTCGGGCGAACAATCAAGAAGCAAAAATTGGAGTCCTTTACTATCCTGAAAACGCAAATCTGAAAGTTGATATCGGCAATACAATGGATCTGCTTTCTTTTCAATTTACGGAAAGCAAAAGTAAATTGAATTTCGGAATTGAATTTATGGCATATGCTTCGGTAATTGGTTATGAACAACTTCGTTTGCAGATTGATGCGGTTGATGGTTTCTTTGGCGGTAACGCAACTTACACACAACCATTTAACGATAACCTTCTTTCATTCCGTTTCAGGTTTATACACAACAGCGCCCATTTAGTGGATGGAAATTATTGGGTGCATCCGTATCCAAGAGATTGGACAAAACCGGGCGGACCAGTTCCCTTTACACGAGATTTTGCCGAATTTGTTGCCTCAAACGATGTTCATCTCCAAAATTATGATTTACGATATTACGGAGGCGCTGCATTCTCACTTCGCATTCGTCCTTCAACGTTAAAAAGATTTTCCGCGTTAGCCGGATTTGAAATTCACAGTGATAAGATAATCGCGAAACTATTTGACAAGCCGGTGAATGTTTTTCTTGCTCATAATATTAACTATGCGGGACTTCCCGATTACACTTTCACTAATCAATCTCAACTTGGTATTAAATTCGGTAATTGGGAATCGAAAGGAATTCTTTTTTACTTTTCATTCTATTCCGGCAATAATATGTTCAGCGAATATTTTGATGAAAAGATCAACAAAGTAGGGTTCGGTTTCGCTGTTGATTTTCCGTAAGTATCAATCTCAAAAAAACTCTACCTCAATTTTACCGCTTATCAATTTATAAAAAGAGATTGGTGGAAAACCTTTATTTTTAAAACGGAATTTTTGAATTATGTTTGTTACGAAAGAAGTGTGCATGCAAAAAGTAATTGAAGTTAAAAATCTTACAAAGAAGTTTAAAGACCTAACCGCTGTAAACAATTTAGATCTTAACGTTTACCGCGGAGACATTTTCGGATTTCTCGGTCCAAACGGCGCGGGGAAAAGTACAACCATCAGAATGTTGATGACATTGATTAATCCAACTTCAGGAACAATAAAAATTTTTGACAAACCACTCAAACAAAAGAGAAACGAAATTCTAAGGAAAGTCGGCGCAATTGTCGAAAAGCCTGATTTCTACGGTTATCTCTCTGCATATAAAAATTTAGAAATACTCGGACAAATTTCCGGCTGCGATACTTCAAATAAAAGAATAATGGAAATTCTTGAAACCGTTGGACTTGAAAAGCGGGCGAAAAGTAAAGTAAAAACTTTTTCTCACGGAATGAAACAACGGCTCGGTTTGGCACAGGCTCTGCTTCATGATCCTTCTTTAATTATACTTGATGAACCAACCACCGGACTTGACCCGCAAGGGATGAAAGAGATTCGTGAGCTAATTATTCATCTTGCAAGAGAAAAACAAAAAACTATTTTCCTTTCGTCACACATTTTAGCGGAAGTTGAACTTGTAGCAAACCGGATGATTATAATTAATAAAGGTTCAACCGTAGTTGAAGGAACGGTTCAAGACTTGCTGAATGCTACGAATCTAAAAGTTACTTTTGAATTTGATGAAATTGACAGAGCAAAAAAGATTCTTGCAGAAACACAATGGCAGAAAAAAATCGAATCGTTCGGTGACTACCAGATTCTTTTTCTCCTCGAACAAAATGAAATTGCGCCGCTGAATAAATTTTTAGTTGAACAGGGAATTGCTATCAACTCAATTGTTCCCAGACGTTCGCTTGAAGAATATTTTTTACACTTGACCGAAAAGGGAGCCTGATGTACACACTCGTTAAAATTGAACTCTATAAAATTTTTCGTAAATGGAGAACGTACATTGGATTTGGCGCTATTGGTGTTATGATTTCGGTTATTCAGATGGCTATGTACTTTCAAGGGGCGCATTATCTTGAATTTATGACCCGCAGTTTTAAAGACAACTTTGTATTTGTCGGGAATCTTCTTAACGGATATTTGATTGCATACATTATTCTTGGAAGTTTAACAATTCATATTCCGTTTTTGATTGCGCTTGTTGCGGGCGATCTGCTTGCCGGTGAAGCGACCGCGGGAACATATCGCATGCTGATAACTCGTCCCGTCTCACGTTTTAAATTAGTTGTTGCCAAATTTCTTGCCGGATTGATTTACACAATTCTTCTTGTACTCTGGCTTTCTGTTATCAGTTTGGGGCTGGGAATCGTCATCTTCGGTGTTGGCGAGTTGATTGTAATAAAAGATACGATAATAATTTTCGCACAAAATGATATTCTGTGGCGTTTTATTTTAGCCTACGCTTCCGCAGCGTTAAGCATGAGTGTCGTTCTCGCACTTGGATTCCTCTTTTCTTCCTTAGTTGAAAACGCGATTGGACCAATTGTGTCAACAATGACGGTTATAATCATCTTCACAATCTTCTCAGCAATCAACATAGATTTTTTCAGAATGATTAAACCTTATTTATTTACAAACTACATGTCAACATGGCAATTGATTTTTGATGATCCGATCGATTATAATGAAATAATAAAGAATTGTCTGGTGCTTGTTGGACACATTGCAGGATTTTTCGGTATTACCCTTTTCATCTTTAAAAGAAAAGATATTCTTACATAATGATTTTAGAAATTTTGGAGTTAGCATGAATTATTTATTAGCGTTGTTATTGTTCGTTCAACTGGGATTCCCGCAGACAAAAGACGGACAGGGCATTATCGACAAAGTAAAAAAGAAATTTAGCGAGGTGAAAGACTATCAAGTTGACGTAAAGATAGTTGTTGATGTTAATTTCTTAAAAGTTCCGCCGACGGAAGCGAAAATATTTTTCAAACAACCAGATAAAGTGAAGATAAAGTCGCAAGGCTTTGCTATGCTTCCGAAAGAAGGTTTGAACTTTACTCCTCACTCATTATTCAAAAATGCTTACACAAGTTTTTATGAACGGGATGAACTTCTTAACGGTGTACAATGTGCTGTGGTTAAAGTTATTCCTCTTGGCGAAGTGAACGAGGTTATTCTATCAACCATTTGGATTGATAAACAAAACTTCGTGATTAAAAAAGTTGAATCAACTACAAAGATGAACGGTACATTTACAATCGATCTTGATTATGCGACGGATACTCATTATCCGCTTCCTTCGCGAATGGTATTTAGCTTTGATGTAAGCAAAATGAACGTTCCGCACATGGGAGGCGACATGCAAGACTCCGATCGATCCAAATCTAAAAAACCTAAAGTTACCAAAGGAACGGTTGATGTAATATATTCAAATTATAAAGTGAATCGAGGAATTGACGGCTCACTTTTTGAAGATAAGAAGGAGAAGAAATGAAAAATTTTTTTATGATTTTGTTATGCAGCGCAGCAGTAAATTTTTCACAAGTTCTTTCAAAAGTTACAACAAGGGAACCGGTTTGGACAAAACTCGCCCTGGATCAAAAATTCCCCGAAGGTCCCGCATGGGATGGAAAAGGAACACTTTATAGTTCAAGTTGTTACGGCAAATGGATTACAAAAATTACTGATGGAGCTTCCTCTCTTTTTGTTTCTGCGCAAGAAGAACCGTTTACAATAAATCAAACAAACGGTTTAACTGTTGGGAGCGATGGAAATATTTATGCGTGCGATTATGGCATCGGCGCAATCTTAAAAATTTCTCCCGAAGGAAAATCAGAAGTGTACGCTTCAGGTTTCGGAAGGAAGAAATTCAACCGCCCAAATGATCTTGCGTTTGACGAAAAAGGAAATCTCTACTTCACCGATCCGAAAAGTTATAACAAAGATACGCTAGACGGAAGAGTATTCATGGTAAAGCACGATTCTCATGAAGTTGTTCTTGTTGCGAAAGACTTAGCTTTTCCAAATGGAATAGCCTTTACAAAAGATTTTAAAACAGTGTTCGTATGTGAATCGGCAAAGAATAGAATATTAAAATATTCCATTACAAAGGATGGCTCACTTGAAAAACAAACTACTTTTGTTGAATTGCCGGGAGGTGATCCGGACGGTATTGCTTTTGATAAAAACGGAAATATGTACGCAGCACATTTTGGCGGCGGTGCAGTTTATGTAATTGATCCAGATGGAAATATTATGTACGGAATTAAAACACCGGGAATGAAACCGAGCAACATTGAATTCGGCGGAAGCGATTATAAAACATTATTCTTAACCGAAGACGAAACCAATGCCGTTTATGAAACCAAAATGAAGGTTGAAGGATTAAAACTGATTAGATAATTGGTTAGTAGTTCTCAGTTCTCAGTTTTCAGTATTCAGTATTCAGAGCATTTTAATTGAAGTAGAATGTTGGTATTTTTATGTCCTCTTATATATTCCTAATTCGTAATTCCTCATTCCTAATTCAATTGATGGTTTTCCAATCTCCCTCATTCTCTTTAACTTTGAAGCAAAAAAAAGATATTTTATATGAAACTTGCGCTCTTCCAGATTGATCCGGTGATCGGGGATATTAAAGGAAATAAAGAAAAAATAATTAACGGATACCGTAAAGCTGTTGAGGATAAAGCCGATCTGGTAATCTTTCCCGAACTTGCATTGCTGGGTTATCCTTCTCTTGACTTAGTCGAAAAGAAAGAATTCCGTGACGCGGTAAATTCTGCCGCACAAGAAATTGCGGCGCAGACAAATTCAGTCGGACTATTATTTGGTTCACTCACCGAAGAAGACGATGTAGTTGGAACAAATCTTTTTAATTCCGCGCTCCTTTGTTACGATGGCAAAATACAATTCATTCAGCATAAAACGTTAATACCCAATTACGATGTATTTGACGAGATGCGTTACTTTGAATCGGCGCGCGATGTATTTGTACATGAGTTCAAAGGAGAGAAACTCGGTATTTCTATTTGCGAAGATATTTGGAACGACAAAGATTATTGGAAGAAGCGCCTCTACTCCAACGATCCCGTTGAAAGATTGATTGATAAGAAAGCAACATTTTTAATTAACATTTCAGCGAGTCCTTATTCCTATGGAAAAAGATTAGCACGGTTGGAAATGCTTTCGACCTTGACTAAAAAGGACAAAATCGGTTTAGCGTATGTTTGTAACGTTGGCGCGCAAACTGATTTAATCTTCGACGGCGCTTCGATGTGTTTTGATAATGGGGGGAATCTGATTCAGCTCGGAAAGAATTTTGATGAAGATTATATTCTTTACGATACGGATAAAAAATATGAACCGATAACTAAGGTTGAACGAACTTTTGAAGAAGAAATTCATGACGTGCTTATTTACGGGATAAAAGAATATTGCAAAAAATTGAATTTTGAAAAAGTTCTTGTCGGATTAAGCGGCGGACTTGATTCTGCAATTGTAACCTATCTTGCCGTTCAAGCGTTAGGGAATGAGTACGTGCATGTGGTTATGCTTCCGTCAAAATATTCTTCAAAGGGAAGTGTAAAAGATTCTGAGAAACTTATTGCAAATCTCGGCATCTCATCAAACAAAATTTCTATTCAACCGGTAGTTGATAAAACTTTGGAGTTGCTTCATCCTATCTTCGGAAATTTCCCGGAAGATATTACTGAAGAAAATTTGCAATCACGTACACGCGGACTTTTACTGATGGCTCTTTCAAATAAATTTAAATATCTTTTGCTTTCTACGGGAAATAAATCGGAGATGGGAGTTGGTTACGCAACGTTGTACGGCGATATGTGCGGCGGGCTTGCGGTTATCGCGGATGTTTATAAATCCGATCTTTACAGAGTTGCAAGATTTATTAATCGAAATGAAGAAATTATTCCAAACGAAATATTAACGAAAGCTCCTTCGGCAGAATTGAGACCCGACCAAACTGATCAGGATTCGCTTCCGCCGTATGAACTGCTGGATCAAATTTTACGAATGTACTTAGAAGAAAATAAAGAGATCAACGAGATAAGTAAAGTTTTGGGAGACCGCGAGGTTGTAACAAAAGTTCTTCGCATGGTTGATCTTAATGAATTTAAACGGAAGCAGGCAGCCCCCGCGTTGCGTATATCAAACAAAGCGTTCGGGTACGGCAGACGTTTCCCGATCGTTCAAGGATGGAGAAAGTAAGTAGTGGAAAGTAGAAAGTTGAAAGTGGAAAGTAACAAGTTGAAAGTTGGAAGTCAGTGGTCATTAATCAATGGTCAGTGGACAAAGGTCATTGGTAAAAAGTCAAAAGTTTTTTTACTGCCTACTGCCTACTGGGTACTGCTTACTGCCTACTGCCTTTTGCCGACTGCTTCCTTCGCGCAATTCGGCGGGGAACAGGCTCATATTAAAGCTTCGTTGGCAAGCA
>JAVHOS010000292.1:7022-8804 GCA_036170205.1 Ignavibacteriaceae bacterium | reverse complement strand
CGGAACATTTCGATATTTTCACGAAAAATTTTCACCTTGGGATGCAACTTCGAGATAGTAGTAAGCAAATTTTCGATCTAAGGAAACAGCTTCTTGAGTTTGTAGTGCAACCTTCAATTCAGAAAGGTAGATATTTACATTCTTGATTGTGCCAAATCAAAAATCTTTCTCAACTCAAAGATTGCAATACCGTAAGCCACGGCTACGTTAAGTGATTGTTTAATTCCGTATTGAGGAATCTCAATTGCAAAATCGCATTCATCTAAAAGCTTTTGTGAAACTCCGGTAATTTCATTTCCGACAATTAAGCAAAGGGGAAACTGCTGCGTAGAAACTTCATAATACATTTTAGACGCTTCGGTTAATTCGAGAGCGCAAATTTTATAGCCCTCTTTTTTAAGTAGATGAATAACCGCTAACGCTTCTTTATGGAATTCCCACTTTACGCTGTTAGTTGAACCGAGAGCAGTTTTCAAAATTTCTTTATTCGGCGGGTGAGGTGTGTAACCGGTTAAAATAAGTTTGTCAATTTGCGCACCATCGGAGGTACGGAAGACCGAACCAACATTGTATGTGCTTCTGATATTATCAAGCAATGCAACCACCGGCAGTTTTTCTACTTGATGTAAGGTATCAAGCGTACTCCGGTTTTGAGAAATTTCGTCGTGGGTAAGTTTTTTCATTTTGATTTTTTCTTACTTGAACTTCACGGCAAGTTGTCCGCAAGCAGCGGCAATATCATCGCCTTGTGTTTCGCGAACCATTACGGTAACATTATTATCCCGTAATATTTGGACGAAGTCGTCAATTCGTTTTTTTTCTGTTGGAAAGAGTGATGCTGAAAATCCGGTTGGATGCATGTGCTGCAACGAATTAAAAGGAATTACATTTATCTTAGAAGGGATTTGATTCGTTAATTTTATTAACGCTTTAATATCTTCATCTCTGTCATTCAAACCCTTCAACATAATATATTCAAACGTGATGCGTGTTTTGGTTTTCTTTGCGTAGTGGGTAACCGCTTCAAGATTATCTTTAAGCGGATATTTTTCGTTTATCGGCATGATCTTCGAACGTGTTTTTTCAAAACATGAATGAAGCGATAAAGCCAACTTTGCTTTTAAACCGGAGTCGGCAAGCTCAACTATTTTGGGAGCTATTCCTGCAGTTGAAACCGTAATTTTTTTTAGACTGATTCCTTTTGTTAATTCTTCCGAAAATATTTTAAGCGAATTTAATGTGGCGTTGTAATTTAGAAGCGGTTCGCCCATTCCCATATAAACGATGTTTGAAATATCTCTTTCAGAATGCTGCTGCGCTAATAGATATTGATCGAAAATTTCCCCGGCAGAAAGATTTTTTTTGTAACCCATTAATCCCGTTGCGCAGAATTTGCAATCAAGAGGGCAGCCAACTTGCGTAGAAATGCAGAGCGTATTCCTTTTTTCATCGGGAATGATCACCGACTCAATTTTGTTCCCTTCTTCAGTTTCAAAAATTAATTTTTTCGTTCCGCTGGTTGAAGTTTCCGCTGCGGCAAAGTTTAAGGTGATAAGTGAATAATTCTCTTTAAGTTTGTTCCGTAGCGGTTTTGAGAGATTTTCCATCTTATCAAAACTCGTTACGCGGTAATTGTACATCCAGTTAAAAACCTGCAAAGCGCGGAACTTCGCTTCTCCCATCTCGAGAAAGAGTGTTTGCAGTTCTTCGAGCGTTAATCCTTTTAGTTGCGTTTTATTTTTGTTCATGCTTCTTTATAAAATTTGAGGTGCAATATACCGA
>JAVHOS010000292.1:0-6922 GCA_036170205.1 Ignavibacteriaceae bacterium | reverse complement strand
AATCGCCACAAGCGGTTAGAAAATCTTTCTTTCAAATCACAAAAGGATAACATTATGAATTTCGATTTCACAGAAGAACAATTAATGATTCAGCAAACTGCAAAAGAGTTTGCCGAAGCCGAAATAGCACCTTCTTCCATTCACCGCGATATTAATGCGGAATTTCCACATGAGATAATTAAAAAACTTGGAGAACTTGGTTTCCTCGGAATGATGGTTTCCCCCGATTACGGCGGCGCCGGAATGGACACTGTTAGTTATGTTTTGGCGATGATGGAAATTTCTAAAGTTGACGCAAGCTGCGGCGTAATTATGTCGGTTAACAATTCGCTTGTTACCTGGGGACTTGAAACCTACGGTTCGGAATTCATAAAACAAAAATATTTAATACCGCTTGCAAAAGGAGAAAAACTTGGAGCGTTTGCTTTGTCGGAACCGGAAGCTGGAAGCGATGCGACAAATCAACGTACGCTCGCCCATCGCGAAGGTGATTATTTTGTTCTTAACGGAATAAAAAATTGGATCACCAACGGGAAAAATGCCGATTATTATTTGGTAATGGCGCAAACCGACGTTGAGAAAAAGCATAAAGGAATTACAACTTTTCTTGTTGAAAAAGGAACGGAAGGTTTTGAGCAGGCAAAGAAGGAAGATAAACTTGGTATCAGAAGTTCCGATACTTGCTCGCTTACTTTTACAAATTGCAAAATTCCCGTTGAAAATATTGTTTGGGAAGAAGGGAAGGGATTTAACTTTGCGATGAATACACTCAACGGCGGAAGAATAGGAATTGCGGCTCAGGCTTTAGGCATTGCTGTTGCTTCGCTTGAAGCTGCTATTCGATATGCGAAACAAAGAAAAGCGTTTGGAACCGAAATTGCAAATCACCAGGCAATACAATTTAAAATTGCAGAGATGGCTACAAAAGTTGAAGCCGCCAAGTTACTTACTTTACAAGCCGCCGCTCTAAAGGATGCGCACAAACCTTACGTAAAGGAATCGGCGATGGCAAAGTACTATGCTTCAAAAATTTCGGTTGAATGTGCATCGGAAGCGATTCAAATACACGGCGGTTACGGTTACGTTCGTGAATATTTAGTTGAACGCTATTTACGCGATGCAAAGATCACAGAGATTTACGAAGGGACAAACGAAATTCAACGAATTGTTATTGCAAGAAGTTTATTGAGTGACCATTGAAATTTTTTTTATTAAGTCTGTTTTTTTCTTATTTTCTTTTTGCTCAAACGGATTGGCAGCGTTGGCAGAAAACGGAAATTAATTATACTGAAAAAGTTGATAATTCCGGCAGAAGCTATTCTTTACGCGCTGATGATCCGTTTGAGTTTTTATTAAAAGCTTCAGCCGTTACTTACTGGTTTTTCATTTCAGATGTTGATGGCGATAACTGTCCGTTTGATCCTTCGTGCTCTTCTTTCTTTTTAGAATCGGTGAAAGCTTCAAACATTGTTGAAGGAACATTAATGTTCGCAGACCGCTTTACCCGCGACTTTAATGTTTTTAACCGGAATGATTACCGTGTTACTCGAAAAGGAAGACTCGCCGATCCTCCGGAAAAATATTTGCTTTCAACTGCTCGTTCAAAAGATAAATGATGCGAAGAATATTTCTTCTAAGTTTGCTTTCACTTTTCCCATCAATTTTATTTTCGCAAGAAAGCGGATTATTCACTCCCGAGAAGAGAAAAGCTTTTGCCGATAATTTGTTCTGCGAAAAAGATTATCTCCGCGCTTCCGAAGAATATGAAGCAATCAACAGTGTGGTTAAAAACGATTCGCTTTCTTACTACATCGGGTTATGCTTATTAAAAATGAACGACTACGAGAAAGCGAAAGATCATTTTTTTCTATTAAGAAATTCTTCTCTTGGAGAAGAAAGCAGGTTGCTATTTCTAAAAACTTCTTTCTTGTTGAATAAAAATGTTGCGGGAGAAGCTGATAGTTTTCAAAATCAATTTGTGAATAAAGATTTGAAAACTTCATTCCGGCGATTGGAGTTGGCGGCGCAAATAAAGGCTGGAATGATTCAGACAAATCTGTTTTCACCAACTAATGATTTTGAAGAAAACGACGCTCAAATTTTGAAAAGGTTTGCGGAAAACTTTTCACATCCACAAAGAAAAAGTCCTTTTGCAGCCGCTTTATTTTCGGCAATGGTTCCCGGCGCGGGAAAAATATATACAAAAAATTATGGAGATGGAATTACTTCGTTCATCGTAACCGGACTTTTTGCATTTCTTTCTTATGATAATTTTCGCGCTCACCATAATGCGCGGGGATGGATATTTGCCGGAACGGCAGCATTTTTTAATGCTGGGAATATCTATGGTTCATATATTTCTGCACGAAATTATAATTTGGAGAAAGAAGAAGAACTGAATAATGAATTCGATTCGTTCTTGAATTCGAAAAATTATTTTGTTCCGAAAGAAATTGAAGGAAGTTGTAAGTGAAACCGAGATGGCTTCTTTTCATTTTAGTGATTTTCTTTCAACAAGGATTCGCACAAACTCAGCTCGAAAGTCAATTGACTTTTGCCGAATCTCTTTTTGCACAAGAAAAATATTTTGATGCCATCACGGAAGCAAAACGGTTAGTTTTTTTTGATTCGGCAAATCAATATTCTTTCAAGGTAAATAACCTTATTGCGGAATCTTATAAACAAGGAGGAAAACTTTCTGAAGCTGTCCATTATTTTACAAAGGCTGAAATAGCGGCAAACAACGCGAAAGACCTTTTCAAAACAAAAATTGAAATAGTAAAAATTAACATTCTGCGCCGCGCATTTAATTTAACCGATCATCAACTGAATGAAATGGAAAAAGACGCAAGATTTGCTGCAGATTCATCTTCTCTTCAATATTGGCGCGGGTGGAATTACCTTTTCCACGATGATTGGGAAAAAGCGGCTCAAGTTTACAGTAAGATTGATTCTGCAGAAACCTTAAAAAATATTTGCGAAGAAGTGCAAAAGAAAAAATATTCCATTAGTTTTGCCAGGGGAATTTCGGTAGTTCTGCCCGGAGCCGGACAATTTTACACCGGTAATTATGTAAGTGGAATTTTATCGCTTGGCTGGAATGTTCTACTTGGATATTTAACCGTCCAGGCTTTTTCTGCTGAAAGAGTTTTCGACGGAATGGCGGTTGGAACTATGCTTTGGCTCAGATTTTACAACGGTAATCTTTCCAACGCAGAAAAATTTGCCATCGAGAAAAATGAACTTATTAAAAATGAAACTTTAGACTATTTACAAAAAAATTATCAAGGACTTAAACCGTGAAATTAACAGAAGATAAAATTAGAGAATTATCAATTCAAGCGATTTCTGAACTTGGTTCGAATGCTTCTCCGGATGCAGTTAAAAAATTAGTTGAAGAAAAAATCCGAAGTTCAAATGATTTCCCCGAAGGAGAGATGAATGTAAGTTCAGGCAGAGTAATTCTAACGTCGTTTGGTTTGAATACAACAGGCATTGTCAGTTCTATTTCTGCCGCTTTAAGCGAGGCGCAATGCGATATCCTCGACATTTCTCAAAAAATTATGCAGGAATTTTTCACGATGATTATGATGATCGATATTACCAATTCACCAAAAGATATAAAAGACTTGCAAGAAATAATGAAAAGCATTGCTGAACGATTGAAAGTGAAAATCTATCTCCAGCATGAAGATGTTTTTAGGTATATGCATCGTATTTGATGGTTGTTAGTAGCCGGTTGTTGGTTGAATGGAAAAGACAAACTTTGAAAAATTAGACGTTTACAAATTATCCGAAAATCTTTCAGATATTATTTGGAGTATCGTTCTATCGTGGTCACCATTTGCAAAAGCAACAATCGGATCACAAATAGTAAAAGCTGCCGACAGCATAGGTGCAAATATTGCTGAGGGAACTGGAAAAGGAAGCATGCTTGATAACAAAAGATTTGCCAAAATTGCAAGGGGTTCTCTATTTGAAACGAAACATTGGCTAAGAAGAGCCGTGAAAAGAAATCTTTTAAAGAAAGATGAAATTGAAAAATTAAAAGAAATCATTGATGAGCTTAGTCCAAGACTAAGTGCTTATATAAATTCAATAAAAAATTAATCAACATACAACTAACCACTAACTACAAACAAAGCCATGCCCTACGAATTTGACGAGATACTTGAAACAATTAAAATGACGGAGATTGAGCACTTCGACATCCGCACAGTAACCATGGGAATTAGTCTCCGCGATTGTGCTGATCGAAATATTTCAATTACTACACAAAAAATTTATGAAAAAATTCTTCGCTACGCCGGGAATCATGTAAAGAATGCGCAGGAAATTGAAAGACGCTACGGAATTTCAATTGCAAATAAGAGAGTTTCGGTAACGCCTATTTCAATAATTGGTGATGCTTTTGGTCAAGATGAATTTTTGAAAATTGCCGAAACTTTAGATAAAGCCGCAACGGAAATAGGAATTGATTACATCGCCGGATATTCTGCGCTCGTGCAAAAAGGATTTACAAAAGGTGAGTTGGAGCTTATAAAATCAATCCCAAACGCGCTTTCCCAAACGCAAAAAGTTTGTTCAAGTGTGAACGTCGCTTCAACAAAAGCCGGAATAAATATGGATGCAGTGAACTTGATGTCGAATATCATCAAAGAAGTTGCTGCAAAAACCGGAGAGCGAGATTCTGTTGGCTGCGCAAAACTTGTGGTTTTTTGTAACGCGGTTGAAGATAATCCTTTTGTCGCGGGAGCTTTTCACGGGATTTCGGAACCCGAGGTTACGCTAAACGTTGGTATCAGCGGACCCGGTGTTGTTTTAGATGCGATAAAGACTGCCGGAGGAATTGATTTTCAATCACTTTCGGAGCTCATCAAAAAAACAATGTTCAAAATTACCCGCGCCGGTGAATTGATCGGCAGAAAAGTTGCAGACAAAAATAATATTCCGTTTGGAATAGTAGATATTTCTTTAGCTCCGACTCCGGCTGAAGGTGACAGTATCGCCGATATTTTAATTGCAATGGGCGTTGAAGATGTTGGAGCGCCCGGTACAACTGCCGCGCTTGCAATGTTGAATGACGCTGTAAAAAAAGCCGGATTGATGGCAAGTTCATCTGTGGGCGGAATGAGCGGCGCTTTTATTCCCGTTAGCGAAGATGCCGGAATGATCCGCGCGGTTGAAAAAGGACATCTATCGTTAGAAAAATTAGAAGCGATGACCGCAGTCTGTTCTGTTGGACTTGATATGGTTGCTGTTCCCGGGAATACTTCAGCAGAAACACTTGCCGGAATTATGGCTGATGAGTTTGCCATCGGAATAATTAATGACAAAACCACAGCCGTACGAATAATTCCCGCAGTTGGCAAAAGTGTTGGCGATTATGTAGATTACGGCGGACTTCTCGGCAGAGCGCCAATTATGCCGGTAAGAGAACTTTCATCAAAAGCGTTCGTCTTAAGAGGAGGAAAAATTCCTGCACCGATCAGAAGCCTTACAAATTAAATTTGTTGGTGTAGGATTGTTAATTATCAAATAAAATTTATATTTTAGACTTAAAATAATTCACAAAGCAGCAACAAGCTCCAAACCCTAATTAAAAAAGAGGATTCAATGAAAAAAGGTTTACTTATCGGGCTCTCAATTGGAGGCGCACTCTTACTCGGAATTATCTTGTTAATTATGTGGGGTGTTCGGTCTTACAACAATCTTGTTACGATGAACGAGGATGTGAACAAAAATTGGAGTCTCGTCGAGAACCAATATCAGAGAAGAATGGATCTCATTCCGAACTTAGTGAACACAGTTAAAGGTTACGCTAATTTTGAAAAACAAGTGTTAACCGATGTTACAAACGCACGAGCAAGCGCAAGTTCGGTGAAAGTAACTCCGGAAGTTTTGAACGATCCTCAAGCTTTCCAAAAATTTCAACAGATGCAGGGACAATTAAGCGGAGCCCTTTCCAGATTATTGGTTACTGTTGAGAATTATCCAGAACTAAAAGCAAACGAAAATTTTCTCCAACTTCAGGCACAGTTGGAAGGAACGGAAAACCGTATTGCCGTTGAAAGAAGAAAGTTTAACGAATCGGTTCAAACATATAACACGTTAATTAAAAAATTCCCGACAGCTATATTCGCCGGAATTTTTAATTTCAAAGACAAACAATATTTCGAAGCGGTTTCAGGAGCTGAAAATGCCCCGAAAGTAGAATTTTAGTTTAAATGAAAAAATTACTTTCCATCTTAGTCATTTCTCTTGTCTTTTGCTTTTCGATTAAGGCTCAAGGTGAACTGCCGACTTTAAAATATCTCGCTACAGACTTAACGAATACACTTTCAGCAGATGATATTCTAAATCTCAACCGGATATTAAGCGCCTATGAAGATTCAACTTCAAACCAGCTTGTATTCTTGATGATCCCAACGCTTAACGATTATCCGATTGAAGAATATGCCAACCAGGTTGCACAAAAAAATAAAATCGGAACGAAGAAAAACGATAACGGAATACTCTTTCTCGTTGTTAAAAATGATCACAAAATTAGGATTGAAGTAGGTTACGGACTTGAAGGCGCTTTGCCCGACGCAACATCTAATTCAATTATTAGAAATGAAATCCTTCCGTTCTTTAAAGAAGATAATTATTCAGCCGGAGTTTTAGCCGGTATTGGCGCAATTGAAAAAGCTACGGTTGGAGAATATAAAAATGATTCACCCAAAACCAGAAAAAGAGGAAAATCTATCGGAGGGTGGATAATTCCCTTCTTGATAATTATTTTTTCTTTTCTTTTTCGCGGAAGAAGAAGCCGGGGAATTTATCTCGGAACCGGAATGGGGCTTGGCGGCTTTGGCGGTTCAAGTGGTTTTGGAGGATTTGGCGGCGGTGGAAGCGGGGGCGGTTTTGGCGGCTTCAGCGG
>JAVHOS010000291.1:0-1766 GCA_036170205.1 Ignavibacteriaceae bacterium | reverse complement strand
CTAGTGGTTATTTTGATCCTCAAATTCTCCAATCTGTTTTCCCAGAGAGAAAGTTTGAATGCTTTGTTGTTATAAAAATCGAGGAAATGTGTGTACAAGTTTTTGTACTGCTTGATGGTTATTAGTCTATCCCAGAGTGGTCTGTTGCCTTTTACAGCTTTTGGGTAGTTGTAAGGATCAGCGGTTGCCCAATCGGTATTAAACCAATCAACTCCAAAAGTATTATCATAATCATAGGGAAGCATAACGAACTTATCAGCGGAAGGATCGAGATAAAGATAATAGTTATTATTAAGCGAGCGATAGTCGTCCCAGCTTGCTGCAAGAGTATTGAATGCAAATAATTTAATTACGCTGCTGATGTCAATAATTTTTTCAAGTGAGTCGGGTAATAAAGAAATTGAAGTTTTGTTTATTACCGAGATTAAATGAACAAGACCGCTATAGTCATCAGCGGTTTCATTTGTTTTTAGATCGTAGGTTTGAATGCCGCCGTTTATTTTCTTATAGAGATTTTGATCTTCTCCTAAATAAACTAAATCTGCAGGATAAAGACATTTCCACAAGTTTCCTTTTGCATCATTGAAATTTTTCTTAATAAATTTATCATCAACTTGTTCAACGTTAATATAAAGACCGTAGTAAACTCCGTTAAGATAAACTTCAACGTGTGCAGCGCGGCTGTGAGTGATTCCAACGTCGTTAAATAAGTCCCAGCAGAGTTTACTTCTTATAAGAGAAGGATCGTTATGCTCGCCGTTGAGATTCATTTTATCGAGATTATAAAAATCTCTTCCCGGAAGGAAAGCGTTAAATGCAAGTTTAAAAGATTTCTTTTGTGAACTGCGCGATGTGTTTCCCCTTAACGTAATTCCTACCGAGTCAAGTGTTTCATCAATCCATTGATTATGAAAGCGAACAGTGCAACAATGAAGCGAATCACTTTGAACGTTTTGATACATATAATCAACTGCCTGTTGGCTCACGGTAATATCAACGCGTGCAACCGTTAAATCGTCAAACACTTTCCAACTCTTGTCTACTTTTTGTTGAGCAAAAATATTACTTCCGATTAAAGTTGTAAGAATGCAAGTAAGAAAGAGTGATCGGAAGAATTTAGTCATGTCTTTATGATTTATAAAGTTAATTAATTCAATACAAAAATAAGACTATTTACCGACTAATGTTGTACGCTCCCGACCAATGTGATACGTATTTATTTTCTTAATCACAATCGTAATCATCATCCCTTTCCGATAATTAAACCGGGAAAGTGTTTTAAAAAAGAATTAGTAAAACATTTTGATAAAGAGATGGATCAAGATCAAGAACAAGATCAAGAAGGGAAGTAACTCGAGTGCGGGTAAAATATGAAAATCAAAAAAATTTTTTGTTCCCGCTTAAAAATAACTTGCTTTTTAATAGATGATAACTTAATCGTGATCCACAAAAAAAATAAGGAGGTTCTTACTTTTTAAATCTTTAATACATCAGCTCAATAATAAGTATTGATTTTTTGCTGATCTTCTCCTTTTCTGAAAACATATTTCAATAAAAGCTTTTTAGCTGTAGATTATTTTTCTGAGCGGGGCATATATTTTTATGTGTGGGAAGTTTCAATAAACAACACTCATCCTTTTAATTGCCCGGTACGATTTAACTAAACCAAAATAATTTACAAATATTCGCAAAAGGATTTTACATTATTGAGAATCTCTTTTTAAAATCCCCGAAAAAAAGTTTCCATTTGCCCGTTGCGTTTTTAG